>JABJCN010000176.1 GCA_018668635.1 Opitutia bacterium
CCCTCTGGAAAATATGGCAATCATCATCTCATCAATAACTTCGTCCATGCCGACGATGGTCTTTCGTAGTTCGGTTACGATCGCATCCCTGGCCTTGCCGAGTTCCTCAACGGCCTTTGTGTCATCAGTCTTGTCGCTCATAAGTTGTTCTCTTTCGGTGTTGTTTAATAAAGGGAATGTTTTGCCGTCCTCGATAACTATTACTAATTTTATTAAGCTTGTTTCTTGGTCTGTGTTGAATCGTTTGAATTGCCGAAATCAACTTCTGAATGAAAAAAACAAATACCAATAGGCATGGATTTATTCATTACGACAATTATCTAACTTCTTTATGCGGATATTTATCTCTTTATTGCGACAGTCGGAGTGTCGTTCGCTTACGAGACTCTTTATATGTTTCGAAATCTTTTCACCGAAATCTTGCCTTGTTTCCTTGCACTAATGAAAACGGCAAGGGTTATCAAACATGATCCAAGCGCCAGGCGAAGAAGGTTTTTGGGCGAGAAATGTTCGATCTCCCCAAAGAAAAACAATGAGCAGATTACAGCCAGTGGAATGACTGCATTATTGAAGGCAGCAAGGGTGCCTGTGTTACAAAGTGCCGCCCCTTTATTCCAAAGGAAAAAGCCCAACCCGGAGGCTATGAATCCCAGATAGAGGATTGATAGCCATTGGGAAGTTTGGATTTCAATACCATTCCAATCCGTCAGTATTAAGCTAAACAATGCTGAGCAAAGAGTTGCTCCCAGTGTGAGAAGTGAGAATACATCACGATCATTTATCAATTGGTTCCGGCGTTTCCAGCTACGGTAGGAAACTTGCCCATAGGCGAAGGAAATTCCTGCGATTTGCATGAGACCAAAGCCGATCCAGATATCTTCCAATGGCGTACCTTTTGCACGGATAATAGCTGCCCCGAGTATGGATACGAGCGCAGCAATAAGATATCGGTATGAAAAGCTACGGACTTGTAAATCGTGAATGAGCACAACGTAGATGGGAGTCAGGATGGAAAAGATTGCGACAAGGTGTGAAGGTATATGGTCATATGCCTTCATGTAACAGGTGTACATCAATCCAAATTGGACTGCACCATAAAAGATGAGCCTTAGACAGTCATTCTTTGCTATCGTTTTTAGGCGAAGCCATGGGAGAAAGAGCAAGGTCGCGCACCCGAGTCGTAATGTCGCAACAAGGAATAAGTCTATTCCTGACAGGGAATTGCCTATCAATCCAAAGGAGAACGCCCAAATAAGAGATACAATGGCCAGATAGTACATATATTATCAGACCTGCTTACTGAAAGCCCTCTTCGGCAAAAGGCTAACTACCAACGGTAATTAATGCCAAGCGAGAGTTGCTCGCTGCGGCCCGGGGTGCCGGGCAATTCTTGAAAGGTATCGTCCCAGGGTTTATCCAAGGCAAAAAAGACTTCAAGATCTTCAATCTGACTCGGATAATAACTGATGCCAACATGACTATATAGGGCATCTTTTGGGCCACTACGTAGGGCGTTTTCTTTTTGTTCCCGCCATTCATTATCCAGTCGGATTTCGAGTTGCTCGTTGGCGTGAAAAATGAAACCAAGGGTGGCGCGGTGCTCCGGGTAGTTGAGTGCATAGAAACTCCCGATGACTGCCGGGTTCCCATAGTCCTCGTTTTTATGCAGGTAGGAGTAACTGGCGATTCCCTCCAGCTTATCCCAATACCGAGTTGCGATAATTTCAAGACCGATGGTTTTAATGTCTACATTTTCTGCGGCTCGAGCACCCGAACCGGAATAAACCCAATCGACCAGATTATCGTCCCAACGATAGAATAGTGCGCTGTCCAGGCTCCATTCAGTTCGATTCAAGGAGTGACCGACTTCCAAGTTCTGAGATGTTTCCCTGTCCAGATCATGATTGCTTCTGAACAGGCCACTGGTTTCACTTCCACCAATTCCACCATAACCCACCACCTGTGTGGTTTCTGCGTAGGAGATGTAGGTGCGGTCTGATTCACCTTTAATATCTTCTGTCAACCAGCTGATTTCAGCAATCGGAGATATTTTCGATTCGTTCCGGTTTGTATCATCATAGGATAGGCCTGCCCTAAACCGAAGGCTTTTTTGTTTGTTTAAATCCCGGCGATATTCAGGAACAATACTCAGTTTGTAATATGTGCGGTCGGTAAACTTACCTACTTCAAGTACGCTGGACTCAATTTCATCACTTGTAATCTGTAAGCTGTGGTTGATTGAAATCTGTTCATCAATCGAATGCACACCGGATAGCCCCACAGAACTTACGTCCGTTTCATGGATGAATTTGTTATTCGGGGAGAACCGGTTAAATATGTAATGATCGCTGTTTCTTCTATGATATGCAGTGACTTCCCAGTAACTTTGTTCAGCATAAGATTGCTGGTGGTTCAAGAGGATTAGACGTGTTTTAATGTTTTCTGTTTCATATGGATTGTAAGCGGTATACTGGTCGCCGGTATACATGCCATACAGCCCGAAATTTTTTGATTGGTAGCCGGCGAAAAAATCCGTTTGAGAGTTTGGGCCAAGAAGTTGCATTCTCGCAGTAACGCGACTGAAGTTATGATCGCTGTACTTTATGGTTCCATCGCTCTCTGATCTGGAATACTCTGCCTCGTATCCCATGCTCCATTCCTTGTGCTTCTCCAGACTTTGGGTCCATGCGCTATGTATGCGTTGGAAATTCAAGTTATTATCTCCTCCGCCAAGCGTAACACTCCCTCCCTGCCTGATTTTACTCCAATCGTAGTGGACTGTTCCCACCCCGCTGTTGAACCCATGCAGGGCATTTTCTGCTCCAGTATATATTCTGGGCCCTGTAAGCATTTCCGGGGCTATGGGTAACTCTGTAATATAGTGTCCGGTTTGTGGGTCAAAGAGAGTTGCACTGCCCACCTGCAGTCCTGTGTTCTCGAATATGCCTCCCCGGATGCTAATGTCGCCTTGAGCCTCGGCCATATTTCTGGATTGGATGTCCACGCGTGGATCGAAATCAAGGTTGGAAATCGGTGATTCATAGGTTGTGGCCGGGCGAATATTTGCTTTTTCCTGACCATGTATTGTCAAGGTTGGCAAAACGCCTTGTTGCGGATCATCTGTTGCTTTTTGTGGCTCGCCCTGAGCTATTGCCTCATTGACTGCAAGCGTTAGTATAATCAGACTTAATAAATTATTGTTGGTCATGAATTTTAATAAAACCTCCATGGATGTCGGTTTTGATTGTTAATTGGATTTTGAAATTAGGTTTACAATTGTGATGGGGGTAACCTTGTCTAGCAATTTCTGTCTTCAAACCTTCAGTTATTCAGGCTTTCTTAATTCATGCTAACTCGTTGACCTCAATAGTGTTTCAAACTTCCCCTTTTTACAAATGAAGCTCAATTAACAGTGACTGAGAAAAAAGAAATGACTACGGAAGAGGTCTATTTTGCCGGAGGTTGCCTGTGGGGAGTACAAGAATATGTTCGTTATCTCAAGGGGGTGATTTCAACAGAAGCTGGTCGAGCAAATGGCACCAGCAATTCGACTCAGGGAGAATATGACGGGTATGTGGAATGCGTTCGAACCTTGTTTGACTCCCAAAGGGTATCTCTTGAGCAATTACTGGATTACTTTTTTGAAATTATTGATCCCTACAGTATCAACAAGCAGGGAGAAGATGTTGGCCGTAAATATAGAGCAGGGTTCTATAGTCTTGATGAAGCCCACCTGGCTTCAGCTAAAAAGTATATTGGAGCGAGGGCTGACGCGTCCCAAATTGTCGTCGAAGTATTGCCTTTGAGCAACTATGTAAGGAGTGATGACGAGCATCAGGACCGTTTGACATTAAATCCAGATGATAAGTGCCATATCCCCAGGGAAATTCTCTTCAAGTACAGAACGTAAAAATGTCTTTTAAATCAAACAATGTATAACCAAAACGATTGCACTTACTCAAAGATCAAACAGAAAAGAGATTTCCCGATGAAAACAATACTTGTACCGCTGTTCAATTCATTACTGGTTGGCTTCTCTCTGGTGTGCGCTCAAGCAAAGCCCGAAGAGGGCAAGGACTGGGTGGAGGTGCCGACCATAGGTGATGGCCTTTGTGTCAACAACCTGTTTCAGTCCAACATCGTGATCCCGCGTACAAAGTATTTATAAGATGAATTGTATGAATTCTGGATCCTTTTTGAAAGGCGTTTTGGCTGTGACCATTGTGGTATCATTCACTGGGGATTCGAGGTCTTTGAAAGCTGACACTCTGGCTTATGAAAAGCACGCCATCCCTTTCATGAAGTCCTACTGCTTCAAATGTCACGGCGACGATAAGCAGAAAGGCGACCTTAACTTACAAACGCTAAAGGTTGAGATGAAATCACCCGAGATAGCCGACTGGTGGGATGCCGTCTATGCTCAGGTTCAGTTTGACGAAATGCCTCCTACCAAGAAGGATCAGGCTCAGCCATCGGCTGGTGAGAAGCGTGCTTTCCTTGATTGGCTCGATGCCGAAATGGGAAAAGTCGGCAAAGGCTTCGGGCTCGACGAAAAGCTGCTGTTGCCTGAGTACGGCAACTACGTCGATCACAAGACGCTCTTCGACGGTAGCGTCAAAGATCATCCATACACGCCAGCTCGTCTTTGGCGTCAACGCCCAGCAATTTACGCGGCAATCTGGGACAAAGCTTATGGCAAGGCACCATACTATAGTGTGAAGATCGGCGGCACGGGCGGTTCGGTGATCAAACGTGGCCCACATAAAGGTAAAAAAATGGCGACGCGTTATTTCAATGCTTCCAAGTATGCCAACCCCTTCTTTGAATTTGTGCACCATGCTTCAGGTTTCAGCGATTACGCCAGCATTGTGGCCGATCAAGCTTCATTGGAAGCCTTGTTGATCAACGCTGAGAAGATGTCAGAAATCTTGACCAAGGGTCTGAAGGTCAGCATCACCACTTCAGTCAAGAACAAGGACAGCAAAACAGGTAACAACGAAGCCATGTTCGTGGGGGGTGTTACCAAAAGAACAGTGGATTATCGTGGTCGTATCCCGGTGATCTTTAAAGAGATTGTGGAAAACGATGGGGAAGTCAGTCGCAAAGATTTTGACAATGCCTTGAATGTGGCATTCGCGCTTTTCTTCCAGCGCAAACCCACAAAAGAAGAAAACGAACATTATTGGAAAGGTGTTTTTCAAAAGAATGTGCCCCTGGATAATGAAACAGCTTTGCAGGCCGTTTTGATGTTCATCGCACTGTCACCCGAATTTGTGTATCGCTTGGAAATTGGCATGGGTAAAAAAGAACCTGATGGCCGTCGGTTCCTGTCGTCACAAGAGTTGGTTCATGCCATTCATCATGCTTTCGATAACCAGCCTGCATTTGGTATCGACGAAATTGAAACAGTGGACGTGTATACTCGTGATTCGGATCCAGAAATCAAAAGAACAATGTCAACGGGTTCTCCTGCATGGAGCCGAAGAAACACTTGGTTGGAGCAGCAAATGAAAGCGGGACAGCTCAAGACCAGAAAAGATGTTGAAGCTGCCGTTCGGTATTACCTGGGTGGAACAATTGGAAGACTGAGGATCAATCATAATTCCCGGGCATCGTCAGTGAAGAATCCTCGTATCCTTCAATTCTTTCGTGAGTATTTTGGTTATCACAAAGCACCTGATGTTTTCAAAGACATCGACAGATTTGAGAAACTTGACGGTTTCATGCAATTTCATGGTCATTCAGCCAACCGCATAAAGTACGACACAGATGCCTTGGTCCTGCATGTGTTGCACGAAGATAAGAATGTGCTCTACGAATTACTGACCTCGACCAAAGTTTATCCTTCTTATGTCAATAGCAGTAAAAAACCTGATGCAAAAGAGGTTGAACGTTCAGGTGGCAAAGAAAAGTTTTCCAAGAAACACGATTTGCAAAGTTACAACCTGGATCCCTACACTGCCAAAGTTCTAATCGGCAAGAATGGGGGGGCTAATTATTACGAAGCCCCGAAAGCCCAACGTTGTGGCATTCTCACTCACCCCAGTTGGTTGGTGGCCCATAGTGGGAATTTCGATAACGACCCTGTGCGACGCGGCAAATGGGTTCGTGAGAAGCTTTTGGCCGGTGTGGTCATGGACGTGCCCATTGGAGTCGATGCGCAGGTGCCCGACGACGAACACAAGACATTGCGGGAACGCTTCTCAGTAGTCGAAAAAGAAGAGTGTTGGCGCTGCCACAAGAAGATGAACCCTCTGGGTATGGTCTTTGAATCCTACAACCATGTGGGGCGATGGAGGGCTCAGGAAAAGGGCAAGCCCACAAACACAAATGGCGCCATCACTCACACAGGGGAGAAAGCCATCGAAGGCGATGTCAAGAATGCCCGTGAGATGATCGAAAAAATTGCCAAATCAGATTTGGCCCGCCAAAGTTTTATCCGTCACGTGTTCCGTTTCTGGATGGGGCGTAACGAAATGCTCAGTGACAGCAAAACCCTTATCGAAATGGATAAGGCTTATCTGGAATCTGGTGGCAGCTTTAAGGAAACCCTTGTGACCCTACTGACCTCAGACTCATTTTTGTACAGAATGTAAAAAAAGGAATAATCATGCATAATCGACGTTCATTTTTTAAAGGAATTTATCTCGGGGCTGGATCCGTGGCCCTCTCACCATTTCTCCAACACCTTCGTGCAGCGGAAGAAGGCGCCCTCCCCAAACGCTTTGTCTTCGTCGTCAAATCCAGTGGTCTACAGGCTGACTTTCTCAATCCTGAAGGCTTGAAACACGGGGGCGGCGAAATTGTGGATTCCACCCTTGAAGGCAAGAAACTGCCTGTGAGCTTGGCCTCGCTAGAGCCCTTCAAAGACAAACTCTCCATTATTCAAGGCCTAAGTGGAAGGATGGCCACATGGGGGCATAGTGGATTTTATGGTGCCCTGGGTGCCTACAAAGCGTCAGCTCACAGTCAACCTGCTTATGCAACCATTGATGGCCATCTGTCCAAACTTTTCCCCTCTGTGTTCAATCATATTGGGTTGAAAATGGGTAATGGATCACAAGGCACGGCTTATCCATCTATCTCAGCCTTAGGCAAGAACCAGCAGTTGTCGTTTCAATGCAACCCTCAACTGGCTTACCAAAATCTTTACGGCAGCATAGCGGCTGGTGGAGACATCAAGAAAAAATACACACGTACAAGCAATGTGCTTGATGCCATGAGTGCCGATATAAAGAAGCTGCAAAACACATTGCCCTCAGAAGAAAGAGAAAAACTGGGTCATTACCTGCATGGTTACGAGGCTTTGAAAGACCGCCGTGTGAAATTGGTGGGCATGCAAGACGTTTTAAGAAAACATGCCCCTGAAGTGTCAGACAAATACACCTCGCGCTACACCACCGATCACCTCGATGCCCATTTCGACATGGGTACTGCGGCTCTTATCAGTGGTATCTCTAACGTGATCACTTTTCACTGTGACGATTTGGATTCTTCCTATCAGGGGTTGGGCATCACACCAAAAGTGCACTCCATCGGCCACGGTGCTTCGAGTGGCAGTATGAGTTCGCAAGTTTGCCGTAATAAAATCCGCACCTTCCATGTCGAGTTGATTGCTGGCATGGCTACAAAGTTGGCAGCTGTTCCTGAAGGCGATGGCACCATGCTCGACAACACCTTGATTGTTTACGTGAGTGACAACTCAGACAAACATCACTCTGGAGCCACTGAATGGCCCATGTTTGCCCTTGGCAACATTGGCGGAAAACTCAAAAACAACGGTGGGCGTTATATCGCCTATCCGCGTTATGGTTCCGCCAAACACCAACACACCATTGGCAACTGGCTGACAACCATCACCCATGTGGCCGGTAAACCTCAAGATCATTTTGGACAGCCTGATTTTGCCCTTGGTAAACTCGAAGATCAAATGGGGCCTTTGAATGAGTTGCTGGCATGAGAATTTTCGCAGCGTTAATTCTGTTTTTGCCTATCATCACGCATTCAGAGGCAGCCAACCCCAGCCTGAGCCGTGACGATGTACTCAAGATGTTGGAAGGTAACCGGGGTCGGATCAATGATGAACACGTGGCCATCTTCTGCCGGGACAAATCGCTGACTTCACTCGACCTTACCATCTTTCGTAACAGTCGAATCACTGTTGATTGCCTTGATCACGTTGTTACTCTCAAGAAGCTCAAGAGTTTGAACCTCAGTAATTTGAAGTTGGGTAGCATCGCAACTTTTGAAAAGCTCAAAGCCCTACCCGCGCTGGAAGAACTGATTCTCAAAAACACTGAAAACTTTAATGGCAAGGGTCCCGAACTACTCAGAAGTCTCAGGCGCCTTGATATCTCTCGTGAAAGGGGAAAGTTCGGTGATACAGGCTTCGCCAACCTGAAAGGTCTCGATAAATTAACCCACCTTAATGCCAATCAAAGTCGTAATTGGCATGGTAACAAGGGGATGTCTTACAAGGGCATCAAAAACCTTGAGCACATGACAAACTTAAAGTCACTTGCTCTGTATGGAATCTTTGCACTCAAAGATGAAGACTATAACAAACTATTTAGCAAACTCACAAAACTTGAGTATTTGGAAATTGGCTTCAACTGGCCTCTCAAGGGTACCGATTTGAATTTACCCAACGGACTCGTGTCATTGGATATGAGAGAGTCATGGAACTTGCTCGATGACAGTCTTGTGAGGATGGACAAAAGTAATTTAAACAGTTTGAATCTATACGATTGTCATAGCCTCACAGACAAAACATTGATTTCTCTCAAAGGTTTGAAGACCATCAAGCATCTGGACGTCACAGGTGCCAGAGCACTCACAGACAGAGGCGTACAAGGTTTGGCAGGTTGTGATAATCTCACCCATCTTAGTGTCAGTGACAGTGATGATATCACTGATGCAGGCCTTGCCCGCCTCGGGCACATGACTCAAATGAAAGAGCTCAACTTATGGCACTTGATCGGCATCAATGGTTCGGGTTTGTCATCACTCAAGAACATGAATGACATTGAGGTATTGACGCTGTCTGATTGTTTTGGCCTGACGGACGAAGGCCTCAAGCATATCAAAGGCAAAGCAAAACTAAAAGAGCTTTACCTCGACAGCTGTGCCAAAATAACAGACAAAGGCTTGGCCAACTTAAGCTCCTTGTCGAACTTGACCGACTTGACGTTGACAGCCTGTGAACTTATCAGCAAAGACGGACTTCAGCATCTCAGGGGCCTCAAGGCACTCCAATACCTTAATCTCGCTGGTTGCACAGGATTGTCTTCAGCTGATGTGAGGGCTTTACGCCGAGCCCTGCCCAACTGCGAGATCGTTTTATAAATAAAGGTAAGTGCAATTTGCTGAAATCTTGAAATCTTATGACTTCGTAGAGTGCGACTGGCTCATCATTCATTGCATTGAATGATGAGAGATCAATGGACTTGGCGAATCCTTTGCCGATGCGATGGGCAAATTGATCCATAGATCTAATTAATTCAACCACTGAAACTTCAGTGACAGTCTGGGATAGACAAGAATTGTCGTTATCTGTCGGGATCGAAAATGGTGGAGGTGGCTGGAGTCGAAACCTATTTCCGTGTGTTGCTTGTTATTTCCGCTTATTGCGTGTGAATGGCTCCCATACAGGGGTGGGGGAGTACCTTAACTGGCACTCAATATAGCAGATAACGGCAATAAAGTGCAAGTTTATGCAACCGATTTGGGAGGAATCGGGGAGGAATATTCCGGGCGGGAAACCAGTGCCCACCGGGTACCGGATCGCAGTCTCATGCGCCTGTCTGTGTACATAATTGGGAGGAATATGAAGCTTCGTTCACCGAGCCTCAATATATTTTCGGACTCTAGGCGTTTTTTGACGACCAAATTAACGCGTTACAATCGGCGTAGCGGATATTTCACGAATGTGCTCGCATGTGAGCGTGTGTCTTTTCAGGAAAGATTATTATAGCGTTCATCGAAACTGTTTCTTCGGCTTCACGATTCCGGCGAATCCCAGAAAAACCCTGTATTAGTGGGGTTTGTACGCTCTTTGACGCAATCTGACGGGGATTATGAATGGCGGGATAGACGGGACTCGAACCCGCGACCTCCGGCGTGACAGGCCGGCGCTCTAACCAACTGAGCTACTACCCCAAAATTCCGATTAAGAACGATCGAAAGAATTTATCCCGGGGACGATGTCAATATGGAAAGCTAAAAATATCGTTAATTTTTTTCTTTAGCCTTTAATTAGACATTTTGTTCCTATGGGTTGATTTTCTCTTGATCAGATTAATTTTACATTCGTGTATTTTGTTGCTTTCTGGAATTTACGATGGAGTTGATACACTTTGTGAACAAAAAATCTTCCAGTGCCCTGAAACGATCAGTCAAGAAACTTGGGTTTTTGTCGTGGCTTGTTCTCTTGCCCATTGGGTTCATTGTTCGAATCTGGGGACGGACCTTGCGTTTCCGGTTTCGATCTGATGCTGAACGCAAAATTCTTGAGGACCAGACTGTGCCCATGGTGATCCTACTTTGGCATAACCGGTTGTTTCCTGCGTCTGAAATCTATCGTCGGTACCGGTCCCATCGTGAAGTTTTTGGTCTGATTAGTGCAAGTAATGACGGTGCATGGCTCGCTGCTTTCTTTAGAATTCTTGGGATCAATGCAGTACGTGGTTCCAGACATTATCGTGGGACCACTGCACTCAGAAGTATTTTGGGGAAATTGTCTGATGGGCACGATGTTGCAGTTACCCCGGATGGTTCACGTGGTCCGTGTTATGAGATGAAACCAGGGGCTCTTCTTTTGTCAAAGATGGCGAAGTCTCCAGTTTTATTGCTCGTTCCCAATTTTAAACAAGCCTGGCGATTGAAATCATGGGACAAATTTTATTTACCAAAACCCTTTAGTTCGATCGAAATACGATGTGAGCAACTTCCCGGTCTGCATGAATCCGGGATTCATTCCATAAAACAGGAGGGGTGTGCCACCATGAAGTCGTTGATGGACCGATTGACAACTGATCTTGATTGATGGAGTCTTGTTGAATAACAACAATTTACTCTCAAGATGGGCAGGAAAAAACAAAAGATAGCGCTTAATGATACCGGAAGCCTCTCTTCCGCAAACCCTTTTGCTGAATTATCCAGAGAAGGCTTCCCTGAAAATAATGCCCCTAAATCCGATAAAGAAGCTGTTCCTGTTTCCAAGAGAAAATCAAAACCACGCCAGGTCAGGATGCGGAGGGAGAAAACTGGTAGAGGAGGCAAAGAGGTGACTGTTCTTTGGGATTTTTCAGGCCTTCCTGATGGGGAACGGGTACCACTCCTAAATACTATTAAGAAACGTTGTGGGACCGGCGGTAAATTATTGGGACAGACAATGGAAATCCAGGGTGACCAGCGAGACTTCCTTACAAATTTTCTGGGCGGACATGATTTTAATGTGATTTGGGCCGGTGGTTAATTAATTATGGATTTGGAAAGCGAGCGCTTGATAGCGGCATTCCGTGGATTGCCTTCGCCTCGTCGACTTCCCAATAAACGGAGAGTCAAGGAGATTGGAGGGTTGATGGATCAGTTGATCCAGAAACATAATATTTTACAACCTTCTGTTGAGCAGACAATCATGGATAATTGGCGAACTATTATTGGCGGCGAATTTGCCCATCGTTGCAGTCCCAGAAAAATCGTGGCTGAAAAAACCCTTCTTATATCTGCAGCCAATCCTGTTATTCGGCAGGAATTGGTTTTTCGGAAGAACAAAATCTTGTGCCAGGTTCAGATGCTGTCCGGTTGTCATGGAATTCAAGGCATATCTTTCGAGTAGTAAACGATTCCGGAAATGCATATTATTGATAAATAACCATCTTCCTAACTACTTATTAATATTCCTGTTGGTAGATGGGACTTGTTTGTGTCCACAATTTTATATTTCAGAATGTTCCTTCATTTTTCGCTTGAAAACTTTGCAGGGATTTCCATTTTCGTTCCGCTTTACGTGAGAATTTCCAACTTTTAACGGAAGTTCCTCGGTTTACCCCCTCACGGGGTTTTTTAACGGTTTTCCCGGCACGGTGCTGGGGATTCGGCAATTCGCCCTGCGAATAGCCTTTGAAAATCGAGCCATAGAAAACATCAAATGCCAGACAAAACTGAAATAATCGAAGATAACCGAGTTCATGAAAAGGACACAGGTTCCTGCGAGGTGCAAATTGCATTATTATCCTCGCGCATCGCTCATTTGACAGAGCATCTACGTACGCATCGCAAGGATTTCCATTCCCGGCGCGGTCTTTTGCAAATGACAAGTCGTCGCCGCAAGTTGTTGGACTATCTAAAACAGCGTGAATATACTCGCTACGAGGCGATTATTAAGAAATTAAAACTTCGCCGTTAACATCTATTTGCTTAAACAGGCTTAACGCCTTGGCAATGTTTACGGCTACACCCCACCCTAACTTTCAGGCAGTACAGGAATATCCTGTCCCGCGATCCGGTATGTTTTTTTGTGAAGCCCGGACATCTGGAAAATGTACGCATATCAAATAACAAGAAGAATATAATGAAGCAGAAGCACAACATAACCGTAGACGGATTAGGAATTGAAATCTCTACAGGCACAATAGCCAAGCAAGCAAGCGGTGCAGTTACCCTTGCACTTGGAGAAACTGAACTTTTGGTCGCGGCCACAGCGGCATCAACAAGACGACCCGGTCAGGACTGGTTTCCTCTTACGGTTGATTACCGTGAGAAGTTTGCAGCCGCAGGTCGTTTCCCTGGAGGATATTTCAAACGTGAAGGTCGTCCCAGTGAGCGAGAAATCTTAACCTCCCGTCTTTGTGATCGCCCGCTGCGACCACTTTTCCCCAAAGGGTTCATGAATGAGGTACAGGTCATTGGAATACTGCTGGCCACAGATAAGGTGAATGATCCAGATGTCCTCATGGTCAATGGTGCATCTGCTTCCTTGATGGTTTCAGATATACCTTGGGATGGCCCTGTTGGTTGCGTACGTGTCGGACAGATTGATGGGGAGTTTGTTGTAAATCCAACATTTGAACAGCGTTATGAGTCCGATCTTGACCTTATATACGTTGGTAGTGAAACCAAGATGCTTATGATTGAGGGAGCTGCCATGCAGATTCCTGAAAAACGTTTTTGCGAAGCACTTGAGTTTGGGCAGGAACAGTCTTTGAAGATGATCCAGGCTCAAAAGGAATTAAGTGCCCTCTGCGCTCAAGAAAAGGCAGATTTTGAAAAGGTCATCGTTGACGAAAAGGTTCTTGAAATCTGTACCAATGTGGCTGCTGAACGACTTGGTGACGTTATGTTTACTGACAGCAAAAAAGATCGAGATGTTGCAGTTAAAGCGCTCAAGGAGGATGCAAAGGTGGCTGTTGACGAGGGAGTTGGCACTGATGACACGGATGCCAATGCCATCAACATTAATCTGGCTTTTGAGGAGCTTCAGGAATCCATCTATCGGAAAAATATCCTTGATTTGGGCAAGAGAGTTGATGGCCGTGCACCAGCTGATTTACGCCAGATTTCCTGTGATACAAACGTACTTCCACGTGTACATGGCTCAGGTCTTTTTGCCAGGGGGGAAACCCAAGCCCTTGTACTCGCAACTCTTGGCACATCAAGAGACGTTCAGGATATGGATGGACTCAGTGGCGGTGCCACCAGCAAGTCCTTTATTCTACACTACAACTTCCCACCGTATTCCGTCGGAGAAGCGGGGCGTTTTGGCTTCACCAGTCGTCGTGAGATTGGTCATGGTGCTTTGGCTGAACGTTCTCTCCTTCCAGTCATTCCTCATGAAGAAGAATTTCCATATGCCATTCGACTCGTATCCGAGGTTATGGAGTCTAATGGATCCACATCAATGGCCAGTATCTGTGGTGGCTGTCTGGCACTCATGGATGCGGGGGTTCCAATCCTTGCTCCGGTTGCCGGCATTTCTGCGGGTTTGGTGAGTGAGGCTGATGAGGATGGCAACATAACGAAGTACGCTATCCTTACAGATATACTTGGAGCCGAAGATCATTTCGGGGACATGGATTTTAAAATCGCCGGAACACGCGAAGGTATAACCGGTTTTCAGCTTGACCTCAAG
This sequence comes from Opitutia bacterium, assembly GCA_018668635.1. Classification (GTDB taxonomy): domain Bacteria; phylum Verrucomicrobiota; class Verrucomicrobiia; order Opitutales; family JABJCN01; genus JABJCN01. Next base: position 14,132 of record JABJCN010000176.1, read on the forward strand.
ATTCAGGGACTTCCATTTAATGTAGCCTTTGAGGCTGTCAAGCAGGCTACAGAGGCTCGGCATAAAATCCTCGACAGGATGGCTGAACATCTTCCTGAATCCCGTAAGGATATCAACAAAAATGCTCCACGTATTCATACCATTCAGATAGACCCTGAAAAGATCGGTGCACTCATTGGTCCGGGAGGAAAAAATATCCGTCGCATCACTGAGACCACCGGTGCCAACATCGACATTGATGATGATAATACAGGTCGTGTGCGAGTCTACACCGATAACCAAGAAGCACTTACACTTGCCATTCGTGAAATTGAACTTGTGGTCGGTGACATAGAGGTCGGTAAGATTTATCGTGGTATCGTGCGTGGCGTCAAGGATTTCGGTGCCTTTGTTGAGTGTCTACCTGGCAAGGAGGGTCTAGTCCATATTTCTGAATTGGCAGATTTTCGAGTTAATAAGACCGAGGACGTTTGCAAACTTGGTGATGAGCTCGTAGTCAAGTGCATCGGCATCGATGACAAGGGTCGTGTGAAACTCAGTCGTCGTGCTGCATTGGAGGACATCGAGGAAGCACAGGGTGATACTGATGCATCCACCGATGATGGAGATGAAGCTTCAGATGAGAAATCTGAGGGAGCACCTGCAGAATCCTGACCCTTACCCAATCAAATAAAAGTTTTAAATCCAAGGGAACCGGTTTTTCTGAATAAGGGAAACCGGTTCCCTTATTTAGTTTATCCAACCAACTATTTATGCCATGAATAAACCCACCGCACTTGTGACAAATGATGACGGGATCGATTCCTATTTTCTGCAGGTTCTTGTGCATCGGATGCAGGAAAAGTTTGAGGTCTTTGTTGCTGCTCCCGCCAGCGAGCAGAGCTGGGTTGGTCGTGGCATGACACGTCGGGACCCGGTAACAGTTGATCCTTTCAATGACATGGATGTAACTGCATGGAAGATTGGAGGAACTCCAACTGATTGTGTTAACATTGCTCTGGGTTCCTTGTTAGATGAAAAACCGGACATCGTTGTATCGGGTATCAATCTCGGCATGAATGTCACCTTGCCCATGATATTGGCCAGTGGAACAGTTGCCGGTGCCTTGGAGGGCTCTTTTTGGGGAATTCCCTCAATCGCATTTAGCCAGAATATTTCTTCTGAGGAGTATGATGCAGTTCGTGAGGTGAAGGGGCATCAGCAAAGTTGCGCCCGGTCCGATGTCGATATTTCTTCCCAAATCGCGACAGACATGGCGTTGGAACTTTTAGAAAACAAAACGCCACTTCCTTTTTTAAGTTTACCAAACATTAATTTCGCAGCCGGTATTCAGCCCGACACGAAGATTGAGATGACACGTCCGGGTTGTCCCTTTGTCGGGAGTCTTTTCGCTCCTCCTGATGATGACAGGATCAGTCGTTTTAGTTTTAACCATGAAGTTTTTAATAACGAGGCGGAGGATACGGACATTATGTGCCTTCGCCGGGGACACACCAGCTATCTGGTACTGGACTATTCGATTCTTGGCGGTCATCGCCCTTGTGGATAGAGCTTGATTTCCCGTCGAACTCTACCAGTATCATTCATACATCAAACTCACTCTGGCTAGGCTCGAAACCCTTCCTCTCCGTTTAATTACACACAATGCATATTCTCAACATGCTACCTCTTGCTTTGGCTGTTCTTATGCTCAGCCAGGGTGCTAATGTGTCGGCCCAGCAAGCTAATCCGAGTAATGGGGGAGAGGCTGTACTTGGCGCGTGGAGGGCTACACATCCAGATAACGGACATCTTTACATGATTGTTCGTAAAAACAATTTGGTTTCTTATTTCTGGGAATTTTGGAAGGGTGAGCGGGTCATGCGATCAGAGTGGAAACCTTTTGGTAATGGCATATATTTCGCATTGAACTCGGGTGATAAGCTGATTGTTAGTCGGACTGAGGCTGGCGTGGAGGCATTCTTTTATAATGCTGGTCGAGCCATGTCAGGTGAGCCGGATTTGCGAATGTTTGCACTTAAAGTCAATAACTTGGATGTCGGCAAATGGTACAGACCAAAGGTTGGCAATTCGAAAGGTAGTGGTTTATCTGCAGAACAAGACGAATCCGAGGGATTCTTTGGTACCTGGGAGCTGGTTTCATCTCAAGGACTCCCTTACCACATTGTGGTTGAAAAAGATAGGACTGCCGCCACCAATTGGCCTCATTCCAATCAAGGAGTTGAAGGCATGCATGGTTTTTGGGTTCGCCAGGGATCTGAATTGCACATAGTATGGGATACAGGTCATTATGATATCCTTAGTAAAGCAGAAGTTGGTTTCCAGAAGAGAGGCTATCCTCCAAGTGTTGAATTGTCTTCTGTGGAACCTGAACCACAACCTGCTCTAAAGGTCGAATGGTTCCCCCAGGATCCTTGGCGTGCGTCTTATGAAAAATCTCGAAAAACAAACCCCATTACTCCTCGTTGGAAATCCGCAAAGCAAGCCAGCAAATTCTTTCGTGGTGATTGGAAACTATTGAGTTCACCCGGAGAACTAACCCGTCTTGAACTCGGGCGTTTTGGATCCATCAGGGGAATCCGGAATGGTGAGGAGATGAGGGGTTCATGGCGTTGTACCATAGACTATGCAATTCTCCGCTGGGATAACGGATTTACAGAGCTTATTCGTCCCCTCGGTGATCGTTTTATATCATTGCTCTACTCTCCTTTGAAAAATTTGGATGCTGTGCCTGACCAAGTGTGCACCATTGAGCCTTTTGAGCGCTGGAATTTCAGTTTGCCGAAGCTTTTTGCTGGATCGAAAGAATAAAAGTCCTGATTGAATCAACTGGAGTTGAAATACAATGAACTCGGGATAGGGCTTGGCCCAGTGTTAACCCTTCATTACAAATCTGTAAGGTACATTGGCCCAGTGTTTCCCCGCATAGCCAATACCAATTCTTGGGGTTCGTTCAATTTGAATTGATTGGGATTGCCCTGTGGCACCTTCCAGCCAAAGCCCGGATTGAGGCGAGGCAGTCTTCTCATTTTGTGATTTGTCGATTTGCAATCTCTTGGTCAGCCTGCCTGGACCTGTTGTATTCTTGATTCCTCGGAACAGTATGGCTGCCGGATAATTTTCCGGTCCGGTAACAATGTTGAGCAACCAATGCATGCCGTAGCAGAGGTAGATGTACCAATTTCCAGCTGGTCCAAACATTATTGTGTTGCGTGGAGTTCTTCCTTTATGGGCATGGCAGGCTTTGTCTTCCTGACCATCATAGGCTTCAACTTCTGTAATTATATGTCTCTCTACTTCTCCTGCAATTTTTCGACAGATATGGTTTCCGATTAATTCTTCTGCAACTGTCAGAACAGGTCGGTTCAGAAATTCTGGGCCAATAATCTTTTCTTGATCGGTGTTCAAAATCTTTTGTTCTTTGTGTCGAGAATCAGTGTTACCGGACCATCATTTATGGTTTCGATTTGCATATCTGCACCGAATTTGCCCGTTGGGACAGGCTTCCCAATATTTCTTGAAAGGCAGTCAACGAAGCTTTCGTAGTCAGATTCACCTTTTTCAGGTTTGGCTGCATGATTAAAAGATGGGCGTGTACCTTTACGCATGTTGCCATAGACTGTGAATTGACTGATGACCAGAATGTCGCCATCAATGTCCATGACTGATCGGTTCATACGTTCTTCATCATCTTCGAAAATTCTTAGCAAAGGAATTTTTGCTGCAAGCCATTCAATATCTTCAACTGTATCTTTATTTTCTACTCCAAGGAAAACCAATAATCCTGTACCTATTACACCTATTGTGACATTATCCACTTTGACGTGAGCCTTTGCCACTCTCTGAATAACCGCTCTCATGTGATTAAAAAAGCCAACCCCCTTGATGGAGGTTGGCTTTTTAGAAAGTTTTCGTGTTTGGAATGTTTCAGTTTTACTCTGTAGCTGACATCGCTTCAACCTCCTGTCTGGCTTTATCCGCCAGCAAAGTGCTAAAGTAGCGTTCCCCAAAACTGCATCCAACAGTTACAATCTTTTTACCTGCCATTCCGGGGCGCTTGGCAATCTCAATTGCCGCAGCTATGTTGGCTCCAGTTGAAATTCCTCCCAGTATACCATCGGCGAGAGCTAATTGCTGAGATGTTTCGAAGGCCTGCTCGCTCGGGATTTTAACCACGTCATCAATGAGATCCGTATTGCAATTCGCTGGAATAAAACCGGCACCTATCCCCTGGATTTTATGGGGTCCGGGATTTCCTCCAGAAATCACGGGGCTTTCGGCAGGCTCAACTGCCACACTGGTAATAGCTTTCCCCTTCTGGTTCTTGATCATGTCGCTGACACCTGTAATTGTGCCACCAGTTCCTACTCCTGCCACAAATACATCAATGCCACCTTCTGTGTCCGTCCAGATTTCTTCTGCGGTTGTCTGTCGGTGGATTTCCGGATTTGCCGGGTTTTCAAATTGTTGGGGCATGAAGGCCTTATCTCCCAGTTCATCCTTCATTTCCTGAGCCTTTGCGATGGCACCCGGCATTCCTTTTGCGCCAGGAGTTAGTACCAGGTCAGCCCCAAGCATACGTAGAAGAACCCGGCGTTCCTTGGACATGGTTTCAGGCATGGTCAGCACGCAGCGATAACCTTTGGATGCACATATAAATGCGAGAGCAATTCCTGTATTTCCTGAGGTCGGTTCCAGGACAACTGTGTCTTGGGATACTTTTCCATCACGTTCGGCCGCATTAATCATGGACATCCCAATACGGTCCTTGACACTGGCCAGTGGATTAAAGAATTCACATTTGAGATAAATTTCTGCATCGACGTCCTTGACGATGTTGTTGAGCTTGACGAGGGGTGTCCCTCCAACGGTTCCGATAATGTTTTGAGCGAGCATGGCTGCTTTTGGGGGTTATGATTGGATGGTTTGATTGGATAATGTTTTGTTCTTCAAGCCTCATTTAACGGCTGTGAAGCAAAATAACTACCTTCTTCTGCGAGGTCCAAAGCTGCGTTTGGGAGCCTGCCGGTTTGATGCTGCATTTCGCAGTCTATAGACGATGCGAGCCTTGTCGATGTCGTGAGGGCTCATCTCCATCTTTACGGTATCACCCACAGTGATCTTTATGAAGTGCTTCCGAAGCTTTCCAGAGATGTGACCAAGAACTCTATGGCCATTTGTCAATTCCACCCTGAACATGGTTCCGGGAAGTACCGCTACGATCTTGCCTTCGACTTCAACTACGTTATCATTATCCGACATAAGTTATTAATTAAAAAGGGGATTTATGGAATGAATTCCCATGCCCTTGTCAAGCGCCCCGCTAGTGTACTAATTGTGATTCCGCGTCATAATTTAATCGAAACATTCAAGTTTCCATTCATAACAAGATATTATTCATGGATTTTCCTGTTTTTAGTAAGACTTACCCGTCCCAACTTGGTGACCGGGACGATGAATTTTTTATGAAGTTTGCTTTCAATCAAGCTGTTGAAGCCTATGATGCCGAAGAAGTTCCTGTTGGAGCCGTTATTGTGCGTGATGATGAGCTCATTGGCGCAGCACACAATGAGGTAAACCGAACGAATGACCCGACAGCCCATGCCGAGATTCTTGCAATTACCCAGGCGTCAAATATTGTTGGAGACTGGCGCCTCAATCAATGTACATTGTACGTAACCAAGGAACCATGTCCAATGTGTGCGGGAGCATTGGTAATGGGACGAATGGGACGTGTTGTTTATGCTGTTGAAGACCCGAAAATGGGCTATCTGGGTGGTGCTGTTGACGTTAACGCCACGCCCACTAATAACCATAAGCTCATTGTTGAAAAAGGAGTGATGGAGGTGGAGTGTCGGAACATATTGCAGTCATTTTTTGCTAAAAAACGGATTGTAAAAACAAAGTAGATAAACTTTTCTTCACGACCCATTTTAGAAATCTAAATTATTTTATAGATCAAAATTCATCCATAATCTTCATCAACCCAAAGAAAACTAATGTCTTACGAACTCCCCAGCCTTTGCTACTCTTACGATGCGCTTGAGCCGCATTTGGATACCCGTACGATGGAAATTCATCATACGAAACACCATCAAACCTATGTAACAAAACTCAATGATGCAATTGCAGGGGACGCCGTGCTTTCGGCCAAATCAGTAGAAGACCTTATTTCTGACCTGTCTGCTGTGCCTGAAGGAATTCGTGGTGCAGTTCGTAATCATGGGGGAGGTCACGCCAATCATTCTTTTTTTTGGACGATTCTAAGTCCGAGTGGCGGTGGCAATCCTGTAGGGAATCTTGCCTCTGCCATTGATGTCTCCCTTGGTGGTTTTGACAACCTAAAGAGCGAGTTCGCCGCTGCAGGTGCCAATCGCTTTGGTAGTGGTTGGGCATGGCTTGTTGCCAAGTCTGATAAGTCGCTTGCCGTGACATCCACGCCCAATCAGGATTCCCCATTAATGCAGGGTGTAGCTGACGTTTCAGGTACTCCACTTATTGGCCTTGATGTTTGGGAGCATGCCTACTACCTAACTTATCAAAATCGTCGACCGGATTACATCAATGCCTTTTGGAGTCTTGTTAATTGGGAACGTGCAGAGGAAATCTATAATTCCCTGTGAATCACTTCTTTTCAGCCTTTATTCATTGCCTCCATTGGGTGGCTAATTAATCTACACATCTATTTTTTTCTAGCCATTTTGAGGGTGAATTACATTTTCACCTCTTGATTTCGCTCAGCTAAGTAGAAGCTAAACTTGTTTCGCCATCGTCGAATTTAATCCAAAATAATCCATGCCTATAGCAACCCCACAGCAATTTACTGAGATGCTTGATGCAGCTCAGCAAGGAAACTACGCCTATCCGGCGGTCAACTGTACGTCCATCGTCACGATGAACGCCACTTTGAAGGCTTTGGCCGACAGCAAATCTGATGGTTTTATCCAGTTTTCGACTGGAGCCGGACAATTTGCTTCCGGTCTAAACGTTAAGGACACGGTCCATGGTGTCATCACGCTTGCTGAGGCTGCTCATCGTCTGGCTGAAAAATACGATGTGCTTGTGGCTCTGCATACTGACCATTGTCAACCCGAGATGGCACCAACATTTCTCAAACCTCTTATAGAAAGGACTGCCCAAAGACGTTCCAAAGGTGAGAATAACCTCTTCAACGGGCACATGCTGGACGCCTCCATTCTTCCTTTGGAAGATAATATTGCTATATCCAAGGAATACCTTTCTCTTTGTAAAGACCAGGAGATTGTCCTCGAGATTGAGGCAGGCGTTGTGGGTGGTGAAGAAGATGGTTCTGCTGGCACAGAAGATATGCCTGATGACAAACTTTACACGACGCCCGAAGACATGGTTGCAGTATATGAGGCCCTTGCTGGCCAAGGTCGCTACATGTTTGCCGCCACTTTTGGGAATGTCCATGGGCACTACAAGCCTGGCGCTGTAAAACTTCGTCCTGACATTTTAAAAGAGGGGCAGGATGCGGTCATTTCAAAATATGGTCAGGATGCTCAGTTTGACCTCGTCTTTCATGGTGGTTCCGGATCACCTGTTGACCAAATTCGAGAGACCCTTGGTTACGGTGTAATCAAGATGAATATCGATACTGATACTCAGTATGCCTTTACCCGTCCTATTGCCGATCATATCATCAAGAATTATAATGATGTGTTGATGGTTGACGGAGAGATCGGGAACAAGAAAGCTTATGACCCTCGTGCCTACCTTAAGATGGGGGAGGAAGGAATGGCAACCCGCATCAGTCGCGCATGTGATGATTTACGTAGTACCGGAAAAACCATTGGTTAGTTTCCCGGCATTTGTTTTATTTCCCGGCTAGGATTCTTCCCATAATTGGTGGAGACCGATTCTTCAATTAATCCTATTCTTGGAAAAAGCTAACAATGCGCTATTGTAACTATCACATAAAACCTTGAAATGATACGTCCATCCCCTATCGCCTCAATTTTACTAATCCCTTTTCTTTGGGGTTGCAGCAAGGATCCCATATCTGTTCAGGAGAACGTTCCTAAGGAATATGATCAGGACCTTCGCTGGACGTTGCCTTCCGGTTGGAGTGAAGTGGCCCCCACTTCCAACATGCAGATGGCTGCTTTTTCAATTGTCGATGGTGAGGAGACGCTTCAATGCACGATTACATCCTTCGAGGGCGGAGGTGGGGCAGACCTTGAAAACCTCAACCGCTGGTTGCGGCAATTAGGCCAACCGGCAACAGATACCCAAGGCTTGGCTCGTCTACGTGAAAATTTATTCCTTGGTACCCATGCCTACCTTGTTTTTGATCTAACTCGTTCCATAAAAGATTTGTCTGGCTTGGGGATTGCAGCACCAAAAGATCAAACTGAGGATAAAAGGTTTATTGTCGCAATTCTTCGCGAAAATAATCGTTCATGGTTCTTTAAACTTCAGGGAAATGTAGAAGCTGTTCGAAAGGGGAGAGCCTCATTTCAGGATTTCCTCACAAGTATCCGTTTACAAGGGGAACCCGATGAACTTCAGCTCCCGGATTCTTCTGCTGCGCCCCATGCCGTTTCCGTTGCCGGCGGGATAAAGATTGCAAGGAAGGGAGATGTCCCTCCCGGAGCTCCTCCACCTCCGTCCGGACCGCCACCGCTTCCTCCCGGTGGTCTTCCGCCGCCTCCATCAATTCCTCCTGAAGTTCTTGAGAAGATGCGTAAGACGCCTCCCCCGAATCTTCCAGCTGCCTTACGTAAACAACTCGGCTCCGCGAAGACTCCCGCCTGGCAGGTCCCTGCTGGATGGAAGACCCTGCCATCGACTCCCATGCGCCGAGGGAATTTTACCATATCAGGGGATGATGGCAAGACTGCTGCAGTTACGATCATTCGTCTTCCATCCAATTCGGGAAGCCTTGACGCTAATATTACTCGTTGGGCTGGGCAGGTTGGGCTGACTCCCGAGAAATTGAATCAGGACCAACCTCCCGTTCAACAGATTGAGATTTCTGGTGCCAAGGCGAATTATGTTGTGCTACGTGGACCTGAAAAGTCCACAGCTGTTGCTGTCGTTACTCAGGATGGTGGCACTTGGTTCTTTAAACTTAATGGGGACAATGTCCTCGTGGAAAGTCAGCGAGTCGCTTTCGAGGGTTTTCTTAAGACAGTAAAGTTCTAGGTGAATCCATATGATTTGTCAGGTCTGAATGGAGGAGACTTCAGCAAAGATTTTCTCCAAAATGTCTATATGAATCCAGTGCTTGGGAATTTAGTGGGGAACAAGACCTTTTTGATCTATTTGCCTTCTATAATTCGTTAAAGGTCACATGCGTTTATTCCTTAACTTCTTTGCCGATTTACGCCTGACGGTCGTACTTTTGGGATTATCAATCGTCATGATTTTCTTTGGCACCCTTGACCAGACCAACATTGGTATTAAAGGGACGCTTGAGAAATATTTTGAGGGCTACTTTACGACTTGGCAATACCCTGAGGAGTGGCCAATGGGCACTCGCATGGCGCTGGCATTACCGCCAGTCGACCCTCATAAAGGAAATAAAGGTGTCGATTTAGCCAAGTTGAAATCAGATGGATACAAGTTCTCTGGTTACAACGACAACACATTTTACGAACAGGCTCTTAAGATTTACCGAACAGCTGATCTTGATGGTCCTGATCTAAAGTTCACCAATTTGGCTGATATTAAGGAATCTTTATTGACCGGTGATGGTAGCTCCAAACGGGCTGCAATATTGCCTATTTCATCATTACTTGAAGACCAAGCTAAGGGAATCCTTTCAGTTGCCTCCATCAAGGGTGTTCCTTCAATTACTCTTCGCTGGATCCATATTCCTATTATTGGTGGTTGCATTCTTGGTCCGCTTCTTTTTATCAACCTGCTTTGTGCTCATTTTACTCGATTTAAGCTTTCTTGGAAGAAACTAGGAGTATCTATAATTCACATTGGTCTGATAACCATGCTTATCAGTGAATTGGTTACTGACCTTACGGAAAGGGAGAGCCTTATGGTTATAGAGGAGGGGGAGACTGCTACATACTCTACCGATTTTGATAAGAATGAATTCGTAATCATCGATCAGTCTAAACCCAAGTTTGATTCTGTATTGAGTGTTCCTGTGGAATGGATCGAGAAAGGGGGGGCGTTGCCTGTTTCTCAACATGGCGACAATTTTCCATTTACCATAGTAATTAAGCAATTCTTTCCCAATACAGATATTGAATTCCTGCAGGAGGGTGAAGGTGAAGGCGGATTCCCATTTCAGATTGCAAAAAGTATAGTCCGGGCAACCCCGAAAAAAGTCCCCAAGACATACCAGGCAGATAAAATCAACTTTGTGAGTGCAATCGTAGAGTTAGAGGCAGGAGGTAAAACATATGGGCCTTACTTTGTCTCCAACAGACTTGGTTTTTTTGAGAACTATCGAAAGCATAATTTCGAGCACGATGGAATTAAATATGCAATCGACCTTCGCCGCACTCGATACAATTATGGTTTTGGCGTTCGACTCGACGACTTTCGTTTTCTGCGCTATCCTGGCACAGAGACGCCGAAGGACTTTACCAGTGATGTAACTCTTCTGCATGGTGTGGGTGAGGAGGAGAAACGAATCTATATGAACCATCCCCTCATCCACGATGGAAATACCTTTTTCCAGTCAGGGTGGAATGAGAAGACCGAAAAAGGCACTCGTCTTCAAGTTGTACAAAATCCAGGGAAATCTCTACCATATTTGGGTGTCGCTGTTGTCGGTCTTGGGCTTCTTGTACAGTTCAGTATGCATCTTGGTCGTTTTACAAAACGCCGAACCCGTCAGCAACAAAAGGAGATAGCTTCATGAATCAGCAAAATCTGGGCATACTGATATTTGTTTTTCTTTTCTTCTTGTCACAATCTTTGTCGGCAGATGATAGAGATTTTGACGTGGAAGCTTTTGGTCGACTTCCGGTGCAGAAGGATGGTCGCGTCAAACCCATCGATACTATAGCCCGCAATGTGCTGCTTGTATTGCGAGGTAAGCAGTCTGTCCTTGAGAAGGGAGAGAAAATCCCGGCTACCAAATGGTTTCTTGATCTTGTTTTCAATCCCGCCAGAGCGGATCAATACAAGGTCTTTCGTGTAGATCATCCGGAGGTTCTAGCCATTTTTGATTACCGACCCGGGGAGGAGAAGTACTTTTCCTTCAACGAACTATTCAAGCGTGACAAACTACTAGATATTGACTCCCAACTGGAAGTTCTCACCAATCGTTTTCTGGAAAACCGTACCAAGTCCTCCAGTCTTGATGAGAAATCCCCTGAATTTCAGGCAATCGAGAATGACAATGCAGGCATCCGTGAGCAGTTTGGGGCTCTGCAGGCTAAACAAAAAGTGTTGCGCGAAAATATTGCTCTAATCGACAACTATTTTAAGCGTATCAAATTTGGGGAAGACATAAACGGAAATGGCCAGATGGACGAAGGGGAGGACCTTAATGAAAATGGTGTCCTTGATCCAGGTCCCAACCCCAAGAAATATACGACCTACCAGAACCAAGCCATAAAGCTCTATGGCGCCCTCTCTCTCTATGACCAACTGAAGAGTGGATTATTCATGAGCTTACAGCTACCAATTTTTGGATCTAGGTATTCAACCTTTTTGAAATCTTCTTCCAAACTCGACAGTGCAATTCATCAGGTGGAGGCACAGGGGGAAGGCCCATTGGCACAGGAGACTATTCAGCATGCAACGCTTCTTGCCCGTGAGGAGTTAAATCAGTTTGGTGCGGATTTATCACGACATCAATACGATCAAATTATTCTCAAGTATCGCATTGCGATTCAAGCAGCCAAGAATAATTCCTCCTTTGACGGGGATCAATTGAATGATGTCCAGGTTAATGAAATATTTAAGTCTATCAATGAATATGCTGATCTCTATGAAGAATTCGAATACGCCAAATCCCTAGCCGCCAGAAATGCCCGTTTCTCGGTGCTCGGAATTATTCCACCCATGGTTACCAAGGGAACTGCTGATCTCTTGACCGGGGACGATATCGTGAAGGGCAACGAGACTGCTTTCACAAAAGATTATAAGGTGGGTGATCAGTTTCGTGTCGGCCAGCAGGGCCCTTGGGATGGCCTATGGCGGGATGCTGCCGTTCGAGACAAGATGGTCGAGGAAATCATGAGTGACACCGAGATGAGGCTTAACTATGTTCACGAGGGACGCCCCGTATATATCAACGCAGTTTTTTATCTCTGTGTACTCGGTATTTCCGCTTTGCTGTTTCGGCGACTTGAAGGCGTGAGTCCGTCCCGTCGTGTTGGTACCCCGTTTGTCTTTGCCATCTGCCTTGTGGTTCCCTGGCTCTTCTGCTTTGGACCCTCACACGTTGATCGTTCCAATGTACATCTTCATGCCACGGATTGGCAGAACCTTGGTGAAAACCTAAACGCAGCCGCCCACTCAGCGCACTTGCATCCAGTCGTCGCACAATACGCTGATTTGGCTGATGCCTTCACTCGCAACGATTCCACCTCCTTCAACAACACTGTTCAGGAGATGACTGCCCAATTTGCAAAGCTTACACCCAAGATGGAATATGATTTACGGAGTATTAATTTTGAGTACTCATTCAATGAGATGCAGCCTTTCTATCGGGCGATGACTCTATATGTTTTGGTATTTCTTCTGGTTCTCCTCTCTTGGCTCTGGAAACCAGAGTTGTTAACTAGAATCGCTTTCTGGCTAATGACCGGATGTCTAATCCTGCATACAGCCGGTCTTGTTTCCCGCATATGGATACAGGCTCGTCCTCCTGTGACCAATCTTTACTCATCGGCTATCTTTATTGGTTGGGGTGCAGTTGTATTGGGCTTGCTTTTCGAGCGTTTGTACAAGAATGGTATTGGCGCTGCTGCTGGTTCTGTCGTTGGTTTTGTCACCCTGATCATTGCCCATCATCTAGGTATGGGAGGTGACACAATGGAGATGATGCAGGCTGTCTTGGATACCAATATCTGGCTGGCCACTCATGTTGTGGTTATAACTTTTGGTTATACGGCAATGTTCCTTGCTGGAATCCTTGGGGTTGTGTTTTTGATCCGTGGTCTGGTTGACCGTTCATTCGAGAAGGAGACTGCAAAGTCGATGTCTTCCATGGTTTATGGAATCACCTGTTTTGCCGTGCTGTTCAGTTTTGTCGGGACAATGCTTGGTGGCATCTGGGCTGATCAGTCCTGGGGTCGGTTCTGGGGTTGGGACCCGAAGGAGAATGGTGCGCTTTTAATTGTTATCTGGAGTGCAATAGTATTACACGCTAGATGGGGCGGACTAGTGCGTGATCGTGGTATTATGATTCTTTCCATTTTCGGTAACATCGTGACTGCATGGTCCTGGTTTGGCACAAACCTATTGCAGGAAGGGCTTCACAGTTATGGTTTTTCGGAGGCAGGCTTTCGGTGGCTGATGATTTTTGTGGCCAGTCAGATTTTTCTCATGCTGATTGGGGCTTTACCAATCAGTGTCTGGAACAGCCCCTGGGCTAAATCATCGATGCCTCAGTCTCCGACATCGGCTTAGTTTTTTATACTCCAAAAACTTCACGTGCGTCGGCGACTTCGCCCTTGATCGCTGCCGCAGCTACCATTAGAGGACTCATCAGGATGGTGCGGCCTGTGGGACTGCCTTGACGACCCTTGAAGTTGCGGTTGCTGGAACTGGCACAGAGTTGGTCTCCAATGAGCTTGTCCGGGTTCATGGCCAGACACATTGAGCATCCTGCATCCCGCCATTCAAAACCGGCATCCTTATAAATTTTATCCAGTCCCTTTTCCTCTGCGATGGCACTGACAACCTGTGATCCAGGTACAACGATTGCTTTCACCCCTTCTGCAACCTTGTGACCGGGCAGATGCTTGGCCACTTCTTCAAGATCGGAGAGTCGGGAGTTTGTGCAACTACCGATAAAGGCCACGTCCACATCGGTTCCTGCTATAGGCTGTTCTGCCTCCAGACCCATATGGACAAGCGCTTCTTCGGCCGTTTCACGATCTTCGGCCGCGAGATCCCCGGGAGAGGGGATTTTTTCGTCAATGAAAACAGCCTGTCCCGGATTAATTCCCCATGTGACAGTGGGCGCGATGTCGTCACCATTTATGTTCACAATATCGTCATAATGACAACCTGGGTCAGAGGCAATTGCCTTCCAGCGCGCAACGGCTTCATCCCATTCTTTGCCTTTGGGGGAATAGGGGCGCCCCTTCAGGTATTCGTAAGTGGTATCATCTGGATTTACATAGCCACAGCGAGCACCTCCCTCTATGGCCATGTTGCAGACAGTCATTCGTTCCTCCATTGTGAAGTTGTCAAAGATATCTCCACCATATTCATATGCATAGCCGAGGCCACCTTTGACTCCCAGTTTACGAATAATGTGGAGGGTCACGTCCTTGGCATACACACCAGGCCTTAGTTTCCCATTCACATTGATCCTTCGCACTTTAAGCCGACTCATTGCCAAGGTCTGCGTGGCAAGTACATCGCGGACCTGACTTGTGCCAATTCCAAAGGCAATGGATCCAAATGCACCGTGAGTCGATGTGTGAGAATCTCCACAGGCGATGGTCATGCCGGGATGCGTAAGGCCTTGTTCCGGGCCGACAACATGCACGATGCCTTGCTTGCCGGATGGTAAATCAAAAAAAGTTACACCAAATTCCTCACAATTCTTTCTGAGTGCTTCCAGCATCTCTGCTGCAAGACCATCGGCAAATGGTTCAACCTGGTTTTCCGTTGGCACTACATGATCGACGGTGGCAAATGTTCTTTGCGGGTAGGGGACGGTAAGTCCGAGGTTCCGCAACATTCCAAAGGCTTGGGGGCTGGTCACCTCGTGAATAAGGTGCATCCCAATAAAGAGCTGGGTCCGTTTATCTGAAAGGGTCTTTACGGTGTGTGAGTCCCACACCTTGTCGAAAAGGTTCTGCGCCATGATGGTCGGTTTTTATTGATTTGAAAGGACCGAAAGCAAAGCGTTACTGCCTGAGTTTTCAACGAGAAAAGTTTTCCTTGGGAGATGTTGGTGGTATTGACACTTAAATTACTTTAAATATGACATAACTTTTTCCCCTATGAACATTTTCATTTATCGGGACGGCACACCCCATGGCCCCTATTCCCTTGAGGATATTCGTAAATATATCAAGGGTGGGCGAATTGTTCTTGAGGATCAGGCTTGGGTGCAGGAATCGGATGGTCATATGCAGGTAAAGAATCTACCTGGCTTGGATGATGGAACCCTTGATCTATTGGTTCCAATACCAACATCTGCTTCTCCTGATGGAGGCGGGCCATTTTTGAGCTACATTGGCGAAGGAGGTAAGTTTTTCGTCCTGAACCTTGTCAATATCCTGCTGACCCTTGTGACTCTTGGGATTTACTCATTCTGGGCCAAGGCAAAGGTTTTTAAGTTTCATTGGAACAATACTATTCTAATGAACGAACCCTTGGATTACCATGCGACCGGCAAGGAGTTATTTATTGGTTTTCTCAAGGGTATACTGATTGTTTTTCCTATAGGCGTAGTCATCTGGGCCATTGCAACTGCAGTTGAAGTTCCAGCTTTGCTGACTTTTCTTGCCTATGGCTTTATTCTAATTATTCTTCCTTTTCTCGCTTACGCCAAATGGAAGTTTCTTTTAGCTCGGACTTCTTGGAGGAATGTACGAATGTCTTTCACTGGTCGTTTAGGAGAATGCTATGCCTTACACCTAAAGGGTTTGTTCCTGACAGGGGTGACTCTTGGAATCTATTATCCATGGTTCCGTGCAGAACTTGATCGTTATCTGATCGGCAACACATACTATGGAACAGAAGGCTTTCAGTATCATGGTCGTGGTGATGAGCTTATGCCCAAGTACCTTGTTGGCATTCTCTTGAGCGTTCTCACCTGCGGTATCTATAGTTTTTGGATGCAGGCCGATCTCTTGCGATATAAGTGGAACCAAACTTCCATTCAGGGGATTCGTTTTCGTAATACCATAACCGGTGGCGATCTTTTGGGTTATATGTTACTGATGTATCTTATGATTTATGCTACCTTGGGTATCGCTTTTCCATGGGCCATAGTCATGTTCCTTAAAATGAAGGCCAGTCGCCTTGCAATGGAGCAAACCCCAGACATGGATGCAATTGAAGTCGCGATGCGTGATAGGTCAGCATCATCCCTTGGTGAAGGCCTTGGCGAAGCTGCTGAGGCACTGGGTGATTTATTTGGTGGTTAACCTTGCTTGAAACAAGGCTTGCACATGAATCAGGTCAACGGTGAGTTTCTCGACGGTTTCAGTCCCCGTATTTATGCATGCGATGTGAAGATTGGTTCTTCCGAATTGGTCCTAACGTTCGCAGATGGCACCGTCAGCAGATGGTCGCCCGTTCACTTGTTAAGCTATACGGTTTCAAGCAAAAAAATTCGCATCACCCTTCAAGGAGTCGAGGACCGGGTTAACAATCCCGTCCTGACAATTCCTGATCATCCGGATATTCAAAAAGCGCTTGGGGTATTGCAAGGTTCCTCAGATATTTCTATTCCAATTCCCTTCAAGGTTTTACTTCTACTTGGAGGCATTGCCGCTGTAGCAGTAATTTTAATGTTATTCCTCTCCAATCTCTGGAGGTTAATCCCTGAAAAAGTAGATATTGCCTTAGGGGATTCACTTCATGACATGATCCTTAATCAATACGGTCTAGAAGTATCGAGCATGCCTGATATGCAAAATTTCCTTGAAAATTGTGCAGAACGATTGAGTGACCCAGATAGTTATTTTGAGCCATCCATCACAATCATAGAAAATGCAGAGACGAATGCTTTTGCTCTTCCCGGTGGGCGCATATATATATTTTCGGGATTAATCAATGAGAGTCAAAGCCCCGAGGAGCTTGCCGGTATAATGGCCCATGAGATGGCCCATGTGGAACGGCGTCATACCATGAAAAATTTGTCTCAGGCAGTTGGTGCCGTATTTTTAATTTCCACTATGGTTGGAATTGTCGGAGGACTTGAAGAACTTGAAACTGCTGAGATTTTACTGGAAGGCGCCAGCCTCATATCCATTTTACATTATTCACGAAAGATGGAGTCTGATGCCGATGCATGGGCCCTTAAAAAAATTCAAAGAGAGAGAATTTCCGCATTTGGGATGCGAGATTTTTTCAAGCGAATTAAAGAAGAAAATGAGGATCTTGATTCAATCATTCCTGACTGGGCGAGTACCCATCCTGCTACTGATGAACGACTTCGCAATATGGAGGCTCATCTAGCAAATGAGCCTAAACTTCCACCTCTTCTCGATGCCGCGCGTTGGGCTGAAATTAAGGGTGATGAATGACAGTTAATCTCCGAGATGCTTTACAACGATGCTTCTATAAAAAACCTTACTCTTCGGGTCGTGAGCCTGAAGGGCAAACGTGCCCCGGTCAAGTTGGCGATTTGGCCGGTTGAGACCATCTGGTTCAGTGTAATCAGTGATAACCTTGTCATCAATCTTTATTATAATCCGCCTGTCTTTGACAATAATGTGGTAGTGGAACCATTCACCATCCTTGGCTGGAGGCTTGAAGTTATCTTTTACAGCATAGAGGCCACCTGTCTTCTTTGGGTCCTTGTGGGTATTGTTCACTTGAGCTTCATAGCCTTTCCCAGGCCAGCCTTTTTCCTGGAACTTGGTGTGAAAGTAGATACCCGAGTTGGATCCCGGGGTCGTCATGACCTCCGCCTTTAATTCAAAGTTCTTAAAAGTCCCTCCATTGAACTTTCCTGTGTAGAACAGGTGACTACGAGGTCCAAATAGTACAATCTGTCCGTTTTGAACACTACACGATTTCTTGTTCTCACTAGCGGTCCAACCAGAGAGGTCCTTCCCATTGAAGATAGCGGTCCAACCATCATCAGTCTTGGCTTCTTTGGCATGAATAGTGAGGTATGTGCAGAGTAATGCAATGGATGAAAAGTAGAAAATGTGTTTCATGGTTTTGGTAGGATTGTAATATCGATATTTAATGGTTTAAATAGACTGCAATGAGGATTCTGTCTTGATGTAATTAGTTAACCCTATAATTCCGTGACGCTTTTTTACACCTAATTTTGACAGTAAACTCTCAGATTTGTTCAATTGATGATGATCATTCAGGCGCTCTCCGTTCACTAAAACTAGTGGTGGGGGTGCTATGCCTTGGCTCTGCACAACCATTGTTAATGGGGGAGGGAGATATTCTTGATTGGTCTGGTTCGGTACGTGGCACGGGTGAATTACTGGCAATATTGCTGGTGACTTCAGGCATTGCCCTGTTATTCGGTGTTTATCAAGGTTGTCGTTGGTGTCGGTTACTGGCTTGGTCGGGTTGGGGTTTGTTACCTTTGGTCAGTCTGTTTTTTCTACTTAATGCCTTTTGCCGTTGGCAATTGAATTTTGACAATCCATTTAAGCAAGGAGCTTTACTCAATCACGCTGTGCGCTTCACTGCTCCTGCTGTTTTGTTCGTTTGGATGTGGCCGTGTCGAAAAATGGATGGTCAAGGATTCTCTACGACTCTTTGGTTTATGCGAGTTGCGGTCTCCGCAACCTTTTTGGGTCATGGTCTGAATGCATTGCGAGGAAGTCCATCCCATGTGGAATTAATTCAAGTGACTTCTATAAATATTTTCAACCATGCCATTTCATCCCCCATGGCTGATTCTATACTGGATGCGATAGGTTTTTTTGACTTTGTCATCGCGATCCTGTTTCTTGCCCGCCAGTGGCGTGCGGTGGCATTATGGATGGCGATTTGGGGTTTTGTAACAGCTGCCAGTCGCTTGACGACCTATGGCATCGGTGAAGGTTGGGCTGGCGCCGCAATCAGGATTGCCAATGGAGGATTGCCTTATGTTATTTGGTTATTGTGGCGCCGGCGAGCTTAATTCTCATCTTACTGGTAGGATTATAGTGTAGCGGTCAATCAGTTCGCGTTTCCACCAGTCGCCTGTATCTCGTCGTTCTTTTGCTGTTGTGAATTTATAATGGTGAAGTCGTAATCTCAGTTGTCTTGGCGGCTCCTCAGGAAAGGGATTTTCTTCAAGGAGAGAGAGGACCTCAGCACGTTGTTCGGCTAGAGCGCTAATAAATTCGACAAACCACCTGGGTGAACCGCTTTGGAAAGTTCCTGATTCGATCTGGAACCCCGCAAACCACATTTGCCAGTCAAGTCGAGGCATATGGGGGAAGAAAAACCCTGGTTTACGTTCAGTTGCTCCAGGTTTCCAGCGAAAGTTATATCGTCTCCAGTCAACACCGTTATCGCTACCGGAAATTTCAATTTCGGGTCGCGTAGTGGTCATTACTCGGAAAAGTCCGTATGAATTGGCGATGTGTAGTAACCTTATATGTTGTTTGATGTAATGTTCCCACTCAGGGGGATCCGGTTTGGCATTAGTTGCTGACAATGCCTTATTGCCTCTGAAGTCTTGTTCAACGAAGCCTTTTCCCATCCAGGTGTAAATTAACCCCAGTTTGATCAATGTAATAAATTGTACGCGTTTAAGTATAATAATTGTTGTTTCATCTGGATTTGTGGACTTGGAAATTTTCTTTCGGGTCCAATTTGGTAGGCATTGATCGTCGAACAGGGGCACACAAAGAATGATTGTGAGTAGGTTGAAATAGCCATAATTTCCCGAGCAAATAATAACTACTTGGAGCGCAACTTGAGCGAGTGCTGCGCTGTGGCGAAGTCGACGGGGTAAAAAAAACAGAAACGGAAGTACAAGCTCTATAACCAACATCAGGCGGAGTGATAGTCGGTCAAACCACACAGGAAGGTTGTGGATATGCCAACTGGTCCAAGCTGGTATGGGTTGTGTCCAGTAATGGTAACGTAGTGCAGTGAGATCCCTCCATGCATTTTCTTTTCCTGATCCAAAATATGTGAGTTTCACGAGACCAGATTCAA
>JABJCN010000177.1 GCA_018668635.1 Opitutia bacterium
CACCACGTATACTTGGGCTATTGCCAATGGGTATGACTTCGACAATGCGGGGAGCGCCGCCGCATCGACGCATCCTGTATGCCAGTTGAATTGGTATGACATCGTGAAGTGGTGCAATGCACGCTCGGAGCAGGATGGACTAACCCCAGCCTATTACACAAACCAGTATCTTTCCACGATCTACCGTACTGGTCAGGAAGACTTGATCTCCACCTACGTGAAATGGGATGCCGATGGATACCGACTGCCAACTGAAGCGGAATGGGAAAAAGCGGCAAGAGGAGGCCTTTCAGCAAAAACCTACCCGTGGGGTGACACGATCGAGACAAGTTTCGCCAATTACAATGGAAGTGGAGATGACTTTGAGGCTGCCGCCTTGCCACGCACGACACCAGTCGGGTACTACAATGGGAGCCAACTTCCTTCTGGGAGCGACATGGCTAACGGCTTGGGCCTTTACGACGTTGCTGGGAATATCTCAGAGTGGGTCTGGGACCGTTACCAGCGGGACTTATACAAGGACGAGACTGCGACTACCACTGACCCCCTTGGCCCGGATACGGGAACCTCGAGGGTATTGCGTGGAGGTTCATGGGGAAGTGCTTCAAGCATGCTGGGTTGCGCCATCCGTGACTTTGGCCAAACAGGCAATGTGAGCTACAGTGGATTCCGCTGCGTTCGCTCGCAAAAGTAAGCGTTAGCATCGCATTTCGCACCCTTTGGTTAAAATTACTTGCGCAACGCGCATGCGCGACCAAACTAAAATCCCTATCGCATGATCGTTTTTCGCCTGACTTTTCAGATCTTAATACTGGCTTTTGCCCATCTGCTAGTAGTCGGTGGCTTGATGGCGGTGACTCAGAAGAGTGCAGATTATTCCCTGAGTGGAGGAACCATAAAGCTAGGAGGCAGTCCTGCACGCAGTGACGCATACACTAATGTGGGATTTATTCGCGGTGCCACCCAGTCACCTCAATCCTCCTCGACACCGACGGGTGGTCCCATCGCAACCTCGGGATCGGATACCACCATCCTCAAGGTGTTGAGCACGGGGTTTCGCTTGGTGCCGAATCTTATTGCCCGCCAGCGTGCCGTTGATTTACCAACCGGGATCGGGCAATCGATTCCCTATGCCAATGGGACTCAGGCATTTCTGCCTGCAGTGGCGACAAGTCTGCTTGGCGGGGTTGTTCAGTTTTCCTCTGGTGAGACGGTTGCAGATGGCAATTCCCGACCGGTAATTGAATGGCACGAGCTAAATCCTTTCGATGGGATGCCAGCGGATGAATTTGAGTTCAAGGCATGGTATGCCGATGGGGATGGGAATGCTCCTGATTACGTAAAACTCCATCTTGATGACAGTGAGTATGAGATGAAGGCCATGGGCAAGTCGGCCAATTTTGCTGATGGGGTTGTTTTTGCGGTAAAGGTTAATGGCCTATCATGGGGACCGCACGAGTTCAGCTTTTCAGCCAGCGATGGCACGGTGGTGGTCAAGACTTTCTGGGAAGAGGGACCCTTTGTGGAAGGGGGTGATCCGGATTTCAACCACTCCCCCGAATTATGGGATAACCTTGTGGATCCAGACTATGCCACCCCGGACACTGAGTTTACATTTCAGGTTGTCTATGAGGATGAGGACGGGGATGAACCGGAATTTGTCCAGGTTGTGGTCGATGGTGTTCCCCATGACATGGCAATCGAAGCCAAGGGGAAGAAATCCAACCCTTTAAAGGGGATTCTCTATGGGGTTAACGTGGGAACCCTTCCCTGGGGTCCACATGACCATTACTTCGTTGCTTCTGACGGAAAGGATGTCGTGAAGACACGACAAGTGCATGGTCCTTTTGTTGAAGGGGATGATCCGAACTGGAATGATCCGCCTGAACTATCCGAGGAGGGCGTTGATCCTTTGATTGGAACCCCGGTTGATGAGTATGTATTTCAGGTTTTCTATCAGGATGAAGAGGGGGATGAACCAGAGTATGTCCGGGTCGAGTTGGATGGGACGGTGCAGGAAATGGAGTTGCGTAAGGGAACAAAGAACTCCGATTA
The DNA here is from genome assembly GCA_018668635.1 of Opitutia bacterium. Classification (GTDB taxonomy): domain Bacteria; phylum Verrucomicrobiota; class Verrucomicrobiia; order Opitutales; family JABJCN01; genus JABJCN01. Next base: position 2,056 of record JABJCN010000177.1, read on the forward strand.
TCGAAAGGGCGCTTTTTTTGAATGGAAGGCCAAGGGTTTGCCGTGGGGTCCGCACCGGCATCGTTTTGTGACTTCGGATGGGACATCTGTGGTTTCGACCCGACTGCAGGCTAATCCCTTTATTGAGGGGGATGACCCTAACTGGAACGAGCCGCCTGAGTTATTTGATGCGGATTTAAATCCTAGGGATGGTACGCCAGTGGATGAATTCGTTTTTCAAGTTATTTATCAGGATGAGGACGGCGATATCCCCGAATATGTACGGTTGGAGCTGGACGGCAAGGCTTACGACATGGAGTCCTCCGGTAAGGGGAACGCGTTAAATGGCCTCGGGTATCGGGCGGTAATCAAGGATTTGGCCTGGGGGCCACATGAGCACCGTTTCGTGGCCTCTGATGGCCAGAATGTGACGGTTACCTATCTTGAGCAGTCTCCCTTGGTTCAAGGGGATAACCCAGACTGGGATGAACCGCCGGAACTGTTTGATGAGGATTTGGAGCCATGGGAGGGAACTCCTGTCGATGAGTTTGTATTTCGTGTTGTTTACTATGATGAAGAAGGTACTGCCCCGGAGTTTGTAAAGTTGGTTCTGGACGGGAAAGACCATTCCATGAAGCAGGTGGGTGGCAAAAGTGCCGAGGATGGCTTGGAGTTTGAGGTTTCGGTAACAGGCTTGGATTGGGGACCTCACCATCATCAATTCGCTGCATCGGATGGTACCAGTGTCGTCACGACATGGGTGCAGGAAGATCCTTTTGTGCAGGGGGATGATCCGGGTTGGAATTCTGCACCGGAACTCTGGGAGGAGGGTCCGGAGCCTTGGGAAGGATTGCCCGGCGATTCATTTGAATTCAGTGTCTATTACTACGATGAGGAAAATGACGCCCCGGATTCTGTTAAGCTCATACTTGACAGCAAGGAATATGCAATGAGTCCGGATGACAGCAACGATTTCGATGAGGGTGAAGGGGTGCGGTACACAGTGACCTTGAATGAGGACTTGAACTGGGGGCCACATGTCCATCGCTTCGTTGCCACATCGGGGGAGCATTTTGTCAGTACGCCGCTTCAGCAGGGACCAATCATTGGCGCCGATTACCTTGACTTGAATGATGCACCCGAGTTGGAGGTGATCGAGGTTGACCCGTATGATGGTACTCCTGAAACCAAATTTACCTTCTGGGTCAGCTATTGGGATGATGAGGGTGATTCTCCTGACCGAGTGGAACTACTGGTGGATGGGAAAAGCTACCCGATGAAACTTGAGGAGGGTGACGACTTTGCAGATGAGGTCCTCTACATGGCTGTGGTCAGTGGCTTGGATTGGGGTCCTCACGCCTACAAGGCAATTGCCGAAGTGGATGGGGAAATCTTTGAAACCTCTTCGGAACAGGGACCTTACGTGGAGGGCGAGCCTGATGGATGGAACTTGGTGCCCGAGTTGGAGCCAATGGAAGTCGATCCATGGGATGGTACCCCTGAGGATGAGTACGCATTTTCTGTCTACTATTGGGATGAGGATGGGGATGCCCCGGAGTACGTTCGACTTGTCTTGGATGGAAAGGATTACACAATGGCTCCGGTCGGCCGGGCTGGTAATTTTGAAGATGGCGTTGAGTATGCTGTCGATGTGTCTGGGTTGCAATGGGGACCGCATAGTCATTTTTTCGTTGCCTCCGATGGAGAAGATGTGGTGTCAACACGGCCGGAAGAGGGGCCAATGCTGGAGGGGGATGACCCAAACTGGGATGAGCCGCCCGAACTTGATGAAGTGGAGGTCGACCCTGACCCCGGTCTGCCATCTGATGAATTTACATTTCGCATCACTTATTACGATGCGGAGGGGAGGGCTCCGGAGTTTGTAAAATTGGTATTGGACGGGAATGATTATTCAATGAAAGTGGAGGGGAAGGCCGCCCGCTTTAATCAAGGAGTTTCTTATACTGTATCAGTGGAGGGTCTTACATGGGGACCGCACACCAGTTATTTCGTGGCATCTGACGGGGTTAATGTCACGACGACGGAGCCGGAACCGATGCCCTTTGTTGAGGGAGATGATCCTGATTGGAATGAACCGCCCCTACTTGAAGAAGAGAATATTGAACCATGGGAGGGAACTCCCTCCGATGAATTTACATTTCGGATCGTCTATTCAGATGAAGAGAACGAAGCCCCCGAATACGTCCGTCTCCTCTTGGATGGTCAGGCTATCGAGATGACCCTGGCGGGAAAAGCAGGTAAATACTATCAGGGGGTAGCTTATCAGGTCGCCTTAACCGGACTAGCCTGGGGGCCCCACCGTTACCAGTTTGTCGCGTCCGATGGTCAAACCGAGGTCATGACATGGCTCGAACAGGGACCGATGGTGGAGGGTGAAGATCCTGACTGGAACTACGCACCGGAACTCTGGGATGGCATGGTAGAGCCTGAGGAAGGACCGCAGGATGGAACATACACTTACTCCGTTTACTATCAGGACGAGGAGGGGGATGTGCCGGAATATGTCCGGTTAAAGCGGGGCAAAAAGACCTATTCGATGAATGCGACTGGAAAGAAAAAACGCTATGCGCTGGGTGTTCTTTTCTCCGTGGAGGTCAAGGCTCCGGGGACCGGGCCACACGCATACATTTTTGAAGCCTCGGATGGCGAGAACGAGACACAAACCTATTTACAGGAAGGGCCTTGGATCGAGGGAGAGGAACATGAGGACCTCGATGATTATCCGCCGGAACTGGACAGGGAGCGTCTCAAACCGGACTATGGCCCGCCGGATTCAACATTTGTTTTTTCTGTCAGGTACCGTGATATTGATGGTACACCGCCGAAATCCATTAATGTGGAGGTGGATGGGAAGGCCTACTCAATGTCTCCCGTCCCGGCAAAGCAAGCGACAACCATTGTGAAGGGTGTGGTTTATAAAGCTTCTGTCAGTGGGTTGGACTGGGGGCCGCACCGTCATCGATTTGTCAGTTCAGATGGTGCATATTCCGTGGCAACCCCAATGGCGCAGGGGCCTTTTGTTGGAGGGGACGATCCAAACTGGAACACATCTCCCGAACTCGAGGACTATGCTGTCGAACCAGAAGACGGTTCTCCTTCGGATGAATATTTTTTCAGTGTAACCTACCTTGATGAGGATAATGATCCGCCGTCGCAGATTTTTTTGTTTCTTGATGGCAAAAAGTATGCGCTTAAGCCTGCCGATTCTAAAAATAGGGAATATTTTCGGGGTGTTGAATACACAACAACCGTTAAGGGACTGGATTGGGGGCCGCATGCCTATTTATTTACGGCATCTGATGGGAATTCACCCGTGTCCACCGGTCCGGTACAAGGGCCATGGGTCCTTGGTGAGGATCCTGACTGGAACCAACCTCCGGAACTGGACAACTACGAGGTGTCTCCGTGGGATGGCACTTCTGCAGATACCTTTGAGTTCCATGTCACCTACATGGATGAAGAGGGGATCAAACCCAAGAGTATCGAGCTTGTCCTTGATGGAAAGACCCATGGGATGACCAAGGTCAACGCGAAGGCGGATGATTATGTCAATGGGGTGGAATATATTACCACCTTAAAGGATTTGCAATGGGGGCCTCACGCCTTCCGTTTTACTGCATCGGATGGAACAACAGATGTCTGGACTCCGTTGGAGGCTGGACCCTATGTGATGGGATCCTCTCCTGACTGGAATGAACCGCCTGAAATTTGGGATTCGGATATTGAGCCTTATGAAGGCACGCCTGATGATGAGTTTACATTCCGTGTACTCTACCACGATGAAGAGGGCGATGCCCCGGAGTTTGTAAAACTAAGGCTTGACGGAAAAAATCATTCAATGGCCAAGGAGGACCCGAAAGCCGATGATTACGTTGATGGTGTATGGTATATGGTAAAGGTTTCAGAATTGGACTGGGGACCTCACCGCCATTCGTTCTTAATATCGGATGAGACCAATACTTCCACAACAACCGTAGAGGTGGGACCCTATGTGCAGGGTGATCTTCCGGGATGGAACAATGCTCCCGAGCTCTTTGGCGAAGATTTTGAGCCTTGGGACGGGACTCCAGCAGATGAGTATGTGTTCCGGGTCGAGTACTGGGACCCTGAGGGGGATGCGCCGAGATTCGTAAATCTTTTTCTTGATGGGACGCAGCATGTTATGCAACTCGAGAATCCCAAGGCAAAGCCTGATCGTGGCGATTATGAAGAAGGAGTTGCTTATGTGGTGACTGTTTCCGGTTTGCAATGGGGACCGCATCAGCATTATTTCACCTGCTCTGATGGCAAAAATGCGGTAAGAACCCAGCTTGTCGGTGGGCCTTATCTCTATGGAGATGATCCGGACTTTAACCAAGCTCCGGAGGTTGCCGATTATGATGTGGAACCGGGTGATGGCCCACCCACCACCACGTTCGAGTTTTTTATGGAATATTTTGATGCAGAAGGTTCTGCGCCAGAATTTGTACGGCTATATCTTGACGGAAAATCATACGAGATGCAGCTATCCCCTGATGAGGAGGACCCTGATTATGAGGATGGTGTCGGGTTTGTGTATCAGATATCCGGTCTATCTTGGGGGCCCCACTCCCATTATTTTGAAATTTCTGATGGAACCAATACTGTGTATTCCACACCGATAGCAGGTCCTTATGTACAAGGGGAGGATTCTGATTGGAATCGGCCACCGGATTTGGAGGACGGTGAAGTTGCCCCATGGGAATCCGCCCCGGACGAACCCCTTCGCTTCCGAGTGTTTTATTCTGATGAGGATGGAGATGCTCCTTCCTTCGTGCATGCATTCCTCGATGGTGAACAAATCGAATTGACCCCGGTGCAGGCAGCGACAAATCATCGCAAGCGCATGGCTTATGTTGCCACCGTGCAAAAGACCTTGGCTTGGGGACCGCATCGTTTCTGGTTCTCGGCCTCGGATGGGGAGAATGTGGTGGTGACACAACCTGAGCAGGGCCCGATCCTACTTGGTGAGAATCCAAACTGGAATCCGGCGCCTTACCTTGAAGCAGAGGAGGTGACCCCTTGGGATGGAACCCCTGATGAGGATTTCAACTTCACGGTTTCCTATGAAGACGAAGGGAATCAGCCTCCTTCATACGTTAAGTTGCATATCGATGACCAAACAATTGATATGGTATCTATGGATCCCAAGGCCAAGCTGTTCGCCAAAGGTGTGGATTATGTTGCCAGTATCAACGGGTTGGTTTGGGGGCCACACAAATACCGTTTCTCCAGTTCGGACGGCACACATGAGGTATTTACTCCATGGCAGCAGGGCCCTTTTATTCAGGGTGATAACCCAGAATGGAATCAACCTCCTGATATTGAGAATTGGCAGGTTAAGCCTGAAGAAGGGAATCCAGAGACAGAGTTTGTTTTCAAGGTTAGCTATCTTGATGAAAATAACGATGCCCCGGAGTATGTACGACTGCTTCTTGACGGGGAGTCTTATGACATGAACCAAATCAAGGAGAGCGACCGCTTTTACAAGGGCGTTTCCTATCGGGTTGCGGTGACTGGGTTGCAATGGGGGCCACATCAATATGCATTTACTGCTTCCGACGGGAACCACGTGGCCACAACACTTCCGGAACAGGGGCCCTACCTTATGGGTGAGGATGCCAACCGTAACTTCCAACCGGAAATCACGGACTGGAAGGTGGAACCCGATGAGGGTGGACCGGAAACGGAGTTCGTTTTTACTGCTGAATATGAGGATTCTGATGGGGATGCTCCTGCACACGTCCGCCTCATCCTTGATGGCAATGCCCACGACATGACACTCGCAGAGGAGAAGCCAGACTACCTTAAAGGGGCGCTTTTCTCGGTTGCGATCAAGGGCTTGGCTTGGGGGCCGCATCGTTACAGATTTGTCGTTTCAGATGGACAGCTTTCTGACGAGACTCGTCCGGAATCGGGCCCTTATGTGCAGGGTTATGATGCAGGAAGAAACCGCGCTCCTGAATTGTCCTTGCCGGAGTTTGATCCACCTGTCGGTTCGCCGGAGGACACATTTATTTTCCGTGTGCTTTACAGTGATGCCGAAGGGGACCTTGCTGAATATGTGAACCTTGCCATTGGTGATTACTTTTTCCCGATGAGCGTTGATCCTGATCCCAAGGGCAAGGCTTTTGGGACTACCTATGTCGTGAGTCTGGCTGGGCTTCCACCGGGTAATCATAGTTTTGCATTCGAGGCTTCGGATGGACGCAATCTGGGGGAAACCCGTTGGATAAAGGGCCCAAAGATTACCGGACAGAAACCCAAGGTGGTGACCCGCCTTGCCCATCAGAGAATACCAGTAGGCGGAACACTTAACTTTTCTATAGAAGCCACCGGCACTCACCCCATGGCCTACCTCTGGCTACGCAACGGCGAGCCCATTGCAGGGGCCACGGACAGCACACTGACCCTTACTGATGTTCATCTGGACGACATCGGCCTCTACCGGGTCGAAGTCACCAACATCGTTGGCACGGGTCGTAGCAATGCAGCCAAGGTTCTTGTCGTGGAACCACCTAATGTGGTCGAGAATCCGGAGACCATGGCAGTGGAATCCGGAGAATCGATTGAGCTTTCTGTGGTTTCGAGTGGCACGCCTTCATTGAGCTACCAATGGTTCCATAATGGCCAAGCTATTCACAAGGCGGTTAAGAGTCTGCTTAAATTTAAGGCAAAGCCTGCAGTTGAAGGTACCTACACTGTCCAAGTAACCAATGACGCTGGCTCTGTTGTTAGTGAACCGGCTCAGGTGATTGTTTTTCATAAGCCTATTCTTGCGGAGTCGCCGCAATCGATTTCGGTTATAGCTGGTGAGGTGGCAACTTTCAGTGCCAAGGCTGTTGGCAAGGATACTGATGGAACAGACGTAAATTTCCAGTGGTTCGTCGGAAAACTTGCGATCAATGATGCCACGGCCGATACGTTAACCATTGATGCTGTTGATTCTGAAGATGTTGGTGTCTATTCAGTACGGGTCAGTAATCAGGCTGGAGTAACGACAACCCGGCCAGTCCGCCTCAAGGTTTTGTATCCTCCAGAAATTGTTGCACATCCCATGGACATTGTGACTCGTAATGGTGGCAAGGCACAGTTCGTTATTAAGGCAACGGGCACAAAGATATTGAAATATCAATGGTTTCGGGACGATCAACCAGTCAAGGGGGCCATACGCAATCGATTAAAAATCAATCCGGTCAAGGAACAGGATGCTGGTGATTACTGGGTTGAGGTAACCAATGACTTTGGCACTGCAGGGAGTCGTATTGTCAGTCTCAGTCTGTCTTCAAAATCCACAGGGGATGGCTCGGAGTCTGATTGGAGAACTCCATTTGCGGAATGGACTGTATTGGCGAATCTTGCTGGTAAAGAAGCAGCGCTTGATGCAGACGGAGATGACGATGGCGTTGCCAATCTTCTGGAATATGCGTTTGCGGGTAATCCATACCAGTCTGATCCCTATATTCTACCAGAGGCTAATTCACTGACTGATACAGAAGGGAAACGATATCTTGCCTTAACTTGGCGTGAGTCAATGGAGGCAACTGATGTGGCCTATAATGTTCAGGTGTCCCCGGATCTGCGTGAATGGGCAGAACTGGATTTGTCTCCCTACGCTGTCTCCAAGGTTGACGCCGGTGATCGTACTGATGTTACAGTTTACCTTCCCATGAGTCTTGCGCGGCAATTATTTTTACGGGTCGCTGTGACTTCCGCTGAGTAACAGGTGTTCCTTGGAAATAAGCAGATTTCTCTGCTTCCGAGGCTAGGATTCCACTGTTTGCAGAAATCCTCCTGGGTTCTCACTCTTAAAGAATGAAGTCCCTGCCACGAAAGTGTCTGCTCCTGCATCTCGGCAGGATTGCCAGTTGGTAGGCCCGACTCCTCCATCAACCTCCAGCCTGAAATCGAGTCCCTGCTTCTTTCGTTCCCCCGCAATGACCTCAACCTTGGGAAGCTGATCCGCCATGAACGACTGTCCACCAAATCCGGGGTTTACTGTCATGACTAGGGCAAGATCAACATGGGGAAGAAAGGGAAGAATGTCATCAACCTTGGTGGGTGGGTTAAGGACAATGCCGCACTGACAACTCAACTCTCGAATTCTGTGCAGAGTTTCGAAAATAGGGTAATCCGGCTCAATGTGGATGCTAATAAGGTTGGCCCCGGCTTTCGCAAAGGCTTCTATATAATCTGCCGGGTTTGCCAGCATAAGGTGCGTATCGAAAAATAAATTTGAATGTGGACGGAGGTCTGCCACTGTCTGTGAGCCAAAAGTAAGATTTGGCACAAAGTGTCCATCCATTATATCGATATGAATCCATGATGCACCAGCATTTTCAACCTGTTGCATCGCATCCCTGAGATTGGCGTGGTCACCTGCAAGTATCGATGGAGCAAGAAGCGGGGGGGGATGCATGGAGCGCTACTTGCTATATGATTACATTTATTGGAATGTTCTACCAGGTAGAAGTGACTCCCTGATGAATTTCCTTTGAGAGGTTTTGTGCCAATAAGTAGAGGTTCTGTCTTTCGCGTTCTACAAGTCTGTCACTACCAAAACTCTGAATTCTTTGCTCGAAATTTCGATCCTTAAAATAAATTTCACCTGTACGGTTATTTATCAGTGTTCCTTTGGCGGTCATTGCGAGATAGAAAGATGCTGGTTTCCCAGTATCATTTATCTGGGCAGAAGCCATTCGGCGTTGATACTGGATGATAGTAATTTCAAGATTGGCATCCGCCGTATTAGGAGAACTTGCTAGGCGAACTGGTTTGCCAGAAGCAAACATCTCTCGCAAGGACGCTGAGAGGAGTGTTTGCATTTTGGGAGAGAAGGTCTTGTTCACTACTGCAGGTATAAATATGGAACGAAAGGGCGGCTCTTCAGGTAAGCCAAGTTTATAGGTGGCGCAACCTGCGATCATGCATGCGCTCAGTAGGAATAGTGTGGCGCGTAACATTGATTATTTTTGTATAATAATGGGGTAGGCTGACTTTTTCCGTGCCCAAAAGATATCTAAGGATTATTGCCCAAAAGGTTTGCGTTGGCTTCCTTTAGGTCGCTCACCACGATTTATGGCATCGATCTTGGCTTTTGCTATCTTGGCGGCCTCAGAGTCTGGAGCTACAGTAATCGTTTCATTATAGAAGTTTATGGCGGCTCTTTGATTTTTACGGTAGGTAAAGTAGAAATCAGCCGTCCTGAGCTTGCTTTGGGCATTTATCTCTCGCATCTGGATAAGTGCCTTTTCGGCCTCACCAACAAGGTGACTTTCAGGGTAAAGAATAAGGAAGTCCTCGTAATAGTTGATAGCTTCAAGGGTAGAGCCTTGGTCGTACATAACTCCCTTGACAAGAGAGGCATATATTCCCGCAAGCTTAAGATATGCATCAGGGGCCAGAATACTCTCCGCATGATTATTGACCAATCTGTCCAAGGCATCAATTGCTGCATCTTCGTCATCTTGCTTTTGTGCAATGCGCGCTAGGTTCATAAGGGCCTGTGGCGCTGTTTTACCATATGGGGCATTGGTATATACCTGCTCCATGAATTCTTGGGCTTTATTATAATTTTTGAAACCTGGAAATATGCGAAGAAAGCGCCCTCGAGCTCCTTTCATAAGTGCCTCGGCGATTTCAAATTGTCGGGAAACTGTCTCTTCAAAGCCTTCATAGTCGGGGTAGCGGTCTATTATTTCTTGAAAGGTCTTGAAGCTTTTTTCCCACTTTCTTGTGTCGCGGTAAATTTCGCCGAGTCGACTATATGCGTTGGGTGCGACGTCCGTGTGTGGAAAATCTTTAGTGATTTTACGGAATATTCGGGCCGCTCGTGCATTTTTCCCGGATTGGAGATCTGCTTTGCCTTCCTGATACAACGCAATAGAAACACTCTGTTCTTCAGGGGTCGGTGCTACTTTTTCAAATTTCTTGGTTCGCCGGAATATATTCAAGGGGTTAAGACTCCCAATATCTGCAGAAACCTGGGGAGTAAGCCCTGTCAATAATGCAAGGAGGGTGCTGAGTGCGAATTTCGTTGAAAGGATATTTTTCATGGTTTGTGCCATTTGATAAGTGTAGATCCCCAAGTCAGCCCAGCGCCAAAGGCCAAGCAAAGTAGTTTGTCTTCGTGTTGAACCAAGCCTTTGCGGTATGCTTCATCCAATGCAATTGGTATGGAGGCTGCAGAGGTGTTTCCATAATTTTGCAAGTTGTTGTAAAACTTCTCTTGCGGAATTTCAAGACGTTCTTGAATTGTTTCGATGATGCGGATATTGGCTTGGTGCGGAATGATCCGATCAATGTCGTGAAACGCAAAGTTTTGCCGATCAAGAATTTCCTTGGCGGCACGTTCCATCCCTCGCACGGCAAACTTGAATATTTCTTTTCCATTCATCTTCAGGTAGTGCTGTCTTTCTTTTAGTGAACCTTTGCTGGCTGGCATCTTGGATCCACCTGCTGGCATCAGTAAAAGTTCAGGGCGTTGCCCATCGGCGTGGAGGCAGCTATCGAGTATTCCTGTGTTGGGCTCATCAGAACGGCTAAGTACAGCTGCCCCCGCACCATCACCAAATAGTACACAGGTAGCACGGTCCTTCCAATCTATGATGCTTGAAAGTTTTTCAGCCCCAATCACGATGGCATTCCTGTAACGACCACTATTGATCATTGCGGATGCCATGTCGAGGGTGTACAGGAAGCCCGAGCAGGCGGCTTCCACATCAAATGCTGCTATCTGTCCAAGTCCAAGCTTGGATTGGACAATACATGCAGTAGATGGGAATGGCATGTCCGGGGTGATCGTGGCTACTATTAAGAGATCTATATCTTCCGTGGTCAGTCCGGCATCATCCAATGCTTTCCTTGCAGCAGCAGTTGCGAGGTCGCTGGTGCATTCTTCCCCGGAACAGATATGGCGTTGCCGGATTCCTGTGCGTGAAAGAATCCATTCATCTGATGTATCTACAATTTTACTCAGGTCTTGATTTGTGAGAACTTTTTCGGGTAGGTGTGACCCTATCCCGCTAATAATGACGGAACCTTTTTGGGAATGCATTTCGATGAGTTCTTGTTCAGGTTGCCGGGGTGGCGTTGCTTTCCTTGATTCGCTGGAGGATTACGTTGGATTTTTCTAGGTCCTTGGAAATTCCGTCTATTACGTCGTATTGTAAAAGTTCCTTGGCAATTTTGATTGCGCTTGCAAAGGAAAAACAGTTCGAGGAACCATGGGCTTTAAGCACATGACCTTTTAGACCCAGTAAAGGAGCTGCGCCAAATTCCTCCGGATTCAGCCTGCTTTTCATGCCTTTAAATGCACCCTTGGCAAGGAGTGCGCCGGCCTTACGCATTGGAGTCTCCTCAATCTCTTCCTTGAGGATATTTAGGATTGCGTGAAATAGTGATTCACTACCCTTGAGTAGTATATTTCCAACAAAACCGTCGCAAACCACGACATCAACCACATCATTGTAAACTTGAAATCCTTCGATAAGCCCGTGGTAGTTGATGATAGTCCCTATAGACTGAAGCAGGTTGTGTGTTTCCTTTATCCGTTGGCCTCCCTTCCCTTCCTCTGTTCCTATACTAAGAAGTCCGACCTTGGGTTGAGATACATTGTGGGCCGCGTTCATATATTGTGACCCAAGGATTGCATTGTGGACAAGTTGCTCTGGCTTGGAATCAGGGTTTGCACCCGCATCAAGCAGGCACCATTTCCCGTTGCGCCGGGTTCCGGGCATTACAGTCGCCAGAGCTGGGCGCTCTATGCCATCAAGTGGGCGTAATCGTACTGTACCGCCTGCCATGAGGCTACCTGTATTTCCGCAACTGAGAATTGCTTGAGCTCGGTTCTCCTTTACCAGCTCAATGCCTTGGAGCATGGACGAATTCCGCTTGCGTCGAAGAGTGTCAGTTGGCTTTTCATCCATCCCGATTACTTCTTCTGCATGGTGTACGCTAAGAAAGTCTTTGCCTGTAAGACCCTTGGCCTGCAATAAAGGCGTTAGAATTTCCTCCCGCCCCACTACAATCAGTCTCTCGGGCACCTGATTGGCTTCATAGGCAAGTGCTATGCCATCTACTACTTCAGATGGGCCCCTGTCACCACCCATTGCATCTATGGCTAAGGCCCCTGTTTTCATGTTTGCCTCTAGGGAAGGGCCTTGGCTTTTAGTTGGAAGAATTAGACTTCTGTATCTTCTACCTGCCGACCACGATACATCCCGTTGGCAGGGTTGACGCGGTGTGGAATGAAAGCGGTATTGTCAGTTGGGTCAATGACCACTTGGGGTGCCTTGAAGTTGTTGGCGCCGCGACGCTTGCGACTACGGGCTTTGGACTGTTTACGTTTTGGTTGTCCCATGATGAGATAATTTTTTGAAAGTTGGATGAGGAAAGTAGTTTCTAAATGATCTGCAACGAGAAAAACCAAAATCTTCTAGCAGGAAAGTGTTGTGCGTCAAGTCTGTCGTTTACTGCAGAACTGGAGTAGAATGTATATTATAAAAGGATAAGTGCAAGTGTTCCGGCGACAAGGCAGTAGGCTGCGAAATATTGTAATTTACCTCTTTTAACGACGTGGATGACGAGTCGGATGGCTAGTAGGCCACTTAGATACGCAACAAGCGTGGCCAAAAGTATAACCCTCCATTGGGCTGAGTTGATATTGCTCCCCAAAAGGTCACGGCCCTCGAGAAGCGCGCCTGCCAGAATCACAGGAAGTGCCATTAAAAAAGAAAAGCGGGCTGCTTGTTCGCGGTCAACGTTCATGTAGATGGCTGCAGCAATGGTCGCTCCGGAACGAGAAATGCCGGGTAGCATGGCGAAGGCTTGTGCTGTTCCAATTATTAGGCTTTTAATAATTGTTATTCGCCCCTTTGGGGTTTTCCTGAATAGTGTCAGGCTAAGCAGTAACCCTGTTGCAATTAAAAGGGCACCGACCCAGTGAGGTCTGTCAAAAAAATTATCGATTGCCTCTTTCATAAATATATAGGCAATGCCAGTTGGTATAAGGGTTATCCCAATTTGAACCGCTTGGCGAAAAGATTCATTTCGGCTGAACTCAATTGAAAGCTTTTTGGGGGCGATCAAGACTCGCGCTGTCTGGAATACGATTGCTCCCACCTGTTGACGATAGGCGGATATAACACTCAATGCGGTTCCCAGATGGACAAAGACAACCAATGTTGTGAAATGGCCAGCTTCTGCATCAATTCCCAAAATTGGCTTGGCCAAGGCCAGATGCCCGGAGGACGACACAGGAAGAAATTCAGTCAGTCCTTGAATAAGCCCCAAGAGAATTGCTTCCATTATAGTCACAATTTTTTCACGTCGACTGACATCATGGTTTCGCAATTGCAACTATTGCAGATCATCACTTTACATTTCCCCTCTTTTTACTTGTCCATCATCATTGACATTCTAAAAACCACTCGGATTACAAAATGAGCAAGGATTTTCTTACTGAATTGATTTTAAAGCTACAACGGAACGAGAACCTTGATCGTTTAGAGGCTCGGGCTGCTGCATTTGCCTTGGCAGCACCTGAGCCACCTGATCTGGAAAAACGTAATTTCCTGATTGCTTTGGGGCAGAAAGGAGAGTCTCCAGAGGAAGTCTCTTTTTTTGCAGAGATTTTTCGTGAATTGGCCGTTGATCCCTGCGTCGATACATTTCGTGATAAAGCTATTGATGTATGTGGAACAGGAGGAGACAAGTCTGGTAGCTTTAATCTTTCAACCACAACCGCTATGATTCTTGCCACTGCTGGGGTACCGGTTTTCAAGCATGGAAATCGTTCAATCACCTCCGGTTGCGGTAGTGCTGACCTCCTCGAGCGTCTTGGTGTTCCTTTGCTGGGCTCAGATGCCAATCATTTAATAGCGCTCGAGCATCTAAATTTCACTTTTTTCTTTGCCCCATCTTTCCATCCGGCTTTCAAGGAGATTATGCCAGTGCGCCAGACTCTTGGTGCTGAGGGTGTAAGGACGATTTTCAATCTACTGGGCCCCTTGATAAATCCCGGTCGGCCAGCCTATCAACTTCTCGGTGTTTTTTCCTTGGATTTAGTGGAGCCAGTGGCTGCTGCCTTGAATGACCTAGGATTAAAGCGAGGCCTTGTTGTGCATACAGAGTTGGACTCCGGAAAAGGTATGGATGAATTGGCTTGCTGTGGAACATGCCATATTGCTGGATTTGGTGAATTCGAAGGAATACGGGATACATGGACCCCAGATGCAATCGGATTGGACTACTGTTCCTTGGATGATTTACGGGGAGGGGACCTTGAATGTAATGTAACGATTCTTCATGATATTTTGGAGGGACGTGCGAATCAAGGTTTGATGGATAGTTTGTGTCTGAATGCAGGAGCTGCTTTATGGATTGCGGAGCAGGCAACAAATTTAAAGGAAGGGCTTGCTCAATCCAGAGCTCTTCTCACAGGAGATGGTGTTAGGAATTGGATGGAGAAGGTACATGAATTCTATGAGAATTGACTCAAAAGGCTTTTGTCACGCATGAATTAATGAGGAGGAAGTATTTTGGAACAGATGGGATTCGTGGCAGGGTCGGTGGTTCTTTGGTGAACGCTGATTTTGCCGTGCGGCTTGGCGCCGCTGTTGGGGGAATCTTGAAAAAGCATGGCTTTGTTGATGGCTCACAGATCCTGATTGGTCGGGATACGCGTGCGAGTAGTATGCCATTGATGGAGGGCTTGGCAATTGGCCTAATTGAAAGGGGATTCGTTTGTATGGACCTCGGGGTTATTCCCACGCCTGGTGTCGCATTGAACACTTTGCATGGAAATGCAGTTCTAGGAATCGCGCTTACAGCATCGCATAACCCCGCCAGTGATAATGGATTCAAATTCTTTATGGAATCAGGATGCAAGGTGGAAGATGCATGGGAGTTAGAAGTCGAAGCGCTTCTTGATAGTCCGTTAAAGGTTTCTTCCTCTCAGATTGAAATTAGAACAACGTCGGGAGTGGAGTCATATTGCGAATTTCTCCTTGGTCATTTCCGTCCAGGAATGCTTAAGGGTTTGGAACTCGCTATAGACACTGCTAACGGTGCGACTTGCGAAACTACTCCGCATGTGCTCCGTGAATTAGGTGCCGAGATTATTCAACTTGGACATACCCCGGATGGGATTAACATTAACGATGGGGTTGGCAGCGAGTATCCGGAAATGATGGCCCAATTAGTCTCTGCCGGACAAGCGCAACTTGGATTGGCGCATGACGGAGACGGTGACCGTCTGGTCGTTTGTGATGAATCTGGTAGTGTAATTGACGGCGATGAAGTGCTTGGGATGATCGCCTTATCCTGGATGCGTGAGGGCAGGTTGGTCCAGAATACCTTGGTAGGAACCGTGCAATGCAACGCCGGTTTGGAAGCTTCCTTGAAACGCGCCGGTGGCCGTTTGATACGAACTTCAGTTGGTGATCGATCCGTGACACGACGTATGTTTCAGGATGGATTAAATTTCGGTGGTGAACCATCCGGACATTTTGTTTTACGGGACTACCTCGCGACTGGAGACGGATTGCTTGCCGCATTACAGTTGCTGGAGATTCGTCAGCGGACAGGCATTTCACTTTTCGAATTACGAAAGCAGATCACTCTTTTCCCTCAGTTCCAATACAATTTCCAAGTCCAAGAGAAACTGCCGTTGGAGGAATTGCCTGATTTTCAATTGGGTATGGATGCCATTCTTCAAGAATTAGGCGATAATGGCCGAGTCTTGGTTCGTTATTCAGGCACTGAACCTAAAATCCGCCTTCTTGCAGAAGCCCGCACACGCGCGCTTGCTGAGCGGGCACTTAATTCTTTGGCGGAGCTCACTCGCGCCAACTTGAATACTATTGACAATGATGAGTCTAAGTGAATTTTCCAGCGTTCATTTTCTTATTTATACCAACTTTCTCTTTACCCCAATGTGATGTCTGAAGAGCCGATTGAGGAACTGGATTTAAAGAGTCTGGACCACCGGGTTCAGCGACAGGTGGAGAATGCAAAGACTAGTATTGTTCGTGGTAATTCTGATTACGCGATTGAAATATGCATGAACATACTGAGGGCGCATCCCGGCTGTTTGGAAGTACGCAAGGTTTTGCGTCGCGCTCAAGTATCCAAACACAAGGCTTCATCCAAGAAATCCTCTAATTTTCTTACAAAAGTGACATCTGCGCCTTTTTCGCTCATGGGAAATTCCTTGGTGAAGAAGGATCCGGAAAAAGCATTGGATCAAGCAGAGAAGACTCTTGGGGATAATCCACAAAATGTCTTGGCGCACAGGATGTTGGGGCATGCCGCGGAATTATTGGGTATGTTTAACACTGCGGCCTACGCATATGAATTGGCTAGACAGGTCGAACCCGATAATTTTGACAACTTGAAGGAATTGGCTAAAGTTTATCTCAAGCTTAATAAATATGATGATGCCATCAAGATTGGCAATCATGTCTTCCAGAAGAACCAAGGAGACGCGGATGCTCAGGACTTGATTAAGCAGGCTTCAGTAGCCCAATCGATGGAGAAAGGGAATTGGGAAGGCGATGAAGACTTTCGCTCCAAGTTAAAGGATCAGGATGAGGCGATTGCCCTTGAGCAAGAGGCCCGAAATGTCAATGATGACGATGCTCTCCTTGAACTCATTGAGCGTGCCAAGATTCGTGTCAACCAGAAGCCGGATGACCTTGGTAACTACCGTGAAATTGCCAGTAGTTATCGTAAACTTGGAGATATGGCTGCTGCGGTGGAGTGGGTGCAATATGCTCGAGAGCTTGAAACAGGTCAGGTGGATGTTGCCCTTGAGGAGATGGAAACCCAGTATTATTTGGAATGGATGCAACAAGAGATTGAATCTATGGAGATTCAACTTGAGGAAGATTCTGAAAACACTGAGCTACTCGAGTATTTGGAGGCAGCTCGTTCTGAGGAACAGGAATTTCGTTATCATCAAGCGGTTAAAATGGTGGAGAAGTATCCCAATGAATATGGCTACCGTTTTGAACTCGGACAATTGCTCTTTGATATGGGATATCCCGATGATTCCATTCAGCATTTACAGTTAGGAATTCGTAGCCCCAAACATCGACTCAAAAGCATCTTTTATTTGGGTCGTGCGTACAAGGGAAAGCATTTCTATGATATGGCTGCAGAGCAACTTGAGATTGCCAAGGATGACACTCCTCAAATGGATGAGTCCAAGAAAGAGATTATTTATGAACTGGCTTCTTGCTATGAGCTCAATGGCGAACCTAAAAAAGCTATTACGGAATATAAGCAAGTCTATGCTGCAGACATTGGTTATCGGGATGTTGCAAAGAAGATTGATGCGTTCTACGCCAACCAATAATGTTGCTATTGTGTTCATTTTGTACCTTCTTACTTCGACTGCATCATTGATCCAGCCCAACCAAATGGAGAGGTGACAGAGTGGACGAATGTGCCTGATTCGAAATCAGGTGTGCCGGCAACGGTACCGTGGGTTCGAATCCCACCCTCTCCGCCATTTTTTGAGTATTTAACTTAACCTTTCTCATGGACGAATTGCCACTCGATAAAATTGATGAATCATGGGGCATTTTATTGAATGCCGCCCGTCAGGTGCGCAGTGTTGCATATTGTCCATATTCAAAATTTGAAGTCGGTGCGTCTTTGCTTTGTGGGAATGGTGAAATTGTGACCGGCGCCAATGTTGAAAATGCCGCTTTTGGTTCAACAATTTGTGCTGAACGATCGGCATTAGTGCGGGCAAATGCAATGGGGTTTCGAGAATTTCCCAGGTTGGTGGTTTCTGTTCGAACTGAATCAGTTGCGCCTTGTGGTTCGTGTCGGCAGATGCTTCATGAGTTTGCTGCTTTTTCAGGAGTAAATATGAAAATCCTGCTTCATGGGGAGAGGGATGACCATATCCGCCTGACTTCAATTGCGGAGCTTCTGCCCCATGGATTTAAGCTTTGAGAATGAGTGATATGATTTATACTCGCTGTGGTCGCAGTGGATTGATGCTTCCTTCTGTTTCACTGGGGCTTTGGTTCAACTATGGGGAACCGGATTGCCCAGATACAGCTCGGGCTATCCTTCGGTTTGCCTGGGAACAAGGAATAACTCATTTTGATCTGGCTAACATTTACGGTCCACCCAAGGGTGATGCGGAGCGGTTTTTTGGTAATGTTTTACGTTCAGATTTCAAGGGGTTACGTGATCAAATGGTAATTTCGACGAAGGCTGGATGGCCGATGTGGGATGGTCCGTATGGTAATTTTGGGTCTAGAAAACATCTCATTGCGAGTCTGGACCAGAGCCTCGCTCGTATGGGATTGGAATATGTTGATATTTTTTATCATCATCGACCCGATCTTGAAACACCGCTGGAGGAGACCATGGCTGCGCTGAGCCAAATTGTGCGACAGGGAAAGGCGCTGTATGTTGGTATTTCTTCTTATAATGCAGAGCAGACTCGACAAGCGATGCGAATCCTTCGGAAGCAGGGAACGCCCTGTATTATCCATCAACCTCTGTACAATATATTCTCCCGCGGCCCAGAGAGGGAACTTTTCACATTTCTGAAGAAGGAGGGGATAGGTTGCATCCCATTTTCCCCATTGGCTCAAGGCTTATTGACCAATCGCTATTTACAAAGTGAATTGCCTATGGGTTCGAGGATGTTAAAACCTCATGGATATTTAAAAAAAGAGGCATTAACGACGAAGAAATTGGATATCCTCCACGAACTGAATCACTTCGCTAGCCAACGAGGGCAGTCCCTTGCGGCTATGAGTCTGGCTTGGGTCCTGCGTCAATCTGCGGTAACGTCAGTTTTAATCGGTGCCAGTCGCGTTGATCAAGTGGAGGCAAACTTGGCTTGTCTTGAAAGTCCCCCCTTCAGTGACGATGAACTGGAGAAAATTCTTGCCATAGTACAAACCGAGGAAGAATCCCGAGGATAACTGAATTAACAAACACATCCATAATTCTTTGCTTTAATCTTCAGTTGACCGTAAGGCTAAATTCTTTTCCTTTTATTATTTAAACATGACACGGCAGTTCAGGTTCATTAGAATTGGTGGTGTTCTTCCTTGCCTGGGAATGCTTATTGTTTTAGCTTCCTGCAACAAGGAAGACGCCACTGGTATCCCCGAAGATGAGGATAGTGCCTTCAAGTCGGCAATGACCTTGAAGAATGGTGATGGTGATAAGAAAGCCCGGTCATTGGAAGATTTCTTGAAGGTTATTGAACGAAGGGAAGTGGCGCCCAAATCACATCTGCAAGTGGGACTCCTTTATCTTGATCGGGATATTGGTGACCCAGACCCGATTAGTGCCATCTACCATTTTAAGAAGTACCTCGAATATATCCCGGAACTGGATAGCGAGCAAGGTCGCAGGGTACGTGGTCAGATTGATCGGGCAGAGAGGTTGTTTATGGCCCGACTCCCAGGTGACCCCTACCAAACCAATGGAGACAATGCAATGCAATTGGAGGAATTGATCAAGCGCTTGCAGGACGAGAACGAACAGTTGCGTTTAAAATTAAATCAGGTTACAAACCGAACGGAGGAGTTTCCTTTAGAGGACAATCAACAAACCGCAACGCTTCCCCATTCAAGGGTTTACAAGGTTACTACCGGTGATACCCTTTTTAAAATAGCGTCCAAGGTATATGGTGATCCGGCTCGGTGGCGGGAAATATTTGAGGCTAATAGGCAGGTGCTCAAGCGCGAGAATGACCTTCAACCTGGTCAAGAACTATTGATACCATGACGTTTTGCATAAGGTGGTGCCCCCCTATTTGCAATGCTCTACTTTGATCACAATGCTACATCCCCAATGCATCCGGAGGCTCGCCGGGCTTGGCTGGATGCAACCTCCGATTATTGGTTGAATCCCGCCAGTCCCTACCGGCAAGCAGCAGCGGTTAAAGTTCGGTTGGAATCTGCCCGATCAAGGCTGGCTGATATTCTTGGTTGTTGTAAGGGTCAGGTTGTTTTTAATTCGGGAGCTACGGAGGGGAACAATACGGTTCTCTCATTTTTTAATCAGATCTGCCCAACCAATGAGAAGATTCTTGTTTCTCCATTGGAGCATCCTTCTGTACTTGAGTCTGCCCGCCGGTATCTTGGTGAAAAGATGGAATTTCTTACTCTTGAGTGTGGCGGGGTAGTGGACATGACTGCTTTGGAGGTCCGGTTGAGCTCGGGTGAAATTTTTGCGGTTTCATTAATGGCTGCAAATAATGAGACTGGTATCCTGCAACCATGGGAAGCAGTTCGTGATGCATGTTCCTCAAATGGTATCTATTATCATTGCGATGCGGCTCAATGGCTCGGCAAGTTATCAGCGCATGGCCTTGGCGGTTGTGATTTTGTTACCGGTTGTGCCCATAAGTTTGGAGG
>JABJCN010000178.1 GCA_018668635.1 Opitutia bacterium
AGTACAACCTCCACTAGCGGGACTGCTTCTGGCCCATTCGGCCACCAATATTTCCAAGGATCAAAATGCCCAATAAATCTGCAGCTAGGTCGCCAGGATCGAACGCGCGAGTGGCCATGAAAACCTGGGAGGATTCCTCCACAACCACGCAGGTCAGGACTATAAGGCTTCCGAGATAAAGTCGAACCGTGCAACACTCAAACCAACGACCATGTAGTGAAAGGTTTGCGAGAAAGGCCATGCTGCCCATGAGGGCAAAGTGACCGGTTTTATCTTGGCCGGGAATAACCGTAATAAAAGGAAATACCTTGTAGACCAAACCGGTGTTGGCCAAAACCACCACAATGAGTATGAATGCGGCGAAAGAAATAGTGGTGAGACGGATTTTCAAGGCCGAGTGTCAGTACTTGCCAGCCGATCGCCATCGCCTCTGCGTAATTGAAACGGATCGCTTTTCACTAGAGCCATAACCAGCGAGGAGAAGCGGTATTCACTCTTTTCCAAGCCCTCGACAATGCGGTTTACCGTGCAACGGTCGTAGTATTCAAGTCCACGGCCAAGAGCATAGGTCAAAAGCATTTCGGTGAGGCAGGACAGGTATTCCTTCCGATAATCACGCGAAAGCAAGGCGCGGAGTTGATCCGGGCCGTTGATGAAGCGACCGGAGGCGAGATTTCCCGAGGCGTCAATAGGGAGTTGGCCGTCCTTGTCCCGCCAAGCACCAATAGCATCAAAGTTCTCAAGTGCAAGCCCCATGGGGTCCATATTGGCGTGACAGGACGCACAGGCAGAGTCGGCTCGATGCTTTTCCATCAGTTCGCGAAGAGAATTGGAATCAAGAGGTTTGCCATCATCAGTCAATGGCGGGGCACTGGGATCAGGCGGTGGTGGTGGCAATCCAAGCAAATTTTCAAGGATCCATTTACCTCTTTTCACCGGGGATGTGCGAGTAGGATTGGAGGTGATAGTGAGAACACTAGCATGCGTTAGTAGCCCTCCCCTACGAGTCCCATTAAGGGAGATTCTACGGAAGTGTTCTCCCCGCACATTGGGTATATCGTAATGTCTGGCAAGCCTCTCGTTAATAAAGGTATAGTCCGCCTCAAGGAATTCAAGAACTGAGCGGTTTTCGCGCTGAATATGCTCAAAGAAACGTTCGGTTTCCTGACGCATATCCCCGGAAAGTTGAATATTGTAGCGAGAGAATTGGTCCTTATCAGGCATCACATTATCAAGATTTCGAAGTTCCAACCACTGACCGGCAAAGTTTCGAGCCAATGCAGTAGAACGATTGTCTGCCAACATTCTCTGAACTTGTAGTTCAATATTTTCTCTCAACTGCCCTTTCCACGCCAGGCCAAGCAATTCTCGGTCAGGCATCGTGCTCCAGAGGAAATACGAGAGACGAGAAGCTAATGCAAACTCGTCAACAGGATGAACCGAATGGGGGTTGTCAGGACTTGGTTGAACCTCACCGCGAAATAGAAATGACGGAGAAACGAGTATTGCCTTGATGGCTAGCGCAACAGATTTTTCAAAACCAAGTTTATCTTTTTGCCCCATGCGAAAAAGCAACATGAGTCGATCAAGCTCATTCTTGCTGGCCGGTCGACGAAAGGCTCGAGAGGCAAAGGGGCTTAAAATTTCTCGGGCAACTTTATCATTGTCGCCAAGAGTATTAGAAGAAAGAAAGAAAATCTTGGCGTGAGATTCCGGAGGAGGAGGAAGTGGCTTGTTGAGTGGTCCCTCAACCCGAATCCAATGAACATATAAATTGCGATCACGTTGCTTGGGGTCTGGATGCTTAGGGTTGTAATAATCATTGAGCAGGCTGACGCCAAATTTATGACGGCCCTTGTTCAGTCGAAGTTTAATCTGGCTTGTTCCAGGGGCATTGCGCTTTTCTGATACCTTGACCTCACCAATAGGTTTCCCGTCAATGAAAAAACCGGCACGTACTGGTTCCCTGCCGACCTGATCTCCAAAGGAATGGAGATAAAGCAAGTATTCTCCGTCTTGTGGAACCTCAGCATGAAAAAAGGTTTCGCCTTGGGAAACAAGTACCCTGATATCGTCGCGAGTTGAACCATAGCCATCAAATTGATTGGCAATAAAACGCTGTTGAGGGGGAATCGGGGGTCCCAACACCAATGCCTCCTCAAGAATTTGATCTGCCGCCTTCAGGTATTTTTCCATGAGAACAGGAGGAACCGTCAGAACATCTCCGATGTTATCAAACCCGTAACCAGAATCATCAACGGCGAAATTTTCCTCAGGTCGGAACCCTTTCCGAAGGCCAAAAAGATCCCGAACAGTATTACCATACTCCACTCGGTTGAGTCTACGAATAGTGACACGGCCTGGATCTGGGCTCGCACAATCATGCTTAAAAACCGCCTTCTCAATCCAATCCATTAACTTTAACCGATCAGCCCGAGATGGTTGCTTTTTGTTTTGAGGAGGCATCTGCTGAGCCTCAACGACTGACCACACCCTTTCCCATTCAGAATGCGTGGTAAGGCGAACTTTATCGTTCTCAAAAATCTCAAGGCTAACATCACCCTTGCTGGCCCCGTCCCCATGACAATCATAGCAATACTGTTCCAATAGCGGAAGTATATGCGCCTTATAATCTTGGGCAACAGTCAAGTGGGGGCAAAGCCCAACGATTATAACAGCTCCGAACCTAATCTTATTCCAATACGAATTTATCACTTTTTACGAATTCAATTTAGAATAGCACAGAAGGTGTAATCCTATCCTATTGGAACATTACATGAAAGACCTAAAAGAAAAAAAGGCCGCCCTTTCGGACGGCCTTACTTCAAGTCAATCGAAGAAGATAGATAGATATGGCTAGAAGATAGATACACCATGTATATCGGTCGGCACAGGGACCTCTTTAGGAAATTTTTAATTTTTTTTTGGTTTTTTTCTAAAGCCTGCATAATAATTGGGCTGGGCGAGGATAAAAAAGTCCAGAAATCCACACAGCCCAAGTTTTCGAACCTGAACAATCATAGAAATGAATGCATCGTCCGAGGAGAAAACTTATCGCTCGCAGACTTCTGGCAATGCCAACACCTGACGAGCAATCTCAGTTGATCCAATTGCTAAATCAAACGTTGGGACACCCGCGGGTTGCTCCAGTGCATCAAACTGACCGGCAAGCATATTGGCCTTCATATAATGCCCCTCACGCTCCTCCATCCGTTGATTTATCTCATTGAAGTCACCCTTAATGAATATGAAGAGAATCCGAGTTGAAAATCCATCCGTTAACCATTTTCGATATATCTCTTTTAGAGCAGAACAAGACAGAACCGCCAAACTATCAGCAACAAGAATCTCTCGAAGTTTCTGGTTGAGCGATACCAACCAACCTCTTCGGTCGTCATCATCGAGTGATTGTCCAGTGGCCATTTTGGCAATGTTCTTGGGGGAATGA
>JABJCN010000179.1 GCA_018668635.1 Opitutia bacterium
CAATATGGCCTACACCATGAATCCAAGGCCCCAGGTTATTTTCTTCATGACAGATGGTTCCACAAGGAATCCCCATGAGACTGTAGAAAAGGTTAAGAAGAACCGGACAATTCAGGTGAACTCGATTGCATTTGGAATCCCCAATGAACAGGCGGAGGCACCGATGAAGGAAATGGCCAAGGCAACCAAAGGCACCTTCAAGTCCTATTCGAAGCAGCAAATCACCAAGATGGCTGCAAAGTAGTTTTGCCTGATCTTGCCGATTAGGGCTACAGTCTTGGAATCGTCATTCCTCCGTCCACCATGAAAACGCTGCCCGTGGAGTAGGGAAAATCCCCTCGACAAAGTGCTGCCACGGCCTTGCCCACATCCTCCGGTTGGCCCCAGCGACTAGTGATGGTAAGTCCCTCCGCAATGAGCTTGTCGTACTTTGCCGTAACCTCCGGGCTCGATGTCATGTCGCTCTTTGTCACTCCAGGCCTCACTTCGTATACAGGTATATTCTCCTCTCCGAGGCGTGTTGCAAAAACCTTGGTGGCCATTCCCAGCCCTGCCTTGGCTATACAGTATTCCCCACGATTGGTGGAGGCCATGGTGGTGGAGACGGATCCCATGTTGATGATGCAGGCCCGGAAATCGGGGTTGTCAGTCTTTTGCTCGATGAACCAGTTGGCGACTGCCTGGGAGAGGAAGTAGGGGCCCTTCAGGTTGGCACTGATAACCCGATCCCAGCTTTCCTCCGTGGCGTCCAGAAGGTCCACTCGATCCTTTACGGAGACACCCGCATTGTTGAGTAGAAGGTTGAGGCGTCCGAAGCGTTCACGAACTTGATCAAGGATTGCCTGGCGGGCAGAGGTAAGGGAGACATCGCCTTGGCAGTATTGGGCTTCGGCCCCGGATTCCTTAAAGGATTCGAGGACGGGTTGAACGGATTCCTTGTTCCTGATGCCGTTTAGGGCAAGGTCCCAGCCTTCTTTAGCGAGAGCTTGGGCACAGGCCAGCCCGATACCCCGTGTGCCACCTGTAATGAGGGCGACGGGTCGTGGAGTGATGGTTTCTTGTTCGCTCATGTTGGGAAAGAAGGTTCAACGTGTGGCCAGCTCTTTCTTTATTTGCCTGACGCTGGCAGCTTCAGGAAGTTCCTTATAGAAAGGATCAAGGGGGAAGCAACCCGAGATCATGCCGTTGCGTGGCCCGGTGGTGCAGTCGCTGAAGGTTCGGCAAATGCCTCGCCTTCGCAATTCTCTTCCAGCCAGGATGTCTGCGGGTAAATCAGGGTAGGACAGGACCATTCGGCCCAGGCCAACGAAATCAACCCAGCCTTCGCGGACGACTGCCTGGGCGACATGAGGGAGGAAATCCTGCAGGTAGGTATAACCGGTCCCCACGATCGGAAGGTCGGGGACGGTCTCTCGGCATTGGCGGGTGGCTTGGATTTGGCGGGCGACACCAACAAGTGGGTCCTCGGGAGGTTGGTACCCGTCGCTGGGTGGAAAGATGGCGGGTCGCTGGACGTGGGGATTGGAATAGGGACTGCCACAACTGAGATTCACGAGGGCGACTCCGGCCTCTTTTAATTCGCCTACCAGTCGAAGTGGTTCCTTGAGATCGGCTTGCAGGGGATTGTTCTCGTCCACACCGAATCCATGGATATAGGGCAAATGGCCTGAGAAATCCATGGGTTGTCCTGTTTCCGTGCTTGTCTTGAACGGTACCGTGTCAAAGAAACTAAGACGCACTCCGATGAGCAGGTCGGGCAATTCCTCACGGATGCGGGTGATGATCGTCTTGAGGAGTCTGGTTCGGTTCTCGTAGCTACCGCCGAAGGGGCCGGTGCGAACCCGTGCGGAAAGGAACTCGTGGAGAAGGTAACCGTGACAGGCCTTGATGTCCACAAACCGGAAACCGACCTTGTAGGCGAGGTGAGCTGAGCTGAGATAGGTATCTGTGAGTCGGTGCAGGTCATCATCCGTCCAGACGATTGAATCATCGTTCGGTTCGATACCATATTTTTCGTCAAGCAAGGGATGATGATAGGCGATGCGGGGTTCCCAGCGAACCTTGTCATTGGGGCGGCAGAAGCGTCCAGAGTGGGTAAGCTGGAGTCCAACGAGGAGGTCGTCGGTGGAGCCGAAGTTTTCGGCATGAGCATCCGTGAGTGTGGCGAGAAGTTGGCGGAGTCCATTCTCATTTCCGGGAGTGGCCAGAGTTTGGTTCGGGTTGGCCCGCCCGTCGGGTTGAACGGCAGCGGCTTCGCCTCCCCAGATGAGCTTGGCCCCACTCAAGCCAAAGTTGCGCCAGCGGCGGAGAGTGAGTTCGGAGGGGGAACCGTCCGGATTTGCATCCCAACCTTCCATGGGGTGAATGCACCAGCGGTTGCCGACCTTTATGCCGCCAACCTCTATGGGCTCTGCAAGTGGGGAGGCCTCCTCAGCGGAGAGCACGGTCTCGTCAAGGGGCAGGTCGAGCTTTAGTTCATCAATGCGCGCACGGAAGGCATCTACATCCTTGAAACGGGCGATTTTAATATATTCGTTGCTCATTCGGGCCGACCCCCAAAGAAAGTGAGGTAAGGTTCCCCACGGGCCAGACGTTGTACCAGAAGCGCCGCCTCGCGAATGTGGTAATCTCCCCACATGGAGGATTCACCGCAGGGGATTGTTTGGCCTTCAGGAATGTAATCCCAACCATTGGGGCGGTGATAGATGCTATGGAGTAGGAGTCCCTGATGTTTGTCATCCGTACTGAGGTAGGGCTCATTCATCAAGGATTCAAGGGTGGTTAGACCAGCCTGCCAATAGCGGTCGCCCTCGGCGGGTTCCCCCTTATCCCTTAGGTAATTCCCCAGACGAAGAAGGCCCTGAGCTCCAATTGCAGCGGCTGAGCTGTCAACAGGCTCGTGGGCATTGTAGGGATCTGCAGGCCGGTTGAGGTAATCACCCATATGGACAAGCCCCGGGGCGCCGGTGTCCCAGTAGGGGATTCCATTAGTGGCCGTGTTTTCAATGTAGAAGTCACAGGTTGCCCGCGCTGCCTTTAGCAGGTAGGATTCGATTTCCGACCGACCGCCGAGGGGGGCAAGTTCGACATCGTCAATTGTTCCCAGAAATTCCAGTTGTTCAGGAAAGCCGAGCATGGCCCAGGCAAGTCCTCGTGTCCATGTTGTGAATCCTGAAAAGCCTTGTTGGGAGTTTGGGCAACGGAATGCTCCGTCCTTTGTATTAAATATTGCTTCATGTGCAGTACGGCCACGTATGTCATACTGGTCCTTTCCTTTACCATAATATATTGAAAAATTGGCTGTGGACCGGGTGTGGGCGATCAGGCGTTCCAGAAGATTGATTGGTTGGTCTCCCTCCCCCATGAGGACATGGCCAAGTCGATGGCTCATGGCAAGAATCCGACAGGAACGGATGGTATCAACAAATAGTGAGTGGGGCCCGTTAAATGAGTGAATGAACCCACCACCCTCACATTCTGTCCACCGACTGGCTTGGACGGCCCCGGAGACCTTGAGGGCGAGTTCATGGAAGTTTAGTTTTCCCTCATCCGCGGGAGTGCGGCCTTCCAGCATGAGGCGGCGCAGGTTCCCGTAGGTGGAGATATTGTTAAAACCGTGGTCATGTACGCCGATATGGCTTACGTGGGAAGCCATGGTGTCCACGGTTTCCTGTTCGCCGATTTCTAGGAATTCTGTATCTCCGGTAGCATCGAACTGGATGATTGCACTACCAGTCCTGAATCCTTCGGTCCATTCCGTCCACCCTCGTGTGGTGTATGCACCTTTCACTGTATAAACCGGTGAACCTATGGATGCATCGTAGCATTCCTTGATCAGTTGGATTTTCCTGCCGGATAGTTGCCAGAAGTATTCCAGACGGGATTCCAGATTCTGAATATTGAGGTCTTGCTTGATTTTCATGAACGAGCTGTGGATTGTGGAAAAAGATTGTGGAGAGGGAAGGATTTTTTGATGGAGAACATTGTTATTTTGTTGGACCAATCGTTTAAATATCAGAGTTTATAGTAAAATATTTTATTGGAATTGTGGACTGGAAGAATTTTGAAGTACAGGAGGATATCTCGTTGGCATCGTTTACGACTTGGAAAGTCGGCGGGGTTGCGCAGTGGTATGCAGAGCCTGACGCAGAAGAGTTACCGGGGTTGCTCAGGCTGGCCCGGGAGCATGATGTCCCGGTGTTTTTTCTCGGGCGTGGTTCAAATGTCCTGATTGCCGATAAGGGCTTGCCTGGCCTGGTTGTCCATACATGGAAAGCGTTGTCGGGTATCCGGCGCATTGGCGATGATATGGTCGAGGCCGAGGCAGGGGTGCCGCTTCCCAGACTTTCGCGTTTTGTGGCGGACTTGGGTTGTGCAGGCTTTGAGTTCTTGATTGGCATTCCCGGGACTGTGGGAGGTGGGGTTGTTATCAATGCCGGGCTGCGGGCTCCGCTCCGTCGTGAGGTTCTGGATATCCTCGTCGAGGTGGATCTTGTCGAGGTGGATGGGACCCTCATCACTTTATCTGCCTCAGAAATTGGCCTGCGCTATCGTCACAGCAATTTGTTTGATCGTGGAAGCTTTGTGTTGCGTGCCCGGTTTGTTCTGGAGGATTTCGCCAGCGGTTCGGATGTCATCCGTCGCCGAACGGCCCACCATCTTCTGGAGCGCAAGCAGAAGCAACCCCTTAGCCGACAGACTGCCGGTAGTACGTTCAAGCAGGTCCGTGCGGGCCCGGCCACAGGATGGTATCTTGAAAAGGCGGGACTGAAAGGCCGCCGAGTAGGTGGAGCCGTCGTTAGTGAGAAGCATGCCAACTGGATCGAGACTGATTCCTCGGCGACCGCCAATGATGTAAAGGAACTCATGAAGGTCATGGTCAACGAGGTTCGTTCCAAGTTCGGCGTCGTTATCAATAGGGAGGTTCGGTTTCTTCCCGAAGATACAACTTTTCAAGCTTGAAACCTGTCCTTCCTCCACACAATAGACAGTCTGATGATCAAGGATTTTTTTGCAAAGGTGCGGCGGCGACGTAAGGTAATCGATGCGGATGCCGTCCTCGTAGCTTTTCCCCGTTGTGGACAATCACGACTTCGCGATTTATTATGGAATTTCATGATGATCCATCATGGGTTAAAGGGCGGCCGAGTCGGCGATTTTCATCATTTGTGGCAACATACCAAGAGTCGGGGTACCAGGCTGTTTGTGACCAATGATGAAGACCCACATACCCGTTTCCCCGATGAAATCCGGGCAGACAAGACAATCTATGAAGGCAAAAAGGTTATTTTTTTATCCCGCGATCCCCGGGATGTGATAGCCTCGCTTTTCTATCGTCGCAGTCGTCGTGGCTACATAGACAGCAACTACTACTGGGGGACACTGACCGACTTTATTAAGGAAGGGGAGGGCGGTTTTGAGACACTGCTTACCTACTTCTCAAGTTGGGCTAATCCGGACAGGGTGAAGGTGCATCATGTCTCGTATGAGAAACTTCACGAGGACCCTGCGGCTGAACTCAAGGGAATCGTAAAGTTTCTCGGTGTCTCCAAGGTGGATCCTGTCTCTTTTGATCGTGCAGTCAGGCAGACGCCAACCTTTGGAGAAGAGGACTCTGTCACAGGAAAGTCAGTTCCACGCAAGTCTGCCTACATCGAACCCGAAATCCCTGAAAATGAAGAGTCGGATGAAAAACCGAAGGAACCCTACCTTCGCGAGTTCGACGAAAGTGATCTCGAATGGCTTCGTGCCCAGATGGATGCTTTTCTTCCCGATGAATTCCCTTTTTACAAGAAGGATGAGGAGTGACCAGTCATAAATTTTGCCAACTCGTGAGTTCTATTAATTTATGACACAAACTAATCTTGCCCTGTTAGGTTATTTTATCAAAGATGGAGTTTCGTTCTTTTGATAGATTCCAATTTTTTCGCCTTTAAAAAGCATCTTTAGACTTCCGGGGATACGACAGCCCCGGGGACCAACCGTGACTTTAGGAGAGTCGCAACGGTGGTTCATCCCGACTACTCGGGCGGATGTGCGGTTTGTGGCGTAAATCGAAAGTCAGCACTCTCCCCGGTAGCGGAATCTATTGATGCCGCCTCGAAAGGGGACGGCTTTTTTTATGCCTGGGCGGGTGCGTTTAAACTCAATACTTAGTTCAAAACGCATCATGAATAATAAAATCCAGTACCAATCCGAACTCGCCGTCCGGATAGACGACAATAATCCGGATCATCATATCTATAACAATAACGGTACGCTGTGGATTCATTTCACTGTCTACCCGAGTGCTATCACGAAGCAACGAATTCGTAAGTCGTTAAAGACCAAGAATGTTAAGGTTGCCAGAAGGCTTCGAGATCAGCTTTTCGCCACTTTCCCCAAGGCAGCTTAAGCTAAGTCCTTCATGGGAATATCATTCAAGGCCGTAATGGCTCATGCATGTAGTTCAAGAGCAGGGTTGTCGTGACGGCTGTCTGGCCACGATTTCGAGCAAGGTGTTCCGCCGCTTGACCGTGCCAGACAGCTGCCATGTCAGCTGCCTCCATGGGTGGGTGCCCCTGGGCCAACAGTCCGCCAACAATACCGGTCAATAGGTCGCCACTCCCTCCTCTGGCAAGAACCGGACTACCGAAACTACTCACGTGAAGTTGCTCTCCGTTGGTAATCCAGGAAAGTGGACCTTTGAGCAGGGTGGTCACATTGTTAATCTTGGAATACTCCCTGACAATTTCCGTGTTTATATCATTGGCGTGACTTCCGGTCAGTCGTGCCATCTCACCAAGATGGGGCGTCAGTATTGCAGCTCCTCCAAGGCTCTTTATGATCTCAGGTTGCAGTGCATCGGCATCGATGACAGTCGGTAACTTTGTTTCCTTTAGGATTTCCTGTAGGAGTATTTGAGTCTCCCGTTCCACACCTATCCCGGGACCTGTGGCGAGTGCTGTTGCACTGGATACTTTTTCGCGGAGCAGATGTTGTCCTTCAAGTGAAAGCCCTCCGTCAGGGGTTTCCGGCCACGGTACCCACATTGCTTCCGGTGCGACGGCGGCAAATTGAGATGCCACGGACTCGGGTGCGAAGGCTGTAACCAATCCTACCCCTGAACGAAGTGCCGCGCGAACGGTTAACAGGAGTGCGCCTGGCATGTGACGGGATCCGCCGATGCAGAATAGATGACCATGGCTACGCTTGTCACAATTCGACGGCCGCATTTGGCGTATTGGCTTGAGGGTGTCCTCTGTAAGGATTTTCTTGGAGTTCTCAAATTGGGTTAGGTTCTGGTTGAAGAAACCAATGTCGATGTATCGAATACGTCCGGTCCAATGTAGGGCTTGCTTGGTAAACAAGGGGGCCTTTGCAATACCGGTTGCATAGGTGAAATCAGCGCGTAAAGGTTCATCAATAGATTGGTCACCGAGACCGGTTGGCAGGTCGACGGCAGCACGGAAACCTATGTTATCTAGGCGGTTTAGAGTCCCGATAAGTTTATCCAGCGGAGCGCGTAACGGTGGGCTGAACTGCATCCCAAGGATACCGTCCAGAGAGATATCTATATTATCTTTCTCGGGTACTGCATCTGCCTGAAGGATTCTACATTTGTTTTCCTCAGCGAGAGAACAAAATGCCTTTTGGGTGTTGGGTTTAAAATTGTCAGGGTTTCCAATTGGAAGGATGGTTACCTGCCCGCGAGGCCTTGACTTAAGTAATCGATGCGCGGAGAGCAGGGCATCCCCCCCATTATGTCCTTTTCCTGCAAGTACAAGAATGTGCGGATCCCTCGGCATGGGACGAA
The DNA here is from genome assembly GCA_018668635.1 of Opitutia bacterium. Lineage (GTDB taxonomy): Bacteria > Verrucomicrobiota > Verrucomicrobiia > Opitutales > JABJCN01 > JABJCN01. Next base: position 7,796 of record JABJCN010000179.1, read on the forward strand.
ATTCATTGAAATCGAGGAGGATGTGATGAGCAAGTTGGTCAGCGACCTTGTTCATTGCCACCCATTCTTTTTCCGGGTCGCGCCCTAGCAGTTCTTGTTCAAAATTACAGGATTCTTCGCAGGTGAGGATCGGTCGCTTGGCCACGGGGAATTTTAGTTTATTGTGTAACGACAGCAAAGGCCATGGCTGTTGTGTCCGTATGCGAGAGACTGATGTGAACGTTTTGGCCGCCTAGTTTCTTCAGGAGACTTTGGGCATTCGCATCTAGCTGTACTATGGGTTGGTTTCGCTCTCCATTGGTGATGGAGATGGATTTCCACCCGAGGTGTTCACCTATTCCAACTGTGAAGGCTTTGGAAATGGCTTCCTTGGCCGCAAACCGTGCAGCCAGAGAAGGGTAGGGATTGTTTTGTTTCATGCAGTATTTCTGCTCCTCTCCGGAAAAAATTTTATCGATAAAGTGTTGGCCGTGTCGATTGTGGGCATCGCTGATACGGGAAATCTCAACAAGGTCACAACCAATGCCGAGAGTTTTTCCTGCGGGTAACAAATTGAATGGAATCGACATTTTGTTTTCAGTTTCCCGAAGGATTCATTAACTGTCGCATTGTCTGGACCGCTTCCTCTATGCCATTGATCATGGCGCGACTCATGATGCTGTGCCCAATGTTGAGCTCATGGAGGTGTGGGATTTCAAGTATCTCAACAATGTTGATGTAGTTTATTCCATGTCCTGCATTGACTTTCAGTCCGAGTTCATTCCCAAGTCGAGCAGCAATTTGAAGCTTAGAGAGTTCTGCACGCATGGTTGATGGAATATGGTAATTATTGGCGAAAGCACCAGTATGTAGCTCAATGCAGGGTGCGTCAATTTTTGCTGCGATTTCTATTTGTCTGGGTTCCGGATCAATAAAGAGACTCGTCTCAATACCAGCTGCATTCATTTTTGCAGTGACTTTTCGGACACGGTCGATTTGTCTCGTGGCATCAAGTCCGCCTTCGGTTGTGATTTCTTCTCTATTCTCGGGAACCAGGCATACGCTCTTGGGCTTTATCTCAAGTGCAAAACGGCACATCTCATCCGTGCAGGCCATTTCTAGGTTCAGGCGTGTGGAAATATTTTCCTGAAGTCGCTGGATATCAATCGCTTGAATGTGCCGGGCATCTTCACGAAGATGTGCTGTAATTCCATCTGCCCCGGCTTTTTCGCACAAAAGAGTTAGCTGGAGCAGGTCCGGTTCAATATATGGGAATTCATTTGGACTGAGATGACGGTAGCGGGCTTGACGAAGCGTTGCGCAGTGGTCGATGTTTACACCGAGTAGCATAATTGTGAAATTTGAATGTTGGGAAGCTGTTTGGGATTTAAAGAAATATTGTTATTATGGCAACTATTGAGTCTGGAATCCAGAGCAAGGTCTGTCTTATTATCAAAGATCAAGATTACGGAGAAATCTTGGGCGGTGCTCTGGGCAGGATCCGTGTTTGCGTAAGGCTGTAATATGCTGTGGGGTTCCGTAGCCTTTGTGGGTTGCGAAACCATATTGGGGATAGACTTTATCCAGTTCTGTCATCATTCGATCTCGTATTGTCTTGGCGATTATGGAGGCCATGGCAATTGAGAGTGATGTGCCATCACCTTTAACAATCGCACGGTGCGGATGCCCGATCCTCTTCATTGGTTTACCGTCAACGAGCACCAGGGGCAGTAAATCTTGATTATTATCTTGGGTTTGAAACAGGGGAAGGTCTGATGTGGTGGTAAGGGGTCGGAGTTCTTGTGGGAGGTTTGCTATGGCTCGTTTCATGGTTCTTGCCGTTGCCTGGAAGATATTATAGGATTCAATTTCTTCTATCCCTCCCATCGCCCATGCGTATTTCAGCCTGCCCTCTGCCTGCGCTTTTTCCAACCACTCAAAGAGTTGGATTCTGCGTGGTTCGGGAATTTTTTTTGAGTCATCAAACCGGCTGGTGTTTTTCCGGTGGGAGGCTTTCTTGAAAAACTCGGGAGACAGAGCTACGGCAGCAGCGACAACCGGTCCTGCCAATGGTCCTCTTCCAGCCTCGTCAACCCCGATCAGGTGACTGTGGCCCTTCACTGCTTTAAGGTCGTGTTTCCAGAGCAGGCTCAACGGCTTCGTGATTAGGAAGATAGGACCTCGTTTGCGGTCTTGAAATGCATTTTTGCGTAAAGAGGAAGGGCTTCGGGACCGTGCTTGGATATGATTTCCCGGGCTACTGCCTTGACGGTGGCACTGGCTCCTTTGGGCAGTTCCATGCCAGCTTTTTCAGAGAGTTTTTCCATTTGCCGAACATATTCTGCGCGGGCCATGATGGAAGCGGCGGCTACTACAGGATCCTCCTCTGCTTTTGGACGCATTTTTAGGTCAAATTTCTTTACCTTGAGTTGGCGTTGTACGAGGGGCTGCTTGCTGAACTGGTCGAGTAAACCCCATGTGACATGTTTTTGTTCCAAGGCATCAGTGAGCGCCCGGGCGTGGAACCAGGCCAGAAGCTTGTTCACATTGCGTCCAAACTTATTGTACATTTCATTGTACTTTGGCATTCCTGCCCAAGCATGCTTTATTACGATTCCTTTGGTCTCCCTGATGCTTTTGGCAAGAATCTTGATGGCACGGTCGCTTGAGATTCGCTTGCTGTCTTTAATGCCGGCATCCATCCAAGTCCGAACTGCAAATTCATCCGCAATAACTGTGCATGTTATAAGGGGCCCAAAGAAATCCCCTTTTCCACTTTCATCAAGTCCAGCGTGAGGCTCAAACCACTCTGGGTTGTGAAACTCCTCGTATCCCATGAGGGGTTCATAGGTTATTTCAGCCTCGAGGACATCCTGAACAAAATCTTCTGTTTTTTTTCCTTGGACAACAAGTTTGCCACTTTTGTAGGCAACAACATTTACGTTTTCCCATTTGTAGCCAAACCGAGAATGATCAACGTTATGCTCAAACCAACCTCGAGCCTGCAGGAGTGCGTCCAGTTTATCCATCTGCTCGTCAGTAAGCTTAATGGTATAAATTGTTTTTTTCTTTGGTCCCGAATCTTGGGAATTTGCTTTTCTTGCCATGTCGGATTGTGATGCTGAAAAAAACTTTGAAAAAAACAATGCACAACGCAAACGAAATGGTGAAGGTTTGGCCTTCATCAAAAATTGTGGAGTTTCAGGCGAAGCTACTTTCATGGTATAATGCTGAGCAACGTACATTGCCATGGCGTGACAATCCATCCCTCTACAAGACTGTCGTGTCTGAATTTATGCTTCAGCAAACTCGCGTTCAGACCGTTCTTCCATATTTTGATAAATGGATGAAACTGTTTCCCGACTTCCACTCCCTGGCAATGGCTGGGGATTCATCGGTTTTAAAGTCTTGGGAGGGTCTTGGATACTATTCCCGCGCCCGAAATCTACACAAACTGGCCAAGGAGATCACCGGATTGAAGAAAATCCCTCGGACCCGAAAAGCGTGGATGGATTTCCCCGGTGTTGGACCTTACATTTCTGCAGCAATTTCGAGTATGGCTTTTGGGGAAGCAGAGTCTGTCGTAGATGGAAATGTGATTCGAGTCTTCTCACGACTCCTTAACGATGACCGTATTTTCAATGGCTCGGCTGATGCAGCCAAAAAATACAGTCCCATAGCTGACCTTTTCCTTAATAAGCTACAACCCGGTGACCATAATCAAGGATTGATGGAATTGGGTGCCACCATCTGCCTGCCAAGAACCCCCCTTTGTTCACTTTGTCCCGTAAATAATCTTTGTCAGGCTAAGATTGGAGGCTCCCCTGAAAGATATCCCAGAATTGAACGAAAAAAGTTACAAAAGGTTATTGTTGAACGAGCTTTTGTTGTCCGGGACGGAACCATCCTTTTTCACCGTTATCCTGACGATGCCAACAGGTTGGGTGGCCTGTTTGAACTTCCAAAACTTGAAGATGTAAACCCAGTCAATCATAAAGAATTAATAACTGTTAGACGTCGAGCTATCAGCAACCAATCCGTTGAGGAGAGAATTTTCCGCTTGGTTCCAGTTTCTGTGACTCTGTCGGAAAATCAATATTGGGTTCCAAAGGATGATGTTGCCGAGATTTCGTTGTCTGGCCCACATCGTGCATGGTTAATTGACTTAATGGCAAACTTGGACTGAGGGATTGACTTTAAGTGTTTCCAGGACCACTTTGCTTATAGCATAATTTTACCTTTCCTATTATTCTTTTTCGTTTTCCCTAAGCCATGAAATTCAGAAATTACGCATTGCCTGCAGTATTCGCAACTATGCTTCTTTGCGGTATTGACTTTCGATTGACCGCACAAGACGCCCCAGTTGGGGAAGAAAATAAGAAGGTAAATCCCCGCGGAGCTACCATCATTGTATCTATTGAGGGGGCAGTAGGTATTACAAATAATCGTACGGGTGAAGCTCTTCCAGCGAGCAAGGTTGTTGCAGGTGCTGCCATACCCGACGGACATACCATAAAGACTGGTGACAAGGGCAAGGCTACATTCCTCCTTTCCAACGGCACTGTTTTTAATATCGGGCCTAAGTCAGAGATGGCAATTGCAGAATTTACTCAGGAACCATTCAAAGCTACCGATGAAAAGGTGTCAGAGATGGAGACCGAACCAAGTATTTCAAAAGTTACGCTGAAGCTCAATTACGGTAAGTTGGTGACAGACGTGAAGAAATTGAACAAGGGGTCATCATTCACAATCAAATCCCCTATTGGTTCTGCCGGAATTCGAGGCACTACTGTTAACACCGAGGCTATACCAGATGGTACTGGAGGATTTACTGGTAGCTTTGGTGTTACTGGTGGTACTCTTGCCTTCACACCTCCCAATGCCGCACCGGGAGTTGCCCCCACACCGGTTGCTGAGAACCAAAAAGTGGAAGCTGTAGTTGATGATACCGGAGCAGCGGCAGTTGAGGCACCCGCTGCTATGCCTGTTGCCGAAGTACAAACTTTAACTAGTAGCGCAGAGGAAGCTACAACTGCTTCAGCAGAGGTTACAGTAGCGGAGACAAGCACTGCTGCAACTACCGCCACCGAGCAGGTTCAGACTGAAGTGGATAGTGGCGCTCCTGCAGAACCCGCACCAGCTGCACCTTCGGATCCCGCTACGGAACCTGAACCAGCACCAGAACCTGAACCAGCACCAGAACCTGAACCTGAACCAGCACCAGCGCCTGAACCTGAAGAAGCCACTACGACAGAACCTGCAACAGAAGCTGCTGAAAGTTCAGATACCGCTATCGATCCGGGATCAATTGACCCCAACGTGTTGAGTCCAGACAAGAACTAGGCAGTTTATTCTTGTCGCCTCAATATTGCTGGACCCCAGACCCCGAAGATTCTCTACAAGTGGAGCGGTTGTTGCAATTCGCATTACTTAATGGATTCCTGCTGGTGGTGGTAGGATCTTGGTGCATGGGAGGTAATTCTCTTTTTGCACCAATTTGGATGCCCGTTCTATCATTAGCTTCCCTGATTGCACTTCCTATTACCTTTATATCGGGACGTCAACTGGGTAAAAAAGGCCGTATTCTTATTTTATTCTGGACTGGGTTGTTTCTCGCTCTGTCTGTCGCTTGTTTTTTTCCTGAATATCAGGAAGTTGGTACAAGCAAGATTGGTGGTCCAGTCTACGATCTATCAAACAGCAGTTTCATTGACGACCAATTCAGACCTGTTTCTTTTGAGTACAAGACTGCTCTTAGGCATAGTGCCTACTTGTTGGGAGTTTTAGCACTATGCCTAATTCTCTACTGGATGATTGGCAGAGCTCAAATCCGTTTTTTGCTACTTGTTTTTTTTCTTAACGGCCTCTTGCTTTCTGTTATTGGCACTGCCAACAAGATTTCTGGATCTCATAAAATGTTATGGGTGCTGAATACCTCTCATCCTCACCCCCAAATTGATACCCCTCCCGCTCATTTCTTTGCCACATTCTTTTATCATAATCACTGGGGTGCCTTCTGTATATTGAGCCTTTGTGCAGGGCTTGGTTTATTTGAGCATCACTTGCGTCGCCGTCATCCAGATAAGCGAAATAATCCATGGTTCTTTTTCTTATTTATGTCTCTTTTCATGTTGGCAACATTACCCTTGTGCGCAGGTCGGACAAGTATGTGCGTTGCGTCATTCATCATTTTGCCATTGTGCGTGCTGTTGATTGGAAAAAGTCAGAGATATTTCTCTGATAAGGTTGGCAAGAAACGTCCACTCATATATAATCTTATGGTCGTTTCCTGTCTCGTGCTGGTTATTTCATTCCTTTGGTTTCTTTTGTGGGAGAAACCTGTCACAAAGCGCTTGGTTGAAACAAGGGAGCAATGGGATAATTATTTGCAACAGGATGGAAACTATCGCGTCTGGGGTTGGCGGGACACTATTGATATGATTCGAGATCGGCCTTATTGGGGATGGGGGTTGGGATCTTATAAGTGGATTTTTAATAAACATTTTGCAGGTCCGGAGTTCCAGAAATACAGCAAAAAGCTACCGAGGCATATCGGTTTTTCTGAACTTGTTGAAGAAGAGAAACGAACATTCCATTTTCGCCCTATCAAAGAGCGTTTTCATGGATTGGAAGACCTTCCGAGTGATATGAGTTATTCCATTCACTATAACCGACCTTTACGTTTCGAATGGAATGTGGAACATAGAAAGTGGGAGCAGTATTCCACGGAAATTACTTTTACAACCTATACTGGCAGTCTTTCTCTTGATGAAAGGTCGGTAAATGTAAGGCTTGATGAGGAACAGGGGGTATTATTTCTGGATGAACCTGATATACCTTCCATTACAAATTGGGATTTTGAAGCAACCCTTAACAACAGTGATTCTAATGGAGAGATAGACCTATTTCCATTACAGTCTCCCCCTGGTTGGTCCGTGGAAAAAAATGATCGTAATACCATAAAAGTAACGGATTTGGTTTCTGGGGCAACGGCATCTGCAGGTGATGGGGTGAGTACATCAATTTTGCAGGTTCCGGGTGGGGGTAAGAGTGAGGTCGGTAACTCCAATTCTTCATCTGCTCGGGTGCGAATGGGGCGCTATGACTCCAACAGTATATGGGCCGACTATTCAAATGGGCCATTTTTTCGCATTGTCTCTACGAATGCGGATTTAAAGGAGGGTAACCGGTATACATTTATGTTATGGGCAAAGCGTTCAAAATTGATTTTGGATCCTCGTAATCCTCCTGTATTATCTTTGGAGGTTGGTCCTCAAAACGGCAAAAAGTTTCAAGAGCACATGCTTGGCGAAATTACTACCCAGTGGACCAATTTTTTTACCGAAATTCCCTACCGAGACTTTCGAGAAGGCAATTTTTCCATTCGTCGTAGTTCAAGTCTGGGTAAGGCTGCTGGAGCAATCATAGATATTGATGATGTGGAGGTATTCCATCATCCACAACAGGGGAGTATTGGACTTGGTGCAACTGGCGTTGGAACCGAAAAGTTGCGACTGAATTTTTTTTACAAGGGCATCTACCATCCTGTTGTGGTTGATGTCGTTAAACAGGGGCAGGGAGATGTGGAGAAATGGGCCAACAACCATGCACACAATGACTACCTCGAATTCTGTGCAGAGTTGGGTATATTTGGTTTTATATTACTCGGTTTTCCTGTCCTCGGTTTTCTTTTTCATGTGTGGCACAAGGGTGTCAGAACATCGGTCTCAAAATGGATGTTTCTTGGTTGTTTCTCCGTCGGAATAATGGCACTGGTAGACTTTCCTTTTCAGAATCCGGTGGTTTTTTGCTTATTTGCAATATCACTTACAATAGCGGGAAAATATTCCCTTATTCAGGGACATGAAACAGGGAGGCGTCGCAAGAGGAATAATAGGCGCCAAAAGTTGAAACCTCTCACAGATGATGTTCCTCAAGGTTCTAACATTCAAAGCTGAATGTTAAGTAGCTTTGTTTTCCTCGCGTAAATTCCTGAAGAAATTATTCCCAAGGAATAGTTTTACCCTTTTGGTACCTTTCCTTCACATTTCCAAGGAGGCTTTTCATGGAATATTTGTTGACCGGATGCAAGAAGTTTGGGGCGATTTCGAAAAGGGGTTTGAGCACAAAGTCTCGTTCTGTAATGCTGGGGTGTGGGAGTTTTAGACATTCCTTTTCTAGGATGATCTTCTTGTACAGCAGCAGATCGAGATCAATGACCCGAGGACCATTTTCTCTAATGACTTTTTTACCCAATATTTTCTCGATATCTTGCAACTTCTTAAGAAGATTCAGCGGAGACAGTGAAGTTTCTATTTCAATTGCTGCATTCAGGAAGTCTGGTTGATCGATAAATCCATAGGGATGGCTTGGGTAAAGTGAGGATTTTTTTAGAATCTGGCACTTGTCTGCCTCAAGATGGATGAGGCTTGCATCAAAAGTTTCCCGAGGGTTCCCCAAATTGGCTCCAAGTCCAATAAAAACCTCACCTTTCGACATGGAATTGAATGGCCTCCATTTCAAGTTTTCCCGTGTAACGAGGCTTGTCTACAGTAAGTTCAACCTTTTCTACGGAGAATTTTTCTTTGATGTGCAATGCAAGATGGTGGGCTAGGTGTTCAAGTGTATTACCCCGGTGGACCCTACAGAAACTGCGGACTTCACCCACAACATCCACATAATCAAAACCTGTATGCAATTCGTCACTTTTGATAACATTATGGAAATCACCGTGTAAGATTACTGAAATCTTAATGCCTTGTTCACCTAGTTTTTCCTCAGCATGAATACCAATTACAGTTCGGGCCTTGATGCCATTTAGTATGAGACGGTCCATTTAATTATATAAAAGGTTTGCCGTTGCAAGAGCCTGCACTGTTTCGTGGATATCGTGTACGCGCAATATCTCGGCACCTTGCTGAGCGCAGTAGATGGCAGTTGCCAATGAACCTCCAATGCGTTGATTAACTTCGGCATCGAAGGTTTTTCCAATCCATGATTTGCGTGATGCGCCAATTAATACTCCCCACCCATCACCGCAAAACTTTTGAGTCTCACGCAGTAGTTTTATACATTGCTTAGAAGTTTTTCCAAACCCAATGCCGGGATCAACCCAGTAGCGAGGAATATCATGCTTTTGGAACAAGGCATGTTTATTTTGGAAGTGTTCAAGGACTGCGATTACTACATCGCCATAATCTGTATGCCGCTGCATTGTTGCCGGGGGTGCAGGAGTATGCATGCAGACCACACCACACTGATGCTTTTCAGCTACTTTACAGAGCCCTTCATTGCCACCCATTATATTATTAAGAATATGGACACCTTTTTTAGCTACTGTTGCTTGTACTTCTAGTTTATTGGAATCCACTGAGATCAGAAAACGATCCTTGGGAAGTTCTTGCAGGACTGGTAGCAGACGATCGAGTTCCTCCTCCACACTAATAGAGTTGCTTCCTGGTCGAGTACTTTCCGCCCCTATATCGATTATATCAGCCCCTTGTTGTCGCATTTCATGGATGCGGTTCAGGGCCGATTTGATTGAGTTGAAACGACCACCATCGCTAAAGGAGTCAGGTGTAAGGTTTAGGATGCCCATCACGAGTGGGCGATCAATCTTTGCTTTGAATCCGTTAAATGTGAAGGTTGGTCGTTTCACTTAAGTGAGTGTTTCCATGGAGAATTTCTTCAAGTAATTTAATTTTGCACCCTTATAGCATTGAGAAAGAGTATTGAAGGCATTTTGTGAAGTCGGTTTCCATTCAATTTTGCTGAGGCTTATAATTTGAGCAACTTCCTTGCCTGATCCACAAACTAGAATTTCGTCAAATTTATGCAGGTCATCGAGGTGGACATCATTTGTATTCCAACACCAAGATTCAGGAATTAATTCTTGGATTACTTGTCTCGTAATACCGGGCAAGGCGTCTTGCGTTGGAGATATAATAGTTCTTCCACGTACGAAAAGAATATTTGTTGTGGCACCTTCCAGAATGTTCCCATTGGGGCTGATAAGTAGAAGTTCTTTGCAATTACGATCCACCTTTTGCATTTCTTTAAAAAGTCCCATATCCAGTAGTGATTTAGCTGCGGGGAGCTTTCTTTGGATGTGACAAAGCTCTCCCTCTAATTCTGCTCCTTTACCCGACTGAGCGTATGTGGATAGAAATAGTCCCTTCTTGATCAGTGCAACCCTTAGCATGTATGGTCCTTTATTACAGCTTGAGATCACTCCAAGGATTGTCTCTTTGAGGAATGATTCTGAAAACTGTTGGGGAAGTTTTAACTTGTTCAGTGACTGACGGAGTCGCTCTAGATGCCTATCAAAGAATACAGCTGTTGATGGAGTACCTTCTACCAGTATCGTGGTGTAGGCACCTGAATATCCCCACGGATTAACAAAGGGTATGGGGTTCCTGTTAGGACCCCATGCGCCCTGAAAGGCAATTGGTGAGAATCTTTTGGCCATGGTCGGAGAGAAATGAATCGGGATGGTATTGAAATCCGTAGATTTTAAGGCTGGGACATTCAACCGAAAGAGGAACTTTCTTCGACTGGTCCCACGCTGTTATGGAAATGTGGTCAGGTACACTGTTTGGTTCAACTTGTAGGGAGTGATAGCGTCCAACGTCCAGGGGCGACTTTAGATCACGGTAGCTTAGGCTTTTGTTATCAAAAATTATGGGTGTTTGTACACCATGAAGAACTTTAGGCTGACGAACAATTCTTGCACCCTCAGAATACAGGATCATTTGAAACCCAAGGCAAACTCCAAGGATCGGAAGATTTCCTTTGGCTCTTTTATAAAGTGAGATTGATTCCGGGTAGTCATTTGGTCCCCCAGGCCCGGGAGAAAAAACCAATGCATCAAGTCTTGAAATATCGATATTTCCAGCTTCCGTATGCTCAATCACTTTTATCTCATCAATTTCTTTCAACATATGAACCAGATTATGTGTGAAGGAATCCTTATGGTCTATAACGGCTAGCATGATTTTTTATTTTTATCAGAGATAATAAATTTTGAACCAGAGCTTTAACAATTTTGCCTTAAAAGCTCAATGAGTGCCAGTGCCTTAATGCGGTTTTCATTGTATTCATATTGTGGATTTGATTCTGCCACGATGCCTCCACCTGCCTGTATAAAACAAAATCCTTCGGTTTGTATTAGGGTTCGGATGATAAGGTTTAGATGTAAATCTCCGTTGTCGTAAAACATTCCAAACGAACCTGTGTAAGGTCCGCGAAAGCACGGTTCAAGCTGATCAATTAGCTCGATTGTACGATGTTTCGGACACCCTGTTATTGTGCCTCCAGGCAGCATGGCCTTTAGGATTTCAGGAGTAGAGACATTATTTTTCACTCTCCCTGAAATAGTTGAGACCAGATGATAAAGGTGGACATAGGGTTCGACGACTCGAAGTTGGTCTATTTTTACGCTTCCAGGTGTACAGATGCGGGACAAGTCATTGCGCTCGAGATCAATAAGCATATTGTGCTCTGATGTTTCCTTTTCGTTGCTCAGAAAATCATTTATTTGTTGCTGTGAGTTAGATTGATTCTTTTTTTCAAAGGTACCTCCAATTGGGCGAGTCAGAATTTTGTTTTCAATCTTTCTGATCACTGTTTCAGGAGAGCAACTGATTAGAGCGAATTTGCCCCAATTTAATACAAAGGCTTCAGGTGATGGGTTGGCTTTGGTCAATTTTTCAAATGCAGTGAGCGGGTTTACCTGGGTTTCTGCTGAGTAGCGAACCGATATCTTAATTTGGTAGGTATTACCCTCCAGTATTTGTTCTCTTGCCTTATGAAAGATTTGTTCGTATTGTTCGAAGGATAGATTGGGTGTTATAGGTCCTCTTCTATTTGAGTTACTTGATGTCTGGGAGAATCTTGCTAGTTTCAGGATTTCCTCGACCCTTTCACGGGTGTACGACTCGACCGTTATCTTTTTGCCCTTTATGTAGAGTCTTGTTGTCGGACGGGCCAGTATTGCGGCCGGCAAATCCAAATCTCTTGGTGCCTGGCAGCAAACGCCAAAATTTGCAGCCAACAATTCATAAGAAATATAACCACATCTGAATGGGAACCCTTCAGTGTTTTTTCTGTCAGAATTGAGCAGTTCATTAAGAGTCACAGTTTCCTTGCAACTGATCTGTTTTATTTCACTAAAATCTAGAAATGCTTCGTATTCGTCGCTTGCAGACTGCCAAGGCTTTCGAATCATGTACGGTCCACCCAAAATATCAGGTAAACGGATTGGGTCAGCGTGCTGGAAAACAGCGGTTTCCATCTTGGGTTACCCGAATAATCTTCGGGCGTTGTTATAGAGGAGATCAGCTTTTTCCTCCGCTGTCATGTTTGCCGAATTAATTTCCTCAAGAAAGGTCGTGAAGTCAGGTGCTTCCATTTTTCCGGGGTAAAGGCGTAAAGGATAGTCTGATCCATAAAGGATTCGGCCTGGGCCAATAATATCTATAACGGAGCGAAAAACTTTTTTATTATATATTAGCGGTGAAGCAGCGGTGTCGTAAAAGACGTTTGCCATCTTTTTCTGGATAGATGGGTTCAGTTCATAGAGCGGAAGAAGTCCTCCCCAGTGAGCAAAAATGAAAGTGGTTTCTGGAAACATCCCTGCAAGCCAAACGTAATCTTCAAGCGGAGTTTCCACCTTCCCTGGGTAGTCATGCCCGATGGGTTCCGTGACGTGAAGATTAATAAGTAGGTTGGCCGCCGTTGCTTTCTCAACGACTTTTAGCCAACATTCATCTCGGAGGGTATGCCCCTGAACTTGAGGGAGACATTCTCCCAGTCCACGAAATCCGAGTTCCACGACCCGATCGATACTATCTACGGCTGCTTGTCTGGATGCTGCATTGATTGCTGCAAAGGCTATTAAACGATCTGGGTGTTCCCGTATTGCTTTTGCGTACCACCGGTTCTGTTCTTCGCAAGTCTCTTGATTTTCCCAATACCAACCCAATAATACCACCTTTTCAATTTCAGCGATATCCATATCTCGGATTAGAGTATCCAGATCTGTCCAACCCTGAATCGAGCCGCCTTTTAATGGGGCTACACAATTACACCAGTGTTGTTCGCCATTATCCTCGCCCCATTGCCTGGGATTACGCCAAACTTTTTCCGGGTAGTGATGTGTGTGGACATCAATCAGGGGCATTATTTTATTATTTATCGGATTTTTTGGTTTTCAATAAGCTCAGGCAATCAGGATGTGTCCCATGTTCTGCGTAAATACGTATGCCAATACCCCCTCGGACTGAGAACTGCGCATCAACTTCACACCATCGGGGGGCAAGGGCTTTGACTAGATCATCAAGGATCACATTGGAAACATGTTCGTGGAAAATTCCTTCATTGCGAAAAGACCAGAAGTACAATTTGAGAGACTTAGACTCAATAATCTTCTGATTCGGAACATAGCGTATATTTATGTCCGCGAAGTCAGGTTGCCCTGTCATTGGGCAAACACAGGTAAACTCACTTGTCCTAAGCTCAATCACATACTCACGATCGGAATTGCGGTTTGGGAAAGTCTCCAGTTTGCGTGCAGGTTGAGTAGCACCTTCACCAAGTTGACTCAGCCCAGAGTATTCATCCTTTGGTTTTTTATTCGATAGCATTTTTAAAAATTATGAGCGTAGTATCGGATTCAGAAATGCCAATTTCCAATTTCTGCATTACTGAGTTGAAGCCCGAGCTTTTCTAATTAAAACCACATTTTAGGCATTCATGGTCAACATCGAGTTTATTTAAAAGCGAATTGCCAGTTCGGACGAGATTTCGATTAAACTTGCTAATTGGAGGCCGAAATTCGTGGTGATTGGTATGGTTATGAGATTATTGATATGGTAGACATCGTTAGATTTTTGTTTTTTCAATGATTTACTTTCGATCATGATAGCAATTAGGTATAGGATGATCTTTTGGACGGTTTAGGCTGTGTCAGGTGTTAAAAGATGTTGAACCTACAATTTTAGGAGGAGGATTATGTTCCGTGAACTAGGCCGGTGGACACAGGAGGTGCTCGATGATTTTGAAACCTTTGCTGTTGATGTAATTTACGACCGTCGCGATGATTTTCCTGCACAACTTTTTGGAGCCTTCCTGAAGAGCCTTTCCCTTATTTTTTCTATAATAGTTCAGTGCCGTCGAAAGCTTTATGATTGGAAAATCCTTAAAAACCAACCTTTGGGCTGTCTTGTTGTCGTGGTTGGGAATCTTACCGTTGGAGGAACAGGGAAAACACCTGTTGTGGAAATTTTCGCCCGTAATCTTGCTGATCAAGGTCGTAAGGTTGCCATACTGAGTCGAGGTTACAAGAGTAAGAAAGAGCCCGCTTGGAGAAGGTTTTGGCGACTACTTTCACATCAGGAGGAGCCACCGCCAAAAATTGTCAGTGATGGTAATCATGTCCTTCTGGATTCCAAGGTGGCGGGGGATGAACCCTACATGTTGGCCAAGAACCTTCCTGGAGTTATTGTCCTGGTTGACCCCAATCGGGTTAAGGCCGGTTTTTATGCGGTAAAGAACATGGGGGTTGATACACTTGTTCTCGATGATGGTTATCAGTACTTTCCTTTAAAAGGTCGACTCAACCTTCTTCTGATTGATAAAGGAAACCCTTTTGGTAACTACAGCATGCTTCCTCGCGGGATTTTACGCGAACCAATCCGTAACATGAACCGTGCATCATACATTTTTCTTACCAAGTCGGATGGGGATCCTGACCCTGAAATTGTTGAAGCCATTAGAGCGCATCACCCAAAAGTTGAAATTATTGAGTGTGCGCATAGACCCAAGTACCTACAGGAATTGAAAACAGGTGAACGTCTGGCTCTCGAGGTTTTAAAGGATTCAAAAATTGGTGCATTTAGCGGTATTGCTACCCCGGAAAATTTTGAGGCAGGGTTGCTCGGTCTAGGCGCAAAACTGGATGTTCGTTTTCGTTTTCTCGATCATCACCGTTTTACAGATCGGGAACTTGAGGAAATTTCCAGTCAAGCACGTCGTGGTGGTCTTGACATGGTGGTTACTACTGAAAAGGATGCGGTACGTATACCTGATACATTTATTCCTTCGGTTCCTTTTTACTACCTTCGACTTGAGATTGAAATTCTCAGTGGTGCGAATGATTTCAACGAAGCAGTAGCGCGCATATGTTTTCCTAAGGAGGAGCTTCGTATTCGGAGAGAGGAGACCCACGCTCCTTGACTTTTCCTTTCATTTTCTTTTTTTGCCCTCTTCTCAATTTTTCAAGCACAGAGTAGTTTTCTTGACAAAAAAAGTCACATCGACCGTCAAATCAGTCCCACCTCGTATTCAGGAACTGGAGATCAAGGATGCCCAGATCATATTCAATACGATCTGGCAGATGATTCTTAGCGATGCTGGTGGTGAAAAGAATCTTCACTTTCCCAAGGAGACTGTTTGGCTAAATGGAGCACCAGGAGCGGGAAAGGGAACTCATACCCGCTTTATAATGGAATGCCGAGATCTTACGGCCCCCCCCATTGTTGTCAGTAATCTCCTCAAAAGCCCTGATGCCAGAAAAATGATAGATGCAGGCCTTCTCGTCGGGGATCGTGAGGTCCTTGGATTGGTTTTTCTGGAATTGCTCAAGGATGAATATCAATCTGGTGCAATTGTTGATGGGTTCCCCCGAACAAATGTTCAGGTAGAATGTCTCAAACTTTTTCATGCCAAGCTGGATCAATTGCGTGCGCGTTATCGTGAAACTGAACTGGAACCACAATTTCCCAAACCTCAGTTCCGCATCATGGTTCTGTTTGTTGACGAAAACGAGAGTGTGAACCGTCAATTGCTCCGCGGCAAGAAGGTAGAGGAGTACAATGATAAGGTTCGACTGACTGGAGTCGGTGAAGAGGTAGACCTTCGCTCCACAGACTTGGATGAGGCAATGGCTCATAACCGCTATCGAACGTTCAAGGAGCAAACTTACGATTCTCTTCAGAGCCTTCGTCGGATATTCCATTATCATCTTATCAATGCTCATGGGAGCATTGAGGAGGTACAGGAGCGCATCATCGATGAGATGCGTTACCAGAGCACACTTGAGCTCAATGAGGA
>JABJCN010000221.1 GCA_018668635.1 Opitutia bacterium
CCATATCCATACTCCACCGGCCCTAATTTCATCGAAAAAGCTTCTTTGGGAGGACTGAATCTGAAGGGCATCCTGCAAAGTCGGGTCGAAAGGCAAATCCCCTTCGCCTCTTAGAAGCAAGTCACGAATATTATCTGATCGATCTTTACTAAGGGGTTGAACTCGTGCGCGCAGGGGCGGACCCTTGTCTAATTGAACAATGCCTGCGTGATCCTCGTTCGAGAAGAAACTGAATGGACCGATAAGAATACTACTACCGGACAGGACACCGCCATCTGGACCAAGAACCGTTTTAGAATGAAATTGCTGACCCCCTGTCACCTTCTCTAAGCGAGCCAAAGCGGTTTGGAGAAAACGAAATTCCGTAGAAAGTTGGCTAAGAGAGGGCCCACCTTCACCAAGGTTTGCCTCATGAACCAGATCAATATCGGTCTGATAAATAGATTTTTCAGTGACATCGATATTGGCGTCAAATTCGCGAGTGTAATCTTGAAAAAGATTACTGATGTAAGCAAGGTCCTCCTCAAGTTTACGGTTTTCTTCGCGTAGACTCTCTAGGCCAATAGATGCATTATCCTTAAGGCGATTCAGGCGCTCGAGCTCCCGACGCTTAATGGATGCATCCTCTTTGGCTTGTTTGGCATTACGCGAAAGTGCCACTTTTTCCGTTGCAATATCCGATCGTTGGACAGCCAAACGGCGAATCGCAACATCAAGGTCACGACGGGCACCTGCATTTACCTGCGAAATCTCTTGAGAGGTTAAAGAAATTGTCAGTAAACACCCACTCCAGTAAAGGAAAAATTTGTGAACCCGTTTCATTTGGGACTTTTTGCCTTAAATTCAAAAGGCAGGTTTAAAAACTCAGCTAAACGCTCGTTGTTTCGGATTTCGACAGCTTTTTGTACCATTTGCGCAATATGATCTTGTCTCTTCCATTGCCATCCTCCTTTTGCAGGAATGCCAACCCCTGCAATCTTGCCAGTCTCGTCCACAAAGTAAGCGACAGCGAGGCCAAAGTAGAGAACATTGTAAACACGGGCTCCAGAATCACCAATGTCCATGGTTGGCTTATCTAATGTAACACGACCGTTAAATTCATCGGCTTCTCGAAGGATAACCACAAGGTTTTGCGACCGAAGAAGGAAATTGGGCTTTTGCTTCTCAGTGTTGAGTCGAGGAACACGCTTTTCATAAAGTGCCACTTTTTGTCGCAAGGGTCTGGGAAACCACTCCAAGCGCTCAAGAATACTGGCCTCCAGCACAGGTAAACGAATCTCTATTCGCCGCACTATTGCCTTTAGTTCTTGCTGTCGCTCCAGTAAAGTATCCTTGGCCGCTTCACCCTGCGTCATAGAATCTTGCACATTAGCAAGCCCCTTCTTTAAGACGGAAAGCTCCCTGTAGGCGACTTCCGCAATGTCTTCAAGAATACTCTTTTCAACCTTCCATTGTGAAGCTTCTTCAGAAATTAATGCCTCAGTCCGCACCCATTCTTCAAGCATGGATCGAGTTTCAGCAAGCTTCTCACCAGCATCCTCCCTTGCATAAATCTGCCCAAACTGGCAAAGAAAGAAACACATCGCCCAACTGCCGAAAATTACTAGAATCTTAATATATGGTGATAAAATCACGTTGCGAAAAATGACGGTTTTTGTGTTTCAGTCAAGATGCGTTATTGAGAGCCAATCTCAACATATAAATGTGAGTGCTATATTAAAAGATGTGTTTATTTTTAGCCATCCAGATATAATTTGGTTAGCGAAAAGAAGCTCTTGCTGAGCGTTTAATCATGTGACTGGAATTTTAATGGTTGAACAAAATCAAAATGGTCTCGTCTTGCCATAGACATAAAGGTTTATGGAGAATTTTATTTAAATGTCCGCTTCCGAAGAAAACAAAGGGCCAGTAAGTCAAAACCTAAGGTTCGTGTACAGTAGAGTGGATTGGATAACGCCAATGTGCCTTTTGATGCTGGGCATTATTAGTATATGCTTTATCTATTCCGCTCAAATATATTCAGGCGGGAAACAGTGGCAGATGCAGTTGGTTTGGCTAACAGCTGGAGGATTTTTTTACCTCGGGATCTCATCCATGAACTATAAGATACTTTTGGAAAAGGGACATTTGGTTTACATATTGGGGATCGTTGCGTTACTGCTGGTTATGACTCCTATAGGGTTCGAAAAATATGGTTCACGGAGGTGGATTGATCTGGGGATATTAAGAGTTCAACCGACAGAAGCTGCAAAAATCGGGACACTTATTCTCTGTGCGAGTATACTGGCCCGTTCGAAAATAGGAACATTAAGGGAGTCTCTAAGCCCACTTGGAAAAGTGCTAGTTGCAACTGCGTTACCAATTGTGTTGATTTTTCTGCAACCGGACCTAGGTTCAACGCTCGTTTTTCCCCCCATGGTTTTCACCCTACTATTTCTAGCGAAAATACCACTAAGGTTTTTTGCCATTGTCGTGGCGATCATTGTCCCAGTGCTGGGCATGATCACCGTGGATATGTATCGTTTTCAAAAGCACTTGGAAACAACAGATCAAACTCCACTGCAAAACCTTCATGGTCGGAATGGGTACGAAAAGCATTCATGGGTTCCCCTACAGGACTACCAACGCAATCGAATCCTCGCCTTTGTGGCTCCGGACATTGCAGACCCGCAGGGAATCGGTGTAAACTGGAACCGAGCACAATCATTAATTGCTGTCGGTTCGGGTGGATTCTCCGGAAAGGGACTTGGCCAAAGTACACAAGCCAAGTTGGGCTACCTTCCTTCTTCAGTCGCTCACAATGATTTTATCTATTCAGTCCTCGCAGAGGAAAAAGGCTTCTTAGGAGGTGCGTTCGTGCTTTTGCTACTTGCCGCAGTGGTCGGGAATGGCTTCCGCATAGCAGGTCAGGCAAGAGACCGGTTTGGCATGTTGCTTGCCACTGGAATCAGCGTCATCTTCATGATTCATATATTCATCAACATCGGAATGACCTTGGGTATCGCTCCCATAACTGGTCTTCCATTACCGATGTTAAGCTACGGCGGTTCATTCGTCATCAGTTGCTGCATTTTACAAGGGCTCCTTCAAAGCATATACAGATTCCGAAAGGACTTCTCATGAAGGAAAGCCTTAATACCATCAGTCCCGAGGGGTTGACAGCAAACAGATGGCATGGAACCCACACACAAGTGAAACCCACACCATGTCAAATAAATCAAACAAATCCCAATCCCGGAAACCAAGTTCAGAAAACAGTGATAATACCCAAGATCGCTTGGAAGAAGAACTAAAGGCTCCGCCTGAACACAAAAAAGCTGAACTTGTTCCTGAAGAACAGTTAGCAACAGAGGCTAAATCCCGGGAAAAAAAACAACCTCTTTTAAAGCGCATCGTTAAAGCGATGTCAAAGGACGTAAAGCCCTACAAAGAGCTTATAATTAATTCTGAGCCTCTTGAAAGGCGGATGGCTTTGCTTGAAGAAGGCAAGCTTCACAAATTTGAAGTTGAGAAAACGGATCAGGAACAAATGGTTGGTGCGGTCTTTAAGGGGCGCATCCAGAATCATGAACCTGGTATCAAGGCTGCATTTGTAGATATTGGTCAACCCAAGAATGCCTTCCTTCACTATTGGGACATCGTCCCGCAAGGCCTAGACGATGAAGATGTAGAAGCCATCGATGATGAAAATATCAACGAGGAGGAGCAAAAGGAGAATCAAGACAAAAGGCGGGGCAAAGGAAAGGGTAAAGGAAGGGGCCGAAATAACTCACGGGGCCGAAAGGACAAAAACCCCTCCCACGAGGAAATTCAGGCAAAGCATCCCATCGGCTCAGAAATCGTTGTTCAAATAACCAAAGGGCAGATCGGAACCAAAGGGCCGAGAACCACAACCAATACCGCAATACCAGGCAGGTTTATGGTATTAATGCCCTATTCAGAACAAAGCGGTATTTCTCGCAAGATTGAGGATAGGGAGGAGCGTAAGCGCCTGAAACAGATTCTTTCCAAACTGACTGTTCCCAAAGGAATGGCCGTCATCCTGCGTACTGCCGGCGAAGGTAAAAAAGCTAGATTTTTCGAGCGAGATCTAGCCATGCTTGTGCAGAAATGGGAAGAAGTAGCCGCCAAAATTGATGCCACAAAAGATCATGGTCTAGTCTATCAAGAGCCTGACCTCATCGGACGGACGGTTCGAGATTTCCTCACGGAAGATATCGACCGGATTATCATAGACAACAAGGAAGACTTTGACCGGATACAGGAAGAAGTAACCAAGATCTCACGCCAGTCCAAAGGCAAAGTAAGCCTTTTTGATGATGATATCCCGATTTTCGAAAGATACAATATTGAACGCCAGATTGAGCAGACTTTTGCCCGGTGCGTTCCTCTCCCCTCCGGCGGTGAAATTGTTATAGAGGAAACGGAGGCGCTCACTGCCATTGACGTTAACACCGGGGGGCACCGGGTCAACGAAAGTTCCGGAAAGAATTTCATAGTACAGGTTAATGTTGAAGCAGCCAGAGAGGTCGCCCGGCAGGTGCGACTCCGTAATATCGGTGGCCTCATCATCGTAGACTTTATTGACATGAAGAAACGCGGTGACCGCAACACCGTCTTCCACACCATGCGCCGAGACATGGATCAGGATCGAGCACGTAGCCACGTGCTGCCTATTTCACAGCTTGGCATTTTACAAATGACACGCCAGAGGCATCATGAGAGCAACTACAGTACCATGTTTGATAATTGCCCCTATTGCAGGGGTCGCGGTATTGTAAAATCTACTCGTGCCGTGAGTGTCGAGATTCAGCGCCGCCTCACAGCAATTGTTCGCCGTGTACGCAACCGACTCCATAGCCACGAAGAGTTAACCCTCCGAGTGATGCTCCATCCGGAAAACCTTGAAAGACTTAGGACAGAAGACGAGGAGCGTTTAACAGAAATCGAGAAGGATCATGGCGTGAAGCTATCATTCCGGGCAGACCCCAATTTTCACCTTGAAAACTTCAAGATTATCAACGTTAATACAGGAGAAGAGTTGCACTAGTTTTAGGCCGAACAAAGGGTGGGCCAGATTAGATTGCGTCCCACACTGTCATTTGTGACGTGAAAGTTCTAGTTGCACTTGATAAATTTAAGGACTGCCTCACAGCCTCTGAGGCATGTGCAACGGTAGCGCAGACAATATTACAACTACACTCTGATTGGGAGGTTGATATTTGTCCTCTGACAGACGGAGGAGAAGGTTTCTGTGAAATCTTAACCCAGTCCGCAAAAGGCTGGCTTGAGAAAACTCGCGTCTATAACGCTCAGTTTCAAGAGATATGTGCAAATATTGGCTTTGTAAAAAAAGAGAGCATACCTCGCGAGGCAATAAACCTGTTGTCTATTCCCAAAGATACAAAGACTGTTGCCATTGTTGAAATGGCTCAGGCTAGTGGCCTCCAACACCTGGCTAAAAATCGCCGTGACCCATGGAAAGCCTCTTCCTGCGGCACAGGGCAACTTCTACGTGAAGTTTCCATGAGAGAGGCTGAAGTTGTACTGCTTGGTATCGGTGGAAGTGCCACAAACGATCTTGGTCTCGGAGCACTTGAGGCACTCGGTGCTGAATACATAAGCACAAGCGGAGAATCAATCACAAGAATTACCCCATCTCAATTTACTGAAGTGGCTGAGATCGACCTTCAAAGCAATCTTTTACCACTCCCTGAAATCCGAATCGCATGTGATGTAGACAACCCGCTTCTTGGGCCAAAAGGGGCGACCGCTACGTACGGAAGACAAAAAGGTTTGCTTACTGGAGATTTCGAAAAATTGGAACAGTCGTTAAAAAATGTAGCACACCTACTCTGTGACTCTACGGAAAATCATGCTTCTAGACTTGAGAGCGCCGGTGCTGGTGCTGCTGGCGGAATAGGAATTGGCCTACAATTAGCCTACGGTGCCAAATTTACTTCTGGTTTTCAATTGGTCGCATCTTGGCTTCAGTTACAGAAAAGAATTCAGGAGGCTGACCTTGTTCTCACAGGTGAAGGTTGTATGGACAAAAGCTCACTACACGGAAAGGGACCATGGATTATTATTAAAGATGCGATAAGAGCAGGCAAGCTTGTGCAGGTATATTCGGGAAGTTTATCAAAAAAAGCCCTTGAGGGGCTTCCAGAAGGTGTACAGGCAAAAGCCATCACACCGAAGGGAATGCCTATTGAACAAGCACTGATGAAAGGGAATCAGTTACTTCAAACCTCGGTCAAGAACCACCTGAAAAGAGGATTGATTTCAAGTCGCTAGAACGCTTAAGTAAATTTTCCAGAAACACAACGGTGACAAAGAGATTACAGAAATTGCAATTAAGTCGGTCTTTGAATCGACGACAGGCCATCGTTTGCCCGACAATGGCCTTGGCAGGCTGTATTTCTAATGCCATAGCCAAAGAAAAAGAGCCACAGAAAGTGGCTTTCAGACTTGGCATCGATGTTTTGGAAGGGCTCAAATTTAAATACCTAAAAGGCAGGAGAGTGGGGCTTCTAACGCACCCTGCTGGTGTCAACAGCCGCGGTGAAAGTTCCATAGATGTGCTTAGACGAAGCTCTTCAGTAAACCTAGTTGCTCTATACGGCCCGGAACACGGTATCTACGGGGATGAGAAGGCTAATATTCCCGTTCTTGACCGAGTTGATAGGCGAACAGGGCTACCAGTTTATTCTCTATATGGAAAATACCGCAAGCCAACCCCGGAAATGCTAGCAAAGATCGATGCTTTGGTAGTAGACCTACAGGATGTTGGCGTACGTTCCTACACTTATGTTAGTTGCATGCGCTATGCAATGGAAGCGTGCTTTGAAAATGGGGTTGAAATAATTATTCTAGACAGACCAAATCCACTGGGAGGACTCAAGGTCGATGGTCCAATGCTAGACAAACAATTTATGAGCTACGTTGGTGCATTCCAGGTGCCCTATGTCCATGGATTGACCATTGGCGAGTTGGCTCGAATGGCAAAGGAGACATCAGGCTCTATGCCCATTCAGGAAAAGTTCCGTAAAAAAGGTCTGCTACGTATCGTGCCAATGACAGGATGGCGTCGAAGCATGCTCTGGACACAAACCGGACTGAAATGGGTCGCTACCTCTCCATATATACCGGACCTTTCCGCAGTAATGGGGTATCCGATGACTGGGCTTGGCGCACAGATGGGGGGCTTTCGGCATGGTATTGGCACAGATTATCCATTTAGGTTCCTGTCATTTCAGGGGAAAAGTATAGAGGAAGTAGAGGCAGCCATGAAGGCACGCAAAATCCCTGGAATTTCCTTTGTACAAAAGAAGGACAAGGCGGGTAAGGAAGGGCTTTACGTAAAGGTAGATAATTGGAAGCTTTTCCGACCAACTGAGCTGAGCTTCCATATGATGCTACAAAGCTGTGCTTGGATGAAAGAAAATCCATTTGCAAACGCAGGGAGCTCCAAGGCTCTACTATTTAACAAGCATGTGGGATCCGAAGTATGGTGGAAATCCCTTGTTGCTCATGGAGAAAAGGTGAATCTGGCAAGTTTCTTGGGAGTGTGGGGTAAACAAGCAAAAGCTTTCCAGCAAAGGAGTCGAGCATTCTGGGTTTACAGGGGAATTTAAAGAAATGGTCGCTATTTGCAGGCACTACAGATGCCATAGAGTTCCAGTACATGGCTAACCTCAGTAAATCCTAGAGAGGACGCAACTGTTTTCATTTCTTCAGTGAGACAAAGATCAATACGATCCGTGCGTTCACACTTGCGACAAATAATATGGTGATGGTGGTCATGTTCACCTACTAACTCAAAAAGTACCTTACCGTTTTCAAGCATACACTTTTGGACAATATCGGCCTCCAAACAGGCATCCATATTACGATAAACGGTGGCTAGGTCACAAGGCGTTTGTTGCTCTACATAATGATGAATATCCTCTACGGAAAGCGGCCGGGACTCTGCGGCCATCACCTCAAGAATTGCCTTTCGAGGAGCAGTAAGACGATGACCGAGGGCCTTGAGGGAAGATAGGGCATCCTCCAGTTTCTTCTTGGGCATCGAACAGCTCATTAGGGACGGCGATTCATGATGGCGGAAGGCCTTTCTCGAGCTCAACTTTTCGAAGAGTGTTCCCGAGGCTTTCCACCAACTCCAGTCTCTCCGGCAGGAATAAAAAAATGTCACTGCTTAAGGTCTCCATACATTGTCTCAGGAGCTTTGCATTCTTACGACGCACAAGAAGGATGTCTCGGACATGCGATGGAAAGGTTAAATAGTTACGAGCCACGAGATCTTGACGGACCAAATCTTCTAAAACAGGTCGAAATCCCGGATGTTTTTCTCGGCAAAAAAGAAGGACCTTCCGCTCTTGTGCAAGCAGTCCGCTTTTATTAAAATAGGAAGCCAAATGGTGAATTTCATCCGCAGGAGGAAGTGGTGCTTGAAAAAAATCTGTAAGCAGGACGCGACCACGTTCGGTATCACCTTTACCAAATGCAGCAACGGAAAGAAGACAAAGTAATTGGCTGCGATGATATTTGACCTTCCATTCGTCTGTAGACTGAAGTAGAATAGAACCATAATTGTATGCATCCTGAAACTGGGTGCCTATAATATATGCCGACATCTGCGCCAGTGAAAATCTGGTGTCAACAAAACCTGCCTCACGAGCACGAGCACCGACCTGAAATGTTAAATCTGCCCTACCAAGCCCTGAAACAGCATTGGCCACTTTAAGAAGGCCCGGTCTGTCATCTGGAAAATTATTTAGGACTTCACGGAAACTATTTTCCGCCCGCTCCGCCATGCCAAGGCGATATTCAAGCGTCAATACTTTCAGGGCGATATCTAGGCTCATAGGATTTGTTACCTGAGCAAGAACCGCATTTCGGCGAGCTGCATGAAGGTCGCCAGCCTCCAAGTTAAAATCACTGATGCGAGTATGGATTTGAGCTGCCGATGGGAACCTTCCTGCGGCTGTAGCAAGCAGGACGAGTGCCTTCTGCCGCTCTCCCCTTCCCCAGTATACCTGTGAGGCAAGAATATTCCCTTCTGGGACTTCCAAAAGGTTATACTGGTCAATGTGCAAAAGAGCCTGTTCATATTTGTACAGATTGAAGCAGGCCGTAGCTGTAGCCAAAGCGGTTAGCCGACTTACTTTGTCCTGTTCAATGTCTTCCTTCAGTAAATCCTCACCTAGCTCAACTATGCGATCGTCATATTCGTGCAGAAGTAGATAACGAAAGACTGCTGACATATATTCAGGGTCACGCACACCGCCATTGGCAACTCCTCGCATCAGAATGTCTGCAGCATCATCATGCTGCTTGAGCCCAAAGTCAAAAAATTCAGCCAACATGCGACGGCCTTCGAGATTGCCGGGAGAACGAGCAACTCCTGCACGTAGGAAGTCAAGTGCTTCCCGGTACTTTTTCTGCTGAATAAGTCCCTTGGCCTTCTCTATATGAAAGTTGCCCAATTCCTTACGATGAGCATCAATACGGAATGGCAAAGAAACCATGTTAAGGTATGAGGCTTCGTCAAAATAGAGTTTTTTCTTAAAGTAGTAGTAAAGTGCGCCTGCAACCGTTAACCAACCGACGATAGTCAACCCCAAAAGAACCAATGAGATGCGTCCCCAGCAGAAATGGATTTGGGGGCGGGACCCAGAAGGAAATGTCCGTTGGGCGAACCCCCAAAGTGCAGGTTCGGCATGGCTCTTATGTTCTTTCTTCATCAGGCGAGCAAAAGCAATTCCATGAGGGCAAAAATGACGTATCTCAAATAAACTGAATGTAGCAATTAGCGAACAACGTAAACACAAAAGGTTGGAAGGAGAAATGGGGTGAGGCATTTCAAGGCTTGCCACAAATAATGAAATAAACAAATAATCGAATTTAAAAAATAGATGAGATTCCCTCAGGAACCTATACTACCCCGCTGGCTGGAAAACTTGACGTGAAGGCCTGTTTATTCTCCCTGATATATTTGTATGGCTCCATGCTTCTTGCAGGAGTGTCACTCTATTGTGCTCCGATGGTAAGCATTGGAAAACATGTCGGGTTGCATGTGGAGGCGGATTTGGAAATTAAATCCCTGTCTAATATTACCATGGCTGTCCATAGTGAAAATGAACGGAGTGATCTCGTGTTCCGGTTTAGCCCTGGATTGGATTTTGTTCTTTTTGAAGAAAGCTCTCGATTTGAATTTGCACTTGGGGCCAAACGAAGTTTTATACATTTCTTGGAAGAAACCGACTTTAACGATGAACCTTGGGACTTGGGGGTTCAGACTGGCTACAATGGCGATCTTTTCGGGGTTGGTGTATTTTGGAGTAATAAGGAAGTACTTCAGAATATTGATTTCGAGAGGAACGGTAATGCCCGTTTGGAGAATGATATCGTGCATAGTAATCTGGAAAACTTAGGTTTCAAGTTCCATATTGCTTTCAGCCCAAAAACAGGCCTGCGCTCAGGAATGACCTGGAATGACACAGACTATGAAAGCTTTAATGACCTCCAGTCTATGACACTTCCAATAGATTTATTCTATAAAATAACTCCAAAACTAGACTCTTCCATTGGATACCGCTATCGTATGAATCGTAGTCTTGGGGTGAGCGAAAGTACAAAATATAAGGACCACTACCTTAACCTCAGTTTGCTCGGACACGTCACCGCCAAGACAGATTTACAAATGGTTGTCGGTTACCAGAATCGAGATTCCAACAACCAAGTCATTGCCCAAGGCCAGGCACACTCTTTAGCCACAAATATTCAGCTCAAATATATGCCCACTGAAAAATTACACCTGAATACAGGTCTTTTCCGTGACTTTTCGGTAGGATCTAAAGAAGGAGCATCCATAGAGGTTACTAGTGCAAATGCAGGTTTTGATATATTCTTTTCCGAGGCCGTGGTTCTTGGCACGAACATTCAAGTACTCCACAGTAAGTACTCCACAGGGCGCAAAGACTTGGGTGCCAACGGTGGCGTCACTCTCAAAGTGCAACCCCGAAGGTCACATTGGGACTTCCGCTCCAGTTATCGCTATGATTGGAATGAATTCAAGGCTTCAGGTAAAACTTTGGATTACAAAAACCACAACTTTGCATTGGGGACTTCATACCGCTACTGAAACTCCGAAATTAGGCTGGAATGGCGGAAAAACGAGTTGATCCATGGATCATCCGCTCATAACTTGAAACTCTCATGAAGTGGATTTTCTGTATATGTTTTATTTGGACAGCAACAGGCGAAGTGTTATTCGCCCAAACATCTGCATTAGCCAACCAGAATACAAAAAATTACATACTGAGACCATCCGATTTGATTCAGGTAGACGTTTTTCAAGAACTGGATCTCCGGCGCCAAACCCGAATAGAAGCTGATGGTCAAGTTCATCTGGTGCTGATTAAGCCATTCAGGATTGCGGGCATGACCCTTGCCATGGCACAAAAGGAGATTGCAAGGAGGTACTATGATGAAGAATTCCTGTGGAACCCGCAAGTCTCCGTAACCGTAATGGAGTTTTCCCCTCGAAAAGTGAGCGTTTTGGGGGAGGTTATTCGTTCAGGCTTTGTCCAAATTGCACCGGACCGAAAACTAACTTTTGTTGAGGCAATTAGTTCTGCGGGGGGCTTTACACGGCAGGCACAGAAAAAAGAAGTCCAATTAAAGCGAACAGTAAAAAATGGAAGGATTGAGGTCTACACGTTTGATGCCGAAAGTATTATGAGGGAGAAGGGAATCAAAGACCTGGAGTTACAGGATGGAGATATCATTACGGTGCCAGACTTAAGAAGCAAAGTTAATATTCTCGGGCAAGTGGGTCGGCCCGGGTTTGTGCCTATTCCTGCGGACCGAAAGCTTACTCTTGTGGAGGCTATCAGTGCTGCCGGAGGCTTTACTCGATTGGCAAACACTGGCAGGGTTCAACTGAAGCGAACGGACAGTGAAGGGCGGGTTCAATCAAAAGAGATTGATGTTAAAAGCATTATGAGAGACTCCAAAACACGTGATATTGAACTAGAAGATGGCGACATCATCTTTGTCCCGGAAAGGCTCACCTGAAAACCCGCAGGAATTAATTAAGAAGCCAATAAATAATGGACCCCGATCCGCAACAAGAACCACAAAAAACCTCCTACCGAGGTTACAAATATGACGGGGGATATAACTACGGCTACAACTACGGAGGATATGAACCCGAAACCCACGAGCATCGCTCATTCAAGGATTATGTAATTATTTTCAGGGAACGCTTTTGGCTCTTTCTTTTCTGCTTCGCAATTATTGTCACTGGAGCCCTGCTCTACACCTTGAAAAAACCGAAACTTTACAAAAGTGTTTCCCAGATTAATTTGGCGCGTGTTAACAGCACGCCTATTGATACAGGGAATGAAAAGTCGCCGGAATCAATGTTTGGCCATGAGGAATTCGTCTCTCTGACCAAAATATTAGAAAGCCCGACAATAACCGCCATGGTTGAAAAGCGCCTCCAGGCTAAAGAGGCCTTGTACAATGCTTTTCTTGAGCCCTTTCAGGGGGGGGGTGACGAAAATGAGCCCATCATTGCCTTTCCTGTACTCCATGAATACCGTAGCATAATACCAACTCGCTTGAGCTGGAACGTACGCATCGAGTTCGTACATCAGGATCCGGAAATCGCCGCTTCAGTGGTCAACCTTTTCGCTCAATGTTTTCGCGACTACCAACTAGGCCGAAGCACAGAAAGAAGTATTCAGGATATTGCGAAGTTAGAGACCGAAGTTCAAGAGCAACAGGAAAAGGTAAGTAAACTGGAACAGCAAGCGGTTCAATATAAGACAAAATTCAGAGGACTCGGCTTAGATAATAATGAAAATATTCTACTTCAGGAACTCGCCCTCGTTAAAAAGAGACTTATTGAAAAAAAAGACGGCTACACCGTGATGCAATTACGTTGGCAGCAAATTTTAGCTTTTGAAAAAACCTCCAATCCTCTTTTTGGACTTCTTGACCTTACTTCAATTTCAAGCTCTACCCATGTCTCCTCCTTAATGACTCGCTTCAGTCAACGCAAGGAAGAGGTTGGCCTCTTGCAATCCCGCTATCGAAATAAACACCCCAAGATGATCCAGGCCAATCAAGCTCTGGCCCAAACTGAAAAAGAGCTAAAAGATGCGATTACCCACGCAAGGAATAAAGCCTTTGCTGATTTTCAGCTTACTGAAATTAATTACAATGACGCCCTGGGGTCCGTTACCCAGAAAGAGCAGGAGTATAATGACCTTGAGAAGAACCGGGAGGAATATGGAGGGTTGACTCGGCAACTGGATCTAGAGCGCAAATTTCTGGAGCACCTCAAGGTCCTAATGTCTCAGGAAAGCGTACGCACGGATACACGGGAATCCAGTGTCAATATATTCCAAGAAGGTGTGGCACCCACAGAACCATTCTCCCCCAACATCATCCTAAACATGGCTATGGGCATTCTTCTTGGTTCGGCATTTGGAATTTTTATGGTTTTCTTCACCGCATTCATTGATAATCGAGTCAAGAGCCCATTTGATATAGAACAAGTTATCAAACTGCCACTGATCGGCGTAATCCCACAGATTCGGAAAAAGGACTCTTTTGAAAAAGCAAGGATAATTGAGTCTGCAAAGGACCACCACGTTAAGGAGGCTTTTCGAAGTATTTTTTCCACACTTGGCGTGAACGATGCCAGCAAGGAGGCCCAGGTGATCCTTAACACCTCCACCATCCCGGGAGAAGGCAAGTCCTTTGTTAGCACTAATCTTGCCTTCACTTTTGCTGAAAGTGGCTACAAGGTCATTCTTCTAGACTGTGACCTACGACTACCCAATGTTGCCAAGTCCCTTAAAATTGAGCATGATTCTGGCCTTCTTGACTACATTCAGAATGAAGCAAACCTCGAAGACGTCATAGAGCAGGAAGTATTCCCAAACCTGGATATCTTGGCTGCCGGCGGTCGCTCCCGTACGCCAATGACAGTTTTTAACAATGCAAACTTCTCTGCTCTAATTGAGGACCTGCGACAATACTACGATAAGATAATTATCGACTCACCTCCCCTCGCCGCAGTAAGCGATGCTCTTAACATTATCCCACTTGTGGATGGCATAATTTTCGTTGTCAAATACAATACCGTAAAGCGAAATACCGCCACGACCACCGTAAGAAAATTATCGGAAGCGGGTAAGCCCATCTTTGGTGTTGTCCTAAATAATATGAAATCAAAGGCTGCCGAATATTACTACTCCGAGTACTATACGGGACATTACAAGAGCTATTATGCTGCACGTGAGGACGCGACCCCTTCTCCAATCGCATCTCGCCAACCCAGGCAAAAGCCAAGAGCGGTAAAAAATATAAATCTCGGTGAACAATCAGGGGAAGCTCAAGCCTGAGCGCTCGGTTATTTTGCCGCAGCACGAAGCAGGCGATCATTGATCGTGGCACCCAAGCCTTCAGGGGGTGCCATTTCAACACAAATACGGTCATAATTTCGACCATCCAAATTTCGCAGTAAGGCGAATAGCTTTGGGGCGGCAACTTTCGGATCGCCATCCTCGGTTAACCAAAAGCAATGCTCATTTGCCGGGGTTTCCTTCTTTCTCTGATAAAAGACGAGAGCCGTTGGTGTTTTGCTCGCCTTGAAAGTTTGGGGTGCGCTGGATCCATTGGGAAATAAATCCATAGGCGTACTAGGGCTATAGTGCTTTTTCAAGTTTCCGGGGGCAATTTGGTTTACCTCGCCATACTCTTCAAAGCCCTTGCATGGTATGTTTATCTGTCGTCCCAGAATAGCTTCCAGTTTCTCACGGGCAATTGGCCCAGGGCGAAGAAGAACAGGTTCATTCGGATTCAATAGACCAAGGATTGTAGATTCAATTCCATGTTTACAATTGCCACCATCCACTATGTGGGGAACCTTGGGCCCAAAAGAGTTAGTAACATGAACGGCTCTCGTCGGACTCAGATAACCAAATGGGTTCGCGCTCGGGGCCGCCAAAAAAAGCCCACTCTGCTGAAGAACTTTACGAATGTATGAATGAGATGGCATACGAATTCCAACAGAAGGCAATCCCGCCGTCACAAGATCCGGTACCTTGGCCTTTTTGGGAAGCACTACAGTCAATGGGCCGGGCCAAAAAGACTCAGCCAAAAGGTCTAATTCCCGGGGAGGCTCAGCAATCTCCTCCACTTGCCCGTAATTTGCAATATGGACAATGAGGGGATCAATGAAAGGTCGCATCTTTACCTCGAATATTTTTCGGACTACATTCGGGCGCAACGCATCCCCTGCAAGACCGTAAACAGTCTCAGTAGGAAGAGCGACTAATTCACCGGAGTGAAGTAAGTCCACAACGGACCTAAAGTCCTCAACGCTTTCCTTGAAAAACCGGGTCACCTTAATAATCCCGGTATGTTTCTTGTACCGGGTATTTCCGGTGCAAAACAACTACTTCATAAGAAGAAGTTGACGGGCACGCTTGACTTGCCGGGAGATGTGACGCTGTTGCTTCGGTGTAAGACCGGAGAATCGACGAGGCTGAATCTTGCCGGAATCAGTTACATAACGCTGGAGACTTTCCACGTCCATGAAACCAAGGTCCATGGGTGTACGACTCCTTTTGGGTGTGGCAGTATTTTCTGACATTGGGCAAACAGGGATAGGATTTCGCCTTTTCTTTTCAAGTACTTTTTTTAAATAATGTTAATTAATCCAAAGGTGGACCAGTAAAATCGCAAAACTGTTTCCACTAATGAAAAAACAATTTTCGCCGACTTTAAATAAATCAAAGCATGAAAAAACTCTTCCTGATACTGAAGGTCATTGTCGCAATCGCTGTCATCACAACAGGGGTCTATTTCGCACGAATTAAGGAAATTTACTCGGGAGAGGTCAGGGTCGCAGGAACTCCGTTGAACGATGTAAGCATTCGTCTTTATCGGAAATCTGAGATCGAGAAATGGGTCAGCAATGAATTTGTTGCCAGTTTCCTCCACTGGAAGGACCGGGACGCAGAATTGGAATTATTGAATGAAATGGAGAACCTCTACAGTAGTACCCTCGGAATCAAAGATGCAGAACGTGAAACCAAGGCCTGGAAAAATCAGCAAGCCCGCGCAGTAAAACTAGAAAAATATAAAAAGGAAAAAAACCGCGGGTTTGCCCCGGTTCCCTTTCCTGAAGATTTGTTTCTCCAAATCCGTGACGAAATCCCCGATGGTCTCTTTGTTCCCGCTAAATCCTTGTTCTTCCACAAAAAAGCAAACATTCCAAAACCACAAAAAGAAGAATTTTTCAAATCCATCGAATCAAGTTTCCATGATATCAGTCTGCACAATCTCGAACAAATCAGTAATAAATTTAAAAAAGAAACTTGGGATGAACTCATTAATTACAAACCTCACTATTCAATAGAGCAGGCAGAAAAAATCTTTCAGGGTTTTGGTCGCATTGATTCAATTGCACAAAAACTTAGGCAATTTGCAGTAAATGAAGAGGAGGTACAGCATCTTGCGCCAGAACCAGTGATGGAAAAAAAGACGGATACTCATGGAAAGGTTTCTTTTGTCATAAAAAAGCATTGGGCTTCTTGGCCTTTTTTTAAAAAGAAGGCTCCGGAAGATAAGGAATTTGTTGTTGCGGCAATTTCTCTTCCCCGAGCCAGTCACCCAATGCGCACCATCGCATGGATTAAAAGCATAAAGCTCGATGAAAAAGCCAGAACGCCGATTCAATCCCTGCCCTTCTTCCCGCCAATTCAGTCTTTTATACTCTCCGGGGACAAAGACAATCGAACTGTAGATATTTCAAGGGCTGACAATCTCGCACTTCAGCCGGTCAGGGAGGCCCACGAAGGCCTCGAGCCACTTGAATTTAAAAAACCATTAAATCCACACACACTTGTAGAGGCAATCTCATTGCTGGTCAGCAAAACCAAGGGGCATGGTAAGGGGGGCCATAACCATGGTGAACATGGACACGATAAAGACCATGAAGAAGTTCATAAGAAGCACTCACACACCGGGCAATTAAATCCCAAACAGCACGATGAACAGGGACATGAAAACCCGGCTAAAAACGTAGCTCCGCATTAAATTGCCGAGAAGGTACGGCCTCTGTCTGCTATATTTTTACTGAGATGGAAAAAAAGATTTCTTTTTTTTGAAAATCTCTTTGAATATACACCAGTGAGGATTTTGAGGAATTGCCCATTTATTGGATTGGCGAGCCTTTTATTTCTGTCCTGTGGCGGAAAAAAAGAGGCTGGATTAACTGCGGACCAGGAAGAGAAGATTCATAGTGATCTGCCAGACGGCCTTTCAGGTCCAAATGAAAAATCGGTACAATTCCTAAAGCTTCAAGCCGAGGAAGGAATACGTGATGCCCAGTACCAATACGCTTACCACTTGTTAACTGGACAAGGCGTGCAAGAGAACCTACCGGTCGCAAAACAATGGTTTAAAAAAGCAGCGGATCAAGGCCATACAGAAGCACAATACCGATTGGCGTTGATTGATTTACAAGGCAAGGAACATGGTATCTCAAAGCCAGCAGAAGCAGCAGAATGGTTTCTGAAAGCAGCAAATAAAGGCCATGTTGACGCTCAGTTTAATCTAGGCCGCCTTTGCCTTGACGGGCGTGGAGTGGCACAGGACTCCGCCAACGCCTTAGCTTGGTTAAAGCTTGCTGCGAACCAGTCCCATACTTCTTCACTTTTCCTCTTGGGCCGGATGCATGAGAAAGGGCAAGGTACAAATGAAGACCTTGAGAGCGCATATGCCTTATATGAAAAAGCCGCGATGCAAGGGCATCCTGCAGCACAATACAAAATGGCCCTTATGCTTCGGGACGGTATAGGAATAAACGCAGACAAGGCAAAATCAAATGAGTGGTTTAGTAAAGCAGAAGCCCAAGGCCTCCCAAGGCCCACTGAGCCTAAAGCCCCAGTAGTTTCTGAAGCCCAGGCAGAATCCGGCCCTGAAGGACCTGCGGGCCCACTCCCAAAAGTTGGATCCAGAGAAAATGCTGTGGCTCAACAAACACCATTGGCAAAACCAATTGTTAACAAGCCTGCATCCACAAACCTGCCCCAAAAGCCGCAACATGAATTCCTACATTCACCAAAGGCGGCAAAGCAATTTCAGGAAGAACAGAAGGAGCAGAAATCAGATATTGCCAGTGTGGAATATAAAATTGCAGAAAATTTTGCAGAAGGGGCAGCAATCGCACCGAATCCCCAAAAAGCACGTGAATATTACCAGCGTTCTGCAGAAAAAGGACACGCTGAAGCCCTGTATAAACTAGGGATGGAATATCTTGCCCCCCCAGGCGCAGAGGCTCCAGAGCCAGCAAATGCTATTGTCTGGCTTGAACGTGCGGCAGCACAAGGACATCCTGCATCTCAAAATCAACTAGGTGAAATCTACCACGGTGGCCTGCTTGGTCCACCAGATTATAAAAAAGCATACTGGTGGTACTGGCTTGCGGCCAGTAATAACCAGCATCCGGATTCCCAAAATAAAATCGGCGAAATGTATTTACTTGGGCAAGGGATAGGCCAAAATACTGACATGGCGACCAAATGGTTTGAAAAAGCGGCGGCACAAGGCCACGAAGCAGCGGCCAATAACCTTCGGTCGATCCAGAAGGCAAACCGTTTGGCAAACGCCCAAAAAGATGCATCAAATAATCCACCGACCCTCTCCCCGGGAGCGTGGCTTGAAAGGGGCCTCCGCTTATACCGAGCACAAACACCTTCCGCAGAAAACTTCCGTGAGGCATATATGTGCTTTTCTAATGCGGCGCTTGGTGGAAAAAAAGAAGCACACTATTATATCGGGCTTATGCTTGACTATGGCCAAGGCACGCCAGCTAAACCAGAAAAGGCATATGAGAACTATCTTGTTGCTGCTCGCGACGGTTATGCACGAGCTCAGTTTAATCTAGGGTTTCTCTATGAATCAGGCCGGGGTACACGCAAATTACTTACCGAGGCCTACGTCTGGTACACCATTGCGGGAGAAAACGGCATGGAAGGAGCGGTTCGAACACGGGAAGAACTCGCTCGAAAGATGAAGCCATACGAGGTTTCATATGCTCAGCAACGCCTTACCATGCTGAAAAAGCTACTCGCTGGTGATTAGGCTAAATTGCTGCATTTATAAGAAAGCAAGATGATTGGACGGCGAAGGTTTATAAATCAAGGCTGTATTCTTGCTTCTGCATTTCTGGGGTTGAGGTCATTTGTAGAAAAGGCCAATGCATCAAAGGCTCTTTCTGCAAGTATAGGATATGGACCATTACAACCTGATCCAAACCGAATCTTACAGTTGCCTCTTGGTTTTTCACATAAAGTCATTTCACAACGTGGTGAAAGCATGGACGATGGTCTTGTCGTCCCAGGGCAACATGATGGGATGGGGGCCTTCCAGGGTGAAAACGGAAGGATCATCCTTGTTCGCAATCACGAGGTCTCTCCAGATCATCCCAAGCACTCCCCTTTTGGACAAGACTTTGAACTGAGTAGAAAGATTGACCACTCCAAGATTTATGATGTTGGTGCCGACAATAAAATTGCTGGCTATGGAGGTACCACGACCGTTGTCTACAATGGCGAAACACAATCTGTAGAAAAACAATTCCTAAGTCTCGCCGGAACAGAGTGGAATTGCGCTGGCGGAAAAACCCCCTGGGGATCATGGATATCCTGCGAAGAGACAAATACAACAAAGGGAGGGAACTACGCTAAAGACCATGGCTATAATTTTGATATTCCGGCAAGAGCCGACTCGGGCTTAATTCAACCAGTGCCCCTTACGGCCATGGGCCGGTTTCGTCACGAAGCAATAGCAGTTGCGGCTAAAACAGGGATAATATACCAGACCGAGGATAGGCACGATGGACTGATATATCGTTTCATCCCAAGGGTTAAAAATAACCCTGCTGCCGGAGGTAAGCTTCAAGCTCTGCGCATTCGACAGCGACGAGGTATGGACACTCGGAACTGGATGAATAGTCTGCCTCCAAAGATGCCTGTTGCAAAGTGGATTCAGACCAGGTGGGTTGATATTGATGACGTAGAGTCTCCTGACGACAGCCTCAGGCAACAGGGACACACAAAAGGCGCTGCACTTTTTGCCAGAGGCGAAGGCATGTGGTACGGTAATGATTCAATATACTGGGCCTGTACAAATGGTGGTCCATTTATGCGCGGACAGATTTTTCGATATACTCCAAGTCCTTTCGAAGGCACACCCAAAGAACTAGTTAGACCAGGCAAACTTCAGCTCTATATCGAGTCTCACGCATCAAGCCTTATTGAAAATTGTGATAATCTCACCGTGGCTCCTTGGGGCGATTTATTTATTTGTGAGGATAATAGTGGAAGTTGTGCCATGCTACGCGTTACACCAAAGGGCGAGATTTCAAGATTTTCCCTTAATAATTACTCCAGTTCAGAACTGGCAGGTGCCTGCTTCTCCCCGGACGGAAAGATCCTTTTTGTTAACATTCAAAAAAATGGCCAGACTCTTGCCATCACTGGCCCTTGGCGGGGTAATTGAAAAGGGACAAGGGCTACCTCAAAAGACTGAATAAAATACCCACAAGGAGTTATACGCCACTAAGAAATGCAGTACTATCTCCTAATGTATCCGCCTTTACGCCCAATCGATGCAACATTGTTAAGTAAAGGTTTGCCATCGGGGTTTCTTGGTCTTTGTCCAAGATAACATGGCGACCGGGTTTGTAGCCCATGTTGCGTCCTCCTGCAAGAAGAACCGGCAAATCATGATGGCTATGACGGTTGGCATCACTAATGCCGCTGCCATAAACGATAGCGCAATTGTCCAACAAAGTGCCCTCGCCCTCCTTTATGCGATTTAGCTTTTGCAGGAACTCTGAAAAGTTCTCCATGTAGAACTTGTCAATCTTGGCTATGCTAGCTATTTTATCGGCGTTCCCCTGATGGTGGGAAAGAGAGTGGTGTCCTTGCCTTACACCAACTTCAGTAAAGCTACGATTACTTCCATCGTGCGCCTGTAGGAATGTAGCAATTCGAGTGCTGTTGGTCTGAAAAGCCAATAGCAGTATATCGAACATAAGGCGAAGATGCTCCCTATAGTTATTGGGAATTCCAGAAGGCTTCTTAAAATCAGGTTGTTGATCAGCAAATTTTCTGGAACGGACAATGCGCTGCTCTATCTCACGCACACTGGTAAGGTATTCATCCAGTTTGTGCTTGTCTGTCTGGCCTAATGCTTTCTGGAGTCGGCGCGTGTCTTCCATAACAAAATCAAGCAGACTTTTATTATATTTATCTGAAATTGCATTTCGCTGCTTCGTTTCTTTCGTTTCTCCACTAAAAAGACGCTCAAAAGCCAGTTTGGGGTCATGCTCTGGTGGCATGGGAAGGGATTGAGACTTCCATGATAAATTATATTGATAGGCACAGCTGTAACCGGAATCACATTTGCCTGCACCGCGTGGCTTGTCGCAACCCAATTCGAGGGAAGGTAAACGAGTCAGGTGTCCAATTTGAGATGCGGCTATTTGATCAACAGAAACACCCAGACGGATATCGGCTCCCGCGGTCTTACGGGCTTGCCTACCAGTAAGAAAGGTGGCATTGGCCCTTGCATGGTCCCCTCCACCATCGCCATTAGCCCTTGCCTTGTCATGCGCTAACCCAGAAATTACCTGTATCTGGTCTTTAATGGCGTTCAGAGGTTTAAGCGTCGGTGACAGTGTGTAATCTTTCCCGCTGCCCTTGGGCGTCCATTGGGGCATGATTGCTCCGTTAGGTGCATAAACGAATGCCACACGCATGGAGACAGCATTACCAGCCGCACTCAGGGGTCGAGGCTCTAGCGATTCCAGCCAAGGTAATGCCAAGGTAGTTCCAAGCCCACGCAACATGGCACGGCGGGTAGGGTTTGGTTTGGTATTCATGTAAAATTATATAAAATTGGTTTAGAGAGCCAATATCCCAAAGAAAATATTTTAGCATTAAAAACTACTGTGGGGTGGCCGAGAAAACTTGCTTTTAAAATTCGCAGGAGTACGGTAAAGACTAATAATTAAGACAGTGAAGAGACTCCATCCGTTCACTCATTTCTTTTTTGGCATGCTTATTCTTGCCCTTACCATCTATAG
Organism: Opitutia bacterium; assembly: GCA_018668635.1. Classification (GTDB taxonomy): domain Bacteria; phylum Verrucomicrobiota; class Verrucomicrobiia; order Opitutales; family JABJCN01; genus JABJCN01. Next base: position 22,187 of record JABJCN010000221.1, read on the forward strand.
AGTGGTGGCTGCTGAAAATGAGAATCTTGCCAACTTTTCTCCATTTTTGGCATTGGTGTTTTGTGGCGCAGTATACTTTCGTTGTAGCCTAATGTGGTTGATTCCATTCGGTGTACTAATGGTCTCAGAAGGAATCCTGAACAAATATTATGGCCTCGGCTGGAACTCTCTCAGTTTTGTGGTTCGATTGCTATGCTTTGGTAGCGCATTGGGGTTGGGGTTACTTGTTGCCCAGAAACGTAGTTGGCTTTCACTCGCTGGTGGATGTCTCGCTGGCTCAATCATTTTCTACTTTGGGACAAATTCCCTGTGCTGGCTACAGGAACCCAGTTATGCCAAATCCTTTGCTGGGTGGTGGCAATGTATGACATTGGGACTGCCTGGGTTCCCCCCAACTTGGGTCTTTTTGCGCAATAGTCTCCTTTCAAATTTTATTTTCACAGGAATTTTTGTAACTGTAATGGAAAGTGTCCTTGCTGCAGCCGGAAAACACAGTCTTCTGGTACGCTCGCAACAAGTTGCGGTCAATACAAACTGAGGCTCTACCAAATACGAATCTTTTCCTCAGGAAGCCTTTTTGCCAGTAGAGTTTTGACATAATTAGTCAAAGCTTCGCGTTCAGCTTCAGGGTGCGTGATAGTTCCCCTTTCTCGTTTCCATGGACGGTAGAACAATTCCTGGGCTGGTCGACGCTTACGGGCATTGCTGAAAAAATCCGTGCTCATGCGAAATACCCCCAGATGAGCATCAAGCAAGGCCTCGGGCTTGATTTCCATGAAAATTATGTCAACCAGTTCCCTGTAACAGGCATCCCAATTATCTATGGGCAAAATCGGGTCAATGCAAAGGCGCACCTGCCAACCAGCCTGAATAGCTTGAGACATAGCATGAAGGCGCGATTTTAAAGAAGGTGTCTTCCGTTCATGACGATGGCAGACTTCTTGCGGGGACAAAGACCAGGCTAAAACAACACTGGGGTCAGCAGGTAAATCTGCCAATGCAGAAAAGTTTGCACTCTTTGTTCGAATCTCAATGAGCAACTCCCCTGCCCTGCCCCGGCAGAATTCTATCCATTTACGACAATATGGAGCAATGGATTCAAAACCAAGTAAATCAGTGTCATAAGAAATGCAAAGGTAAAGAGGTTGGCTTTGGTCTCGACGAACCTCGATCGCTTGTTCTGTAGCTGAAAAAAAGTCTTCCAAGTTTACAAAACAAACTTGATTCGCTGAACTATACATGCCCTGCAGGTAGCAGTAGGAGCAATCATAGGGACAGTTGAGGCTAAGGGCGTTATAGAAAAAATTAATGTTGTTTGAATCCTGAACGAAACGACTCCCATCATAAAGAAACTTATCCTTCTTTACAGCCAGAATCAGCTTGGGGCTTTGCTTTTGTAAATCAAAATCCTGCTTCGGGCGATTAAAGACCTCCTTGTAATCATGGATATTGATAACCTTAGCTCTTTTAAATTTTTCAAGTAGTGATTTGGCGAAAGGATAATCCGCTGCACCATTTTCAACATAAATGTGGGAATAGCTAGGCTCTAAGGGCATGGTCAATTTGTTCCAAGGCTAACTTACGACTGGCTTTGGTGGAGTTTTTTGGGAAGTTATTGGCAACTACAGATAGCTTCTCAACGAGCCCGGCACGACCAGACAACCGAAAGGCCATAGCTAAATCTCTCACCTGGGCTGACTGGGTCTGCGTCAAACGCAGGGCCAGTTGAAGATTATCCAGCGCCGCATGCTCTTGCTCATTGATAACGTCAATGGGAAGCGTAATCGAAAATGTACTGACAAAATTGAGTACCTCGTCGACTACAGAATCAATTAATTGCTGTATCGTATCGCGGCACAGCAGTTTATCATGAAGATGGTCCGATACAACCTTGATGAAATGGAGGCGATCAATTGAAATAAAGGCCGACGCTGCCTGAAAAATACCAGCGGCCTCCATGTCGTATAAAGCCGGTATCAGAGTATTACTAGAATCGGCTTTTTGAGGGCAATCCACCGTGATCAATGTACCTTCCGTAAAAGAATGCTTCTCCAGCATATCAGGAAAAAATGTACGCCCTGTTGCCATTTCCTTAATGTTATTAATCAAGAAACACTTACCAACAGGAGCGGTCACTTCCCGACATCCACAAATTCCAATATTCACGATATGTACTACATCTGCGAGCTCAGTAAGCTGCATAGCTCGAGCCGTGCAAACTGCGGCTGGCACCTTACCTATACCTGTAATCAGAGCTGCATATTCATCATTGAGGTAAATCTCCAACCCGGTTCCAAGGGAATGTTTTTTTAACTTCAACCTTTGTAAAAAAGGCTGAGCCTCAGGAAGTAATGCAAAAATAAATAAAATCATCCGACCATGAGAATAACTTGAGCGAGGCAAGCTTTCCATTACAAAAGATGATCCAGAACCTCCTTGAGATGCCAAATTTTTTTTGGCGGTAATTCTCCCAACCGGTCTTCATTCTGGTGGCCTTGAGCATAAAGAAGGCATCGAGCACCCAAAGCAGTGGCCACTTCAAAATCATGGTTTGTATCGCCGACCAATAAAACCTGTTCCGGTAAAATCTCCTGATCCGCAAACCAATTCCTGCCACACTGAACCTTGCCTTCCGCTTGTGTATTGTTCTGCCCCATAATCGCTGAAAAAAACTGTTCAATGCCGTAAAAATGTAAGCTCGCCTCAAGATCATGCTGATGACTTGCAGAAAGCATTACTTGCTCCAAACCTCTTTCATTTAACACTTTCAGCACCTCTTGCGACCCCTCCTGCAAAGAACACTTCCTCCAACCGGCCCGATATTTGGATATAAATGAATCACAGACTCTCAAGTAGGATTTATCACTTCCAGAAAAACCCAGTTCATTATAAAATTCTCGGACTGGAAAACGAAATTGTCGGCGATAATCAGCTTCATTGATTCTGGGCAGACCTTGCTCTTGAAGAACAGAACTAACAATTGATGCACAAAATGCAGCGTCATCTACAAGGGTGCCATTCCAATCCCAAATAACGTGGGTAATTGACTGTGGATTTAAAATATTCATGTGCAGGAGCAACTATATGATTAGACAATGCGTCCAAATCAACCCAGATAATTTGCTCAAGCATTCACTTATTATATCGGCATCGAATCATTCATCTGGCTTGGACTTGAAAAACCTCGTGTAGAAAAGTTGTTTCAAAGCCTCTTTTTTACCAATCTTCAAGAAAGAAGTTGCCTCCCCTTTCCGCGGCATTTCCAATGAAATAGAATATAGGTTAAAAAATATATATATTAAATAGTATTAATTTTTAAAACAAAAATAGAATTATGGCAAAAAAAGCAGCTGTTAAAGAAGGTACAAAAGCCTTGGACTTCGCCGTTTCAGGCATTAACAAGCAATTTGGAGAAGGGACACTCATGCGTCTTGGTGATGCAACCAAGATGGAGGTAAGCGTTATACCGACAGGAAATATCGCTGTAGATTTGGCTCTTGGCGTTGGTGGACTCCCGCGCGGACGTACATGCGAGATTTATGGTCCGGAATCTTCGGGTAAAACGACGCTCTGCCTCAGTGTAATAGCAGAAGCTCAACGACAAGGAGGTACTGCCGTATTCGTTGACGTCGAGCACGCGCTGGATCCTCGCTGGGCCAGGGTGTTGGGTGTTGATCTCGAAAACCTGATGGTGTCACAACCAGAGAGCGGAGAAGATGCCTTGAATATTACCGAGACACTGATCCGCTCTGGTGCCGTGGATGTCGTGGTCGTCGACTCAGTCGCTGCGCTTGTCTCCAGGGTGGAGCTGGATGGGCAAATGGGGGATGCCACCGTTGGCCTTCAAGCGCGTATGATGAGTCAGGCAATGCGTCGCTTGACTGGTGCCATCAGCAAGACCAATTGCATCTGTATATTTACCAACCAAATTAGAGAAAAAATCGGGGTCATGTTCGGTAGCCCCGAAACCACGCCAGGTGGACGAGCGCTAAAGTTTTTTACTTCCATTCGAATGGACATACGGCGTATCGGGCAAATCAAGGAAACATCTGGAAAGGTTGTCGGGAATCGCACCCGCCTCAAAATTGTTAAAAATAAAATGGCACCACCATTCACAGAGTGTGAGTTTGATATTATGTATAACGAAGGCCTTTCACAAAGCGGTTCGGTAACGGATCTGGCAGTTAATCACAATATCCTGGAAAAGAAAGGCTCATGGATTGCTTATAATGGCAATATGATAGGGCAAGGCCGTGAAGCTGCGAAAAGCTACCTCCGTGAAAACCCTGAGGTGATGGCTGAAATTGTTAAGTCTATCCACGAGAAAGTTCAAGTCAGTGTTGGTGATGTTCTTGCGAAAGAGAAAGAGGATTGAAAATAAGTCCATCACAATACAAATAAAGGTGTTGTTGCCTTTCAGAAAAAGCGATTTTCTGCTATAATTTTGGTGTCTGAGAAGCACACAATTACTGCACTGGCTACCCCGGTCGGTGAATCAGCGGTGGCCCTTGTTCGCGTGAGCGGGGCACTCGTACCACAAATAATGCAGGAAATTTTTGGGAGAAAGTCTTTGCCCAAACCCCGCCAAGCGTACCTCGGAAACTATCGAAACCTCGAAAACGTGGTGCTGGACCAAGCGCTCTACACATATTTTGAAAAAGATGGCTCCTTCACCGGGGACTCCACCCTTGAAATCGCCTGCCATGGTAATCCGCTCATTGCAAAAAAAATCCTTGATGACCTTCAGGCCCGAGGTTGTCGACCCGCAGAACCTGGTGAATTCACTCGCACGGCCTTTCTTAATCAAAGAATGGATTTGTCACAGGCAGAAGCTGTCATGGAACTTATTCAGGCGAAAAGCGAGAAAGCTCTGGCTGTGGCCCAACGACATCTTCGTGGCGGCCTGGGTGAAAATATCCGGACGATAAAAGAACCACTCATTCGACTTTGCGCTCACCTTGAAGCCTATATTGACTTCCCGGAAGAGGATCTTCCAGAAGAAAACCAAGAAGGCCCAAAAAGAGAACTAAGAAAAATTCTTAACAGCATTGGCCGTCTTATCGAAACCAACCGCTACCATGAAGCTCTATCCCAAGGAGTTCGCCTCGCAATACTTGGTGCTCCAAATGCAGGGAAAAGTAGCCTCCTTAACGCCATATTAAACAAAGAAAGGGCTATCGTCAGCGACACACCCGGCACGACTCGTGATTTTATTGCTGAACGTATTACATTTGGGGGACTCGATCTGGAAATTATTGATACCGCAGGTATACGGGATGGTGGTTCTGAAATCGAACGGATCGGAATGGAACACAGTCTGAAGGTTGCAGAAAATGCCGACTTCTATATTTTGGTAATTGATACCACAGAAAATCCTCCTGATTTGCCTAAAAACCTTATAGAGAAACTAACTCCTGCTAATTGCCTTATTGCCGAAAACAAAATTGATCTTCAAGAAAGCAAAAATTTCACAGAGTATATTCCAAAACTTTCTCGAAAGCGCATTTCAGCTCTATGCGGGAAGGGTCTGGACGAACTGAAAGCGGGCCTACAGGAAAAACTCGAGGCTTTGATTGAACTTCCTGATGAAGAAACTGTGGTTATCAATACTCGACATCGCATATTGCTGGAAGAAGGACAAAAACACCTTATCGAAGGACAAAAACACCTTGCGAAGGATGGTCCTGCAGAGCTTGCGGCAATTGACTTGCGGGTTGCCTTGGAAAAGATTTCATCGATCACGGGCACTGTGGATACAGAAGAAGTTCTAGATGAAATCTTTTCAAGTTTTTGTATCGGAAAGTAGTATCATGTTAGCGCGAAGTCATTGTTTTCCAATTACGATATAAATCTTCTACTGCCCTCGCCCAGGTCGGGTGGTTAAAAGTGAAACCACTATCTATAAGACGAGATGGTACAACACGGCGACTTTTGAGGATTAATTCAGTTTCGGTGCGCATGAAAAAAGTACCGATTTCTAACATCCACTTACTAGCCGGGAGTCCAAATGGCACACGACAAACCTGACGCAATTCCCTCATGAAATCACTATTGGGCAATGGGTGTGGTGCACAAATATTAACAGGCCCTGAAATACTTTGTGATTCAATAATCCAGAGAATGGCACGTATAAAGTCCTCCTCGTGAATCCATGATACAAACTGACGACCATCTCCCAGGGTTCCCCCTAAACCTTTCTGTGCCAAGCCAACGAAAACATCAAATACTCCTCCCTTGGCAGGCCCCATTACCATTGAAGTGCGCAGCTTTACAACACGTGTTGAGGGTAACTTGTATTCATCAACAGCCTTTTCCCAGCTCTCTGCTACATCTATGCTAAAGCGCCATGTAGAAGGTGATTGGGTATCCAAAGACCCGGGAATACCAGTAATTTCATCGTTAGGAGCATCATATCGATGACTGTAGATGGTTGCTGTGCTTGAATTAAGCCAAAGACTGGGCGGGGATTGACACAGATTAATAGCGTCGCCAATCAATTGAGTTGTTCTAACTCTTGAATTCTTAATTTCAAGACGATTGGAGGCATTATATCGGCAATTAACGCTGCGTCCCGCAAGATTAATGACAATATCTGCCCCATCCAACTCAGTTGCCCATGAACCCAATGAAAGTGTATCCCATTGAATAACCTGCCATGGAGCAGAGAATTCATGGCGACTAAGGACAACTACTTCATGGCCTTCGGAATGCAAGCGGGCTGATAATGCTGATCCAATTTGACCTGATCCACCGGGAAGTATGACTTTCATCGTATATAGAGATAACAACCTAACGGAAAAAAAGAGCAAGTGGATCTGTTTGCAAAATATCGGGTCCATACTCCCCTCCCCTTGTAAAAGAAACAGGAGTGTTCCACGTGAAACGTTTTAGGGTCTGTCCCTTGTTTATATTTTCGTTCTTTTCCACCTTGAAATTAAGGATGACCTCCCCTCTATACCAAAGAGTAATATTATGGGATAATAGATCACTATATTGACCAACTCATGAAACCAGGATTGAAATTTGGCAAAAGCCACCCTTACGATACCATTGTTTGTGGTGCTGGACACGCTGGTTGCGAGGCGGCTCTGGCGTCTGCACGGATGGGCGCAGACACACTGACACTGACAGGCAATATCGACACTATTGCCCAAATGAGCTGCAATCCTGCAATCGGTGGCCAGGCCAAAGGTCAGATTGTTCGTGAAATTGATGCTCTAGGTGGTGAGATGGCCATGAACACTGATACCACGGCAATTCAGTTTCGATTGCTCAATACATCCAAGGGTCCGGCGGTACAAGCTCCACGAGCCCAGTGCGACAAGAAGGCATATCAATTTCGCATGAAACACATCATGGAACTACAGCCTAACCTCACCCTCTTTCAGGCAATGGTCGAAAGCCTGATATATAAAAATGGACGAGTGATTGGTGTGCAGACTACTTTCGGCATAGAATTCTATGCGCGCGCAGTTATTGTAACAACAGGGACATTTCTTCGAGGCCTAATGCATATTGGGCAACAAAAATCCGAAGGCGGAAGGCTCGGGGACCACACGGCTAAAGGACTGTCTTCAAGCTTCATAGAAGCAGGGATTAAACTGGAAAGGCTTAAAACAGGAACTCCACCTAGAGTATTGGGAAGCTCTATGAATTTCTCAATAATGGAGGAACAAAAAGGGGATAGCAAACCAACATTTTTTACATTTCAAGAGACGCGTGATGATAGTGATTTGTTCCACGTGGAACATCCAGGCCAAACCCGAGCAGGATGGCCACCAGGGGAAAATCAGGTTTCGTGCTGGATTACTCAAACCAGTCAGGAAACCAAGGACGTGGTCAAAAAAAATCTCCACCTTTCACCAATGTACAGCGGAGAAATAGAATGTGCCGGGCCACGTTATTGTCCAAGTATTGAGGATAAATTTGTACGCTTTGCGGAAAAGGATAGCCACAAAATTTATCTTGAGCCCGAAGGTCTGAATACCGATGAATGGTATATAAACGGACTATCAACCTGCCTGCCTTTTGATGTTCAGGATAAGATGCTGAGAACAATTCCTGGGTTGGAGAATGTTGCAATGCTTCGCCCTGCTTATGCAGTGGAATATGACTTTGCTCCACCAACACAGTTATTTTCGAATCTCGAATCCAAAAAAGTGGAAAACCTTTTCTTTGCAGGCCAAATTAATGGAACCTCAGGTTACGAGGAAGCGGGCTGCCAGGGATTAATTGCAGGTGTAAACGCAGTTCTTAAAACTCGAGGCGAGGAACCAATGATTCTCGGCCGAAATGAAGCATATGCCGGGGTTCTTGTTGATGACTTGGTAACAAAGGGTACAAACGAGCCCTATAGAATGTTTACCAGCCGTGCAGAGTTTCGTCTCTGCCTGAATCACGGGAGTGCAGAAAACCGTCTTTTCCGGCATGTGAAAAAACACGGTCTTGTTTCGTCACGCCGAATGGAGCTCATCAAGAAAAAAGTTGAATCTGTAACCGGATGGCGAAATCAACTGGAACGGGGTCGGTTATCTGGAAGTACTTTTGCAGAAATCATCAGAAGGGGAGAATCTCCTGAGATGTGGCCAGATGGTTTTAATGATTTGGGGCCATCTATCCGTGATGAAATTCTCTACGGCATTCGGTATCAGGGATATATCGAACGTGAACAGAAAATGGTAAATAAATTAAAAAACCTGGAGATGGTCAAAATTGATAAGACGTTCGATTACCTAAATCTTCCAGGTCTAAGAAAGGAAGGGGCACTAAAACTATCGGAGATTCGGCCAGACAATCTAGGCCAAGCAAGTCGTATCAGTGGGATCAACCCCGCTGACATCAGTGTTTTGATGGTTGCAATGGCAGTTGTAGGTAAAACATCAAATAAGAAACAAATTAAATAAATACATTTGAGAATTTGAACGCGAGAGCTTATTAGGGCCTGTCCCTATTGTTTCAGAACAACATCCATTAGCACTGCTTCTAATTTATTAAGAATTTCATTGTAACATAAGCTTGGTTCACGGAGGTGTTTGCCGTAAGGGAGAGAATTTCAAATTACATACACCTCAAATAAAGATAAAAAAGCAGTCAGTTGATATATTTCTAATCGAAACGCATGAAAAGA
>JABJCN010000182.1 GCA_018668635.1 Opitutia bacterium
CCTCGCCGCCTTATGTAAAACGCGATAGGAAAGCTTACCCAGCACGCAGTCTATATCGGTACCTGCTTCCAGGCATTTGCTAACAGCTTTAAGGCTCCCTCCCTCTACGGCAATATGCAGATCCGATATGGCTTGAAGTTCCGCATCCGAAATCTGTCGTTGTGAACGTTGTGAAAGTGGAGAAAATTGGGGCTCTTCAGCCAAAGCCTGCGAATGAAGAACCTGGACAAAAAAGGCGATTAAGAGGATGTAAAGTGTAGTATTTGGTTTTAAATTTTCAATCATGGCAGTACTTTATTCATAATCAGGAATGACAGGTTTAAGTCAGAAATGAAGTCAGAGTTTGTAAAAATTTTGTAAGACAGGGATGGATATATTTAGATTCATGGGTTGTGAAAACCTTAAGGAACAAGGAACCCGGATCATCTTGGTTTCCTGACCATCTGGTTCGTTGCAATTTTGCCCGGAATTACGAATTCGCCCACCTTGATGACTTCCTTGGAGCCTTGCAAGCGCAAGGTGACGGCCTCGGTCTTTGCGTTGGGTTGGCCGAAGTCGGTGGTCATCCACGCTTACATAGGCATGAACAAGACCTCCTCGATCGAGTTGGCCGGCAACGGCCTGAAAGCGGGCGGCGGTCGCAGGGTTGGGCAGGGAGATGCCAACGGGTGGGACTGATCCGAGTAACGGGATTAGGAAGAGCAGGATTTCAGATATGCCTAGCATTGTCTTTTGGGTTAGTTGGTTTTGAGGGAGTTCATTCGCAGAAACCCATCAACCCAGTGCCATGCAATTTATCGATCGAGAAAACATAACCTCTTTATCTCGTATATATTTATCCTTCTTGCGACATGTTTCCGCTAATATTATGGAGAAGCATTCTCGGAACCTTACTCCTCTTTCTTGGCAGAAGTCGCTTGTTCGGGATCGACGAGAAAGGCGAGCAAGTCGGCCATGGACTGGTGGTCGAGCCCTTCTTCCAGACCGGCAGGCATGATGGACGCGCCATGACTCTTCATTCCGTGCACGTCCTTGCGTTCAAGGGTGACGGACTTCCCAAAAGGAAAACGGATGGTGAGGTGCGAGGTAGTCTCGTTGGCAAGAAGGCCGAATAAGGTTTCCTTGCCAGTCCGAACCTCGTAGGTCACGAAGTCAGCGGCAATCTCCCGGCTCGGATCAATCAGGTTGGCGAGCAACTTTTCAGCCCCGTGTGATTTCATGGTTACGAGATCGGGGCCGAGGGCAAATCCTTGCTTTGACCCCCGATGACAGGATGCGCACCTTTGGGAATAGATGATCTCCCCGCGAGCACTCACGCCTTGCATTTTGAGAGATGGCAAGTAGCTCTCGATGACCTTTGCCCGGGTGAGTTTCGGATTTATTGAAGGTATTGGTCCGAGCAACTTGACGGCTCGGACTCGGAGGCTTGCGTCATTAAGTTCGCGAAGGGACTTGATCCGATTGGCGGGCAGGTCCCTGACCGCAATTTTTCCATTCTCAATCGAACTGAGCAAAAGCCCGCTCTTACTTCCACCCTTGAGCAAGAAGGCCAGGACTTCATCTCGGGAACGGGGGCTTAGATCTCTCCAAAGCTCAAGGATTGTCTTCCCCAGTCCATCGGGATTCAAGCTGATCAACTCTTGCAAAGCCCCGTGTCGAAGGTCTTCGTTTTGTTCTGCTAGCAAGTTCGTCAAGGGCTTGCGGGCGGCCGAAGGGTCCAATTTCGCAAGAAGACGGGTGGCCTCGAGCCTCTTTGCCGAGGAAAGGGAATCTGTCCCGGACAGGTCCTTGGCGACTTCCTTCAAGTAATCGAGTATCTCCGGAGAACAATCCTTCAAGCCTGAACCGTTCCTTTGCAGGTCCGCGGCGAACTCGAGAATACGTCCCGGGCCCACCCCTCTTTCCTTGAGTGCGGAGAAGACATTCGTCGAATGGGTGGACAGGGCGGCGACGGTAGCTGTCTTTATCCACTTGTCGTTGGAATCCCCTTGGAGAAGATCGACCAGTGCCGAAACCTCGCCCGGCACCTTCAATGCGCCTAGGGAAAGAGCCAATTGAAAACGGACCCGGGCGGAGGGATCCTTTCGCAAGCCAAGGAGCGCCCTGCTCAATTCGGGGGATTTCCCATTATCAAGAAAAGGCTCGGCCAACCTGATTGCATGCTCCCGCAAGGCGGGCCGTTCGTCGCTCATGGCAAACAATAGATGAGTGGGCTTCAATTTCCCCAAGCCTGCCAATGCATGCAGGGCATGCAATCGTCCAAGATGGTAATCTCCCGTGGACAGGATCCGATTGAGCAAGGGCTCGGAGGTAAGGTTTTTCCTTTCGAAAAGGAGACGGGAACTTGTCTCGCGAATCCATGCGTTCGGGGAGGATAAGTTGTTCACCAGTTGGCCGCGGGTTGCCTTGCCAAGTTGGGGAGCGTTCGGTCGCTTGAAGCCCTCTGGGATGATCCGCCAAATCCGCCCGCGATCATTTCCGCTGTTCAGGTCAACGTGTTTCTTGATTCCTTGGGGGAGGGACCATGGGTGCTCGATCACTTCACGATACATATCCAGAACGTATAGGCAACCATCCGGCCCGTTGGCCAGTTGCACGGGGCGAAACCAGTTGTCGGTGGAGGCTAGGAATTCCGATGAGCGTCCGTCAGCGGGCCTTTTGCCAACGGGAACGATGGCTTTTCCGTAATCGAGAACCTTTCGATGAACGAGATTACTCCCGGCATCTGCAATAAAGGCGTTGCCCCGGAAGGCACCGCCATAGGCATCCCCCCGATAGATGGTAACTCCGGTGGCAGCCGTGAAATATCCGGAGACTCTCCCACCACCTTCGACTGGTCCACGCACCTTGGAGGCGATTCTCCAGCGTGTCCTGACAATACGCCACGGTTCGTCAGGGCTGATGCGAAAGACCTCGGCGGCCGAGCCGTCTGCGGCAATGCCCACCCGGGGACTGGGCATTGCGTAGCGGGCATTTCCTGCGTAGCGGTCGTCGAAGACCAAGAATTGCAAGTGGTTGCTGTTGCTGGAGACAAAACGCCGGCCAGAATCGTCGAACGAGGCCCCATGCTGTCCGCCTCCGCTCTCCGGGCGAAGATCAAGCGTTCGTGGATCGAAGGAGAAGTCACGCCCATTGAGACGGACGGGCTTGAAGTCCTTGTGGTCGGGACGTGTAAGGACGGCTCCATTGGATGAGGTCACTCCGTGAATCCTGTTATCCAAGCCCCAGCGCAAACTGTTAGGGAGGGCCTGCATGTTTAGACGGGAGCGACCTTTTCCAAAGCCGGTGAAAATCACTTTGCGCAGATCAGCCTTTCCGTCCCCGTCGGTGTCCTTGAGGTAGAGAAGGTCGGGGGTGACGACGACGAACACTCCGTCGTCATAGCAGATCACTGCAGTCGGCCAAGCCAGATCCTTGGCGAAAATGGTGGCTTTCTCGTAGTGCCCGTCACTGTCTGCATCTTCCAGCAGGCGTACCCGGCCTGCCTTGTCTTGCCGGTGTTCCGAGTAGCCGATCATCTCGACGACGTAGAGTCGGCCATTCGCATCGAAGGACATGGATACGGGGTCGACCACTTGGGGTTCCTTTGCCGCCAGTTCGATCTGGAATCCTTTCTTTATTCGAAAGGTCTTGCTGGCATCCATTGCTTCGGTTGGCGATGTTCTTGGAAGTTGCTCCGGGGTGGCTTGGGGTTCCGCGGAGTGGATAAAAGCAGTGGAAAGCGCGATACCCAGAGAGAAAAGTACATGTTTTTTCATGGCGTTTTAACTAACACTTTTTCGATAACCTTCAGCAAAAGTTTTTCTGCCCTTGGGTGAATCCAACACCAATCGTCGAGGTTTTTATCCTTTTCCTGCCAATGTTTTTCAGTAGGAACATATCCGGTTCCACCTTCCCCACACCCTGCCACCAAGACGAAAGAGTCTGGCCTCATTTTCTATGCCGCAAGCTGATACCCGACATAGCTTTCGCCGGGGAGCAACAAGAGCTGGGCAGGTCCAAAATCAATCGAAGGCACATCGATGGGTTGTCCATTTTTACCACGTCCAACCTTACCCTCAAGCAGGTCGTTCCCATGGAACTGCCCCATATTGCCCATGCCGGTAATGCCAATGCGCACCTTATCCATAAACTTAATTCAGTATTAAGAGCCACTAATGCCAGTGCGTTGAAAGCATCTCAAGCTTAATTGCCAAGCACACCAAATCCAGCAATAGAAGCCCAAGGGCCATCATTTATTTCTGAGAAGACTCGCAAGCGTACATACAGTCTTTTGAGCTGCACTGCCTTACTATTTCGAATAATATATGGCTCATAGTAACTATGAGCATGCACCTGATCGTAATAACTTAGAAACACATCAAAACCGTGGGTTTCAGGCACGCCAGTAGACCCGCGCCCTCCACACCTCCATTCACCAAATCCTCCGGTAGCATAGCCTGATTCCTTAAGCATGCTCGCAATGGGTTCCTCCTCGCACGAAGGGGTGTGCCCCCCCATTCACTCGCACTGAAGTGTGGCCACTATGCTTTCCAGTCATCAGCACGCACCGGGCCGGAGCAAATAATGAAGAATCTGCGAGCGCGTGAGTAAACCACACTCCTTCAGCAACCAACAGGTCAATGCGCTGAGTTCAAATGGTTTTACTCCCCAGGAACGAGGTTTCGCAGTAAAACAAGGATTAGAACATTTTGAGTGATAACCCTTGCCGAGTTAATACGTAAGCCTAGGATGTAGGCCACCTTAACTCACAATTTCCCCATGATATCACTTCGTATATTTCTTGCCATTTGTCTTGCATCAACCCTTTCAGCTGCCAAGTGGAAGGCTGGAATCGCCAAAGCCGATATCACGCCTAAGAAGCCCATTTGGATGGCCGGTTACGGTGGGCGTACCGCTCCTAGCGACGGTGTGCTTCATCCGCTCTGGGCCAAGGCACTCGTGCTGGAGGACGCCCGTGGCCATCGCGCGTTAATCCTCGCCACGGACACGCTCGGCATAACCGGCAGCCTCTACGCTAGCCTTAAGGCCAAACTCGCCAAGGCGCACAATCTTCAACCGGCCCAGATCATGATCAATGCTTCCCACACACACACCGGCCCGGTATTGCGTGATGGGTTGTACGATATTTATCCGCTCAATGCAGACCACATCAAAAGAATCAAGGAATACTCTACCCGGTTTGAGGAGGAGATACTCCGCGTTACTACCGCCGCCATGAAGAACCTTGAGTCCGTCACCCTCAAGCACGGCATCGGCATCACACGTTTTGGAGTAAACCGCCGAGAAAATAAATCCTACGACGTGCCCAAGCTCATCAGCACCAACTCACTGAAGGGTCCTATCGATCACGATGTGCCTGTACTCGCTGTGTACAAGGGCCTTAAACTCAAGGCGATCGTGTTCGGTTATGCCTGCCACACCACCACCTTGAGTTTCCAGAAATTCTCTGGAGACTATGCCGGCTTTTCACAAATCGCTCTGGAGAAATCACATCCGGGCGCACTGGCTCTCTTCAGTGCCGGCTGTGGCGCTGATATAAACCCCCTGCCACGACGCGAAGTATCTCTAGCTGAACGCTATGGAAACATGCTCGCCGCCGCTGTCGAAGAGGTGTTGCTACAAAAGATGAATACCCTAAAACCCACCCTCATCACTAGCCTGCAAACTGTCGCGCTCGAATACGGTGCACTGCCACCAGTTGATGCACTCGCCGCGGCCGCCAAGAACCCGAATAGCTACCGCGGGCGCTGGGCCGCCCGCATGGTTAAGCTAAAAACCAAGGACAGCCTGCCTGAAACTTATCCCTACCCGCTCCAATGCTGGCGTGTTGGCGAACTGCTTTGGCTCAGCATGGGCGGCGAAGTTGTCGTTGATTACTCGCTCCAATTCAAAAAGAAATATGGACCCAGCACCTGGGTCACTAGCTACGCCAACGATGTAATGGCATACATCCCAAGCTTCCGTGTACTGAAGGAAGGCGGCTATGAAGGCCAAAGCGCCATGGCCGTCTACGGTCTACCCGCTGACCGCTGGAAAGCCAATGTCGAAGAACTTGTTAACGCCGCCGCCAAGAAGCTAGTTGAGGAATCTAAACTAAAAGGCGAATGAGTGTCCGTTCGCAGCCACCTCCAAGCAACTGGAAAAGAATCGGCCTAATCACCGCTTGCATGATCCTGTTGCTCGCCCTTGCCGGCATCCTTGACGTTCCTGCTCATAGGCAATGACCATCTTCTTGCCCCCCTTCGGGGATTGGATAGACGCAGGCCTTGAAGACGTTCCCCTTGGTCCACTCGAGCAACCCCGGGTCGCCCCCTTGGCGGACGATGTTTTCGAAGACCTGTCGACACTTGGCCTTTTCCACCACCACGCCTTCGCGAAGCTTGCCGTTTACGGTCATGGCGAAGCGCGAAAAGGTCTGTCCTTCCCCGAGGGGAAAATTGAGTCGTCCCTCGAGCACGCGGTTGAGATCATTGTGAAAGTTCATCGAGATCGTGGTGACCGCGAGTTGGCCACCACCTTCAAGTCGATTCCCAGGTCGTCTATGCGAAGCGGCACGTACTGGGATGCTCCGCACCCCTCGATGGCTTGCAGCATCACCCTAGTCCCCTTGGGAATTCCCTTCAGGCTGCCATGACCGGGCACGAGCTTGGCCAGGCTTAGCTTCGCCTGGATGAAAACGGTAGTTTCTCGTGAAGTATTTGACCCGAGTTCACTTTGGAGGCTATTTTACTGTCCATTGAAAAACCTTCTCTTTATATCCTCACTCCTCCCGATTATTTTTGTCGCCGGGGCCCACGAGCCAAGGGTAGGTGATATTTATTTCCAATCCTTGCCCAGAAATGCGCTGGTCAATGCGATCGAGGGGGCGTCGGAGTCTCCCTACTCGCATTGCGGGATTCTTGTAAGCAAGGGTGGAGAATGGTTCGTGCTTGAAGCGATCGGACCGGTAAAGGAAACCCCCCTGGCGAAATGGATCAACCAAGCCAGGTACAAGAGCTACGAAGTTTTCCGCCTTAAAAAGAAGCATGCAAAGCAAATTCCTGAATTTATCGTTGCGGCGAGGAAGTACCTGGGCCGCCCCTACGACATCCGATACCGGATGGATGATGAGAAAATTTATTGTTCGGAGCTCATATTCAAGGGCTATCGTGATGCAACCGGCGAACAACTGGGCAAACTGGTCAGGTTCGGTGAATTGAAGTGGGCCCGGCACATCCCCATCATTATTGAAATCGAGGGAAGCATTCCCGTGAACCGCATCATGATCACCCCAAGGCACCTGTCCGAGGCAAAGCAACTGGAGAAGGTCTTTTCCTCAAAGAAAAGGTTGAAGAAGGGCTAGAGGTTGTGGTTATTCATGAAGCAGGAAGGCCTTGGCGCCCGGGTTCTCCCTGTCCTCCCTGGAAATTTCCACGCAGTTAATTCTAATTTCGGGATCTCATCTTCCTGAAGAAATCCTTTTCCCAGACCTCACTCTTGGCCCTTTGCCGGGCTTCCTTCTCAGTCTTGATGGTTCCTCCATAATCAAGGATTTGCTTTGTCCGGCGGTTAACATCCCGCTCCACCCGCTCCCGCTCCGAATCAGTCGAGATACAGGATGTCCCAAGGAAAGCCAGAAGGCACGCAAGAAAGATTGGCATGACTTGTTTCATTCTTCCTTTAAGGGTTTGCTTCATCTTTTCTGTATTCGTGGCTCTTCCAGTTTGCTTTAAGATGAATTGATATTCAGGGAATCAAGTATAAGGTCAAATCCCGGTTTCACCGTTGAGAGATCCTCCATGGCAACCTGAGTAACAACAAACAGGACCTCATCCTCTTTTTGTAACCGATGAAACCTACGCTTATGAAGCAGTGGGTTACCCATTACTGAAATGGTGAAGTCCCTCGACAAGGATGCGTGTTCACCTGTTGTTGCCGGGGTCCCATCCTCATTGGCCTTCTCCTTGACTGAGATAAAACCAGGCATTCCACCCTTCATGTCCTCCTGATACTCTTCAGCAAATGAACTGAGGGATTGACTGGGTTCCATATTCCCAAAAATGGAAACAATTGCATTACCGGGAGATTCCACCGTGGCAAAATGGTTGCCCAAATCCTGGACCGTCCAGTTTCCCGGGTACTTGAATTCCAAGCCATTGCTACTGTAACTCTTGGGCATATCAACCTGTGCCTCCTGTTCCGCCTCAGGAAGCATGGCACAAGAAGAGACGATCAGTGGAAGTATCCCAATCAACGAAACCCTGTAGATGATATGGTAAAAAGAATAGTCCTTTGAAACATTCATATGATTAAAGGCAAATTAGACCCAGTAACCTTGATTTGGTTCAATATCAGGTTGAACCTTCATGTGGAACTCCTGAATCCCTTACTTTACTGGGGTTCATAAAAGAGCCATTTCATCCATAATCTTCATGGCCGCATTGTGACCGGGTATGCCGCTTACCGCACCACCACGTTTGGCTGATGAACCACAGAGAAAAAGATTTGGATGTTCGGTTTCCACCCCCCATTGCCCAACCTCTTCTTCCCCTTCCGCGAAAGGCCAGGTAAGATCGCCATGGAAGATATTTCCCTTGGGCAAGTGGATCTTTTCCTCAAGATCAACAGCGCTCATTGCCTCGATACAGGGCTTGCCGTTGGCATCCTTGGCAAGGCAGTCCTCGATCGGTTCATCGAGGTACTGGTTAATGCCGACCAGGTATCGTTCCAGAGCCACTTGGCGAGCCTTTTCGTTGTCCCCCCTGAACAGTCGATGGGGCATGTCCAAGCCAAAGAGGGTAAGGGTATGAAATCCTCGGGCATTAAATTCATGCGAAAGGATGGAATTGTCGGTCAGGGTATGGCAGTATATCTCACTCGGAGGTGTTGCAGGCATCTCGCCGGCAACGCTCTGAAGATAACTGACCTTCATCTGCTCGTAGCCCTCATTAACATGAAAAGTCCCGGCAAAGGCTTCTTCCGGGGAATAACGACCTGAAAGCAGCCGTGGCAGTCTTTCCAGCAACATATTGATCTTGAAGCCGGCCCCTTCGTTGATTAACCTGAAATCCGTGGCGTTTCCCGTCAAGCGACCTAGTTCGCTTGCCGAAGCGTTGCAAAGAACGAATCGGGCATCGACAAAGCCTTCTTCATCATTGATTTCAAAACCAATGGAGGAAAGCTTTTCGCCCGGATTGACGAAACTGACCTTTGCATTGGTGGCAAAAGTCACCTTGCCCGTCCCCCGGGCAACTCGAACGAGCTCATCCACAAGTTTCCCCATGCCTCCCCTGGGGACTCGCCACTCACCATTTCCTCGCCCAATGACATGATAGAGAAACGAGCGATTCTGTAGGAGTGATGAATCATGCGGGTGGGTGGAGACCCCAATTTTGCCATCCGTAAAGACAAGTCCGCGTGTTAAGTCGTTGGCAATCAGGTTCTCGATAACCTCGCCAAGCGGTTCCTCGACAAGGGATTGCCAGACCCGCCCACCATCAGAACCCAGTCGATTTTTCATTTCAACACGGGAAATCAAAGGCTCATTCAGGGTGGGCCAGATGACGGATGCCAAACGCTCCTGAATATCTTGAAGCTCCAAGTACCCAAGGTAGTCGGAATCATCCCCCGTCAATGAAATGAAAACGTCACGATTATGGCCAGAGCCATCATTGATAAGTAATAGTTCATTAAACGAACCATCTTGGATCCCGGGAGTGTAGGAAGCTGTTCGCCGTGGCAGAAGTTCCAGATTGAGGCCAAGGTCATTGATTATGGCTTGGGGAAGGAGGCTGACGAGATAGGAATATATTGAAAGCCGGGCATCAATCCCATCGAAAATACGGGCGGAACGAGTCGCACCTCCAAGTTCAGCATTTCGCTCGATTACAAGGACCGACAAACCAGCTTTTGCTAAATAACAGGCAGCAACCAAGCCGTTGTGGCCGGCCCCAATGATTGCAACATCGTATTTTGTCGATAGAGAGGACATTAAATTACCCAGCCAATCCAAAGGATCTTCCTGCGACAAACCTATTTATCTTCGGTTCAGTAAAAACTATCTCTTTTTTGCGACATAGCAGATTGACAGCCTGGATTACTTCCAGAAGAAATATATATATGAAAGCAAAACCATCCAGAATGCCAAGGAAAGTGGCCATTTGCCTCGAGATGGAATGGGGCTTTAAACGTCATTTGGAGACCTATGCAGGGGTTCACAAGTATGCGGAAAAGGCTGGATGGGAATGCGTAACAATACCAAGCGTAGTTCGAGTACTGAAACTAAAGCCAGGGGTAGTTCCGTTTGATGGCATTCTCGGACGCATCACCGAACCTTTGGCTCAGGCCGCTCACAAGATCAAGATGCCTGCAGTCAACGTATGGCTCAATTCACCTGCGAAAAACGTCTCGGCTGTTCATGCTGACCACAAAACCACTGGAGAGATGGCCGCCCAGCACTTGGTGAGTCGCGGTTTTCGGCGATTCGGATATATGGGGTTTCTGCGTGAAAAGGATTCCCGCCTACAAATTCAAGGCTTCAGGGAAATCCTGAAACCACTGGGGTTTCGCTTCACGACCTACCGTTTTCGACGCTCGGGTATTCACGGGGAAGGCCTTGGCTGGGAAAGATTCTTCGAGGGGCTCGAAAAATGGGTTGATTCATTGGAACCGCCGGTCGGTGTTTTCGTAAGCAACGATCTGTACTGCAGGCATCTGATCGAAAGCTGTCGGGCACAAAACCTGCAAGTACCACAGGAAGTGGCAATCGTCGGAACCTCCAACGAGCCTGCATTGTGCGCATCCCCCTACCCCACCCTGACCAGCATCGATTTGGACTTCGAGCTGATCGGTTTTCGAGCTGCGGCAAAACTCGATGAAATGATGAATGGCAAGGATTCGTCCAAAACATTGGAATATTCACCCCCAAAGGGGTTGATTCCACGTCAATCCACTGACTCTCAGGCAGCGGAAGATCCCGTAGTGGCAAAAGCCCTGCGCTTCATTGCGGAAAATGGACAAGAAAGGATACAGGTAAATGACGTATCAGTAGCTGTAGCCACTACGAGGCGCACTCTGGAACGCAAGTTCAGGGATTCCCTGGGAAGCACCATTGCCGAGGAGATTGCCCGCCTACGCATTGTGCGAGCCAAGCGACTCATGATCGAGAATGAAGCATCCTTCAAGGGCATGGCTGTGGATCTGGGTTTTCGCAATGCCGATCACTTCTGCAAGGTTTTCTCACGAGTTGAGGGCATGACCCCATCAGAATATCGCAACCAACGTGGCAAGAAGCGTTCAGACAACTGAAACAAAATGAAGAAAGTAAAGTACCAAACTACTTTTCGAACCGTAAAGTCCCTGATTGCAGACGAATCGGATATCGTTTCCGTGATGTCGACCATTGCCTGTGAACTGTACCATGCATTTGCCCCTTTTATTTGGGTTGGCTTTTACAGACTGGTGGAAGGCACCTCACTGAAAGTTGGTCCTTATCAGGGAACGCACGGGTGCTTGACTATAAGTATGGAACAAGGTGTTTGCGGTAAATGCGTCAGGGAAGACGCCATTCAGGTAGAGAATGACGTATCGGCAATCCCATATCATATCGCTTGCTCAAGCGAAACCAAATCCGAGATTGTTCTGCCGGTAAGAGATTTAAATAGAAAGATTCGAGCCGTATTGGATGTGGATTCGAATAAAATCAATAGTTTCGATGAAATTGACAGGCAATACTTGGCCGAAATTTGTGAACTGATTTCTCCCTGCTACTAAAACATACAGAGATGATGAGGAAAACATCCTTTGACTGCAATACAAAGCCTCTGTAGCATCTTGTTAATTCCTTAAATCAATGATTGATAATCCCCAAAACATGCCATCCAAGTAACTCTCCAAGCTTGTCGGCTGGGTTGCCCCTGAAATGAACATCCTTGCCCGACCAGAATTCCTTGTAGATACCGGCTCCATTGTCCTTGACGAACTGCCACTGGTCACAAATGGAGATTTCAGGGTGTTTCTTTATGACCTCGAGAGCCCAGGGGTTGAGGAATTTCCTCATCACACCTGCAGTCCGACCAGGAGCACGACCGTCCTTTCTCAAGTCTCCAGCAGGCGGATAACCATTGGGGACGGGACAAGTGGTCACCCAGATCAGCTTGGCCTTGGTCTTCTTGAGCTCGGTGATGATCTTTTCAAGGTTTCCCTGATAGGTGGTCTTGTTGTTTTTACTGTCCCAATGTCCATGATTGAAACTGATGACGTCCCAGTGCCGACCTGGTTGATCGTAGGCACCCAACCAATCGACGACATTATTTACGCCACTGTCCGAAGGTCCGCAATTGGTGGGTGGATGGTGCAGGTTAAACTTCCCGCCCAGGAATTTCCTCAAGCCCCTGTCGTAGTTCCCTGAAACCGAGTCGCCAATGAAGAGATAGCGAGGGAGACTGGAATCATCCAGGGCAGCTTGATCACCGATTGGCGTTAGATGAATCTCACTTGCATGAATCACTTCGCCCTTTCTTTGACCAACAATGCGTGCCCTGTTGATGAAAGGCTTACAATCCTCCGTCCCAAGGACATTGAAAAGCAAGGCATTGGTTTGCCCACCTTTCTTTAGGGAACATTCAAATTGCTTGTGATTTATGGAAAGCGTTCTGGGATTGGTGGTTGGATCCCAAAGCCCAATAAATCTAGGATCATCCGTTGAAGCCATTTGCTGAGGCAAGCTTTCCCCAAAAAAGAGGCGCAAGTCATATTCTCCGATCCAGTTTTCCTCGCGGGCTTCCTTTAGTTTAGATTCCAGTTGGCTTTTGTGCCGGACCTCAACGACTCCCGTAACCGGACCCTTTGGCAAGGCAAAACGAATGATCTCCTTGGATGAATGTACCTGATAGTCGAGTATGTTACCCTGACCTCCGTTAAATAAGCGGGTATTAACCACCAGGGCCACCTTGGTATCCTTGGTCCAATCAATAGCAAACTGTCCATCCGGATTACGGACATACATACCTTGATTGTCACGGGGGATGACAAGTCCCTCAATGATTATAGGCTCACTTAAAATACATTGATAGCTTAGGAGATACAACAAGACAATGGTGATGATATTTTTCCTTATCATAGCGGACTGATTCTCATGAAATGATTCATTGTTTGGATTCATGATAAAAAGTCTGTCACAAAAGATGAATCATTGTTGATTTAAGGTTTGTACACAGCTCAAAACTGTGAAGGACTCAATCTTCCTAACCAATCCACTTAACAACCTTCCATGAAAGTTCATTCTCCCACTCGCCTTTCAGGCTTCATCACCTTGATCGCCTGCCTTGTATTTGCACTGACGGCATCTGCGGATGTCAAGTTGCCAAACGTTATCGGCAGCGACATGGTCCTGCAACGCGACTTGCCCATTCCGATTTGGGGATGGGCGGAAGCAGGCGAAGAAGTATCGGTTTCTTTCGCCGGTCAGACCAAGAAAACCAAGGCAGGATCCGACGGCAACTGGATGGTCAAACTGGGTGCCCTCAAGGCCAGTGCCAACCCGTCCAGTCTCACGGTCAAAGGGAATAACGAGATCAAGCTCGAAAACATCCTGGTTGGTGAGGTGTGGATTTGCTCGGGGCAATCAAACATGGAGTGGAATATTCGCGGTAGCATGAACGGGAATGAAGAGGTGGCAGCCTCGGATCAACCTCTTGTTCGTTTGTTCAACGTCCCCGGACATAAGGTAAGCCCTCTACCCAAGGAACGTCTGGCCATACCAAGCAAGTGGACGGCATGCAACCCGCAAACCTCCAGCGGGTTCAGTGCAGTTGGGTATTATTTCGGTCGCCGACTGCAAAAGGAACTCAATGTCCCGATTGGATTGATCGGGTCCAACTGGGGAGGTACCAAGATCGAACCCTGGACCACTTTGGCAGGGTTTCAGTCGGTTCCCGAGTTGGCAAAGATTGCTGAGCAGGTAAAAAACTACAAGGCTGACACCAGGGTGGGAGGGGGTTCTCCCTCTGCCATCTACAATCAAATGGTGCATCCGCTAGCCCCTTTTGCCATGCGTGGCGGAATTTGGTATCAAGGTGAATCGAATGGAGGTGAGCACATGTCCTACTATCATAAGAAGCACGCGTTGGTGAACGGTTGGCGAAAAGTTTTCCAAAACAAGGATCTAGCCTTTTACTGGGTACAGTTAGCCAATTTCCGTAAACCCAATGTAAGGGTAGTGGAAGATCCCAAGAAGGAATTTTCAAACGCTGCAGGCGGCGACGGTTGGGCAAAGATTCGCGAGGCACAAACCAAGGCCCTTGACATTCCTCATACCGGAATGGCTGTGGCGATAGACCTTGCCGATGCCCACAATCCAAATGACATTCATCCCCGCAACAAGCAAGACGTCGGCGGACGTCTCGCTCAATGGGCACTGCACCAAACCTATGGAAAAAAGGACCTTGTACCAACAGGGCCCCTATATAAAAACCACAAGATCAAGGGCAGTAAAGTTCATCTTTCCTTCGATCACGTGGGCAAGGGACTGATGGTTGGAAAAAAGACCAAACTGGAACCCACCGCTGAGGTGAAAGGTGGCAAACTGGAACATTTCGCCATCGCAGGTGAAGACAAAAATTGGGTCTGGGCGGATGCCGTAATAGAGGGGGACACCGTAATTGTGAGCTCCAAGGAAGTTAAGAAACCGGTGGCAGTTCGCTACGGGTTTACCATGAATCCGGCCAATGCCAATCTCTACAACAAGGACGGCATACCCGCCCTACCCTTCCGAACGGACGATTGGTAGTCCCATAGACAGGGATTTGCCTCTCTGAGAATGGCCATGCTTTCCATGAGTCAGCCCAGTTTGCTTGGAATCCTGTTGATGGGAACACTCCCTTTGACAGGAAAGTTTACAACCAACGAATTGCCTCGATTGCCCAAGGAGGTTGACCCGAGAAGCCAAAACTTTCAGGAGCAGAAAAAACTGCCAAACCTGAAGCAACCCTATGTCAGCATATCACCGGAGGACTTGGATGACGGACTGCAAGTAGGCACCCTTGACCGCCCCGGCACCAAGGAAGCCGTTAAGGCCTTGCTGGCAAAAGATCAGGAAGGCAGGTATGCCAATCTGGACAGCCTCCTTCTCTGGAAGAACGGGGAACTGATCTTCGAAATGTATAATCGTCGGGGTCGCGTGGACGGTCCCCACTATGCCATGTCCGTGACCAAGACCATGACTTCCGTGACCTTGGCCCGGGCCATCCAGTTGGGTCTCCTGGGCATGAAGGATCTCGACAAGCCAGTGATCGACTTCCTTCCTGAAATTGACCGCGCCAGGATAAAACCGGGGGTGGAGACGATCACCTTGCGTAACGCCCTTTTCATGAAATCAGGGCTTCGCTTTCCGAGCAAAACCTACGCCTACTCCCTTGGCAACAAATATCATCGGCAAAAGCACTTCCAAAAGTTGTTCGAGAACACGGCTCCGATCAATCCTGGCAACAAATCTTACAAATATACAGGAACGGACCCCTCGCTGATCATGATGATCATCGACCTTCGTACCAAGGGCAGTGCCCAGGAATTCTTTGCAAGGGAAGTGGCGGAAAAGTTTGGGGCCGTATACTGCTGGGACAATCAAGGCTGTGGCATCCCCAAATGCGGCGCCGGCAGCAGTTTCACCTCGCGATCTCTCCTTAAGATTGGATCCGCCATTGCCCAAGGTGGCAAATACAACGGGGAACAACTGCTCTCCCCTGAATATGTTAACCTGGTCATGGATACTAACAAGGGTGAAGGCTATTTTTACTATTTCCACAACCGGAAGAAAAGGTCGCAAAATAACAAGGTGAATTTCATAAGTGGTGTTGGGGCGGGTGGTCAATATATGTCCATTTTTCCCGATCTCAATCTGGTGATGGTGGCAACCTCACATAACAAGGGGAAAATTGGAGCTCCATTGGAAGCCGTGCTCGACCACCTTCTTCCACTCTTTAAAAAATAACCCGTCAACTAGATACAAGGCCCCTTTGAAAAAATTATTCTACACACTGCTAATCTTTCCCTCTTTGGTAACTGCGGCCAAAAAACCTAATATTCTATTCATCATAGCGGACGACCAGGCGCCTCTCTCAATCGGAGGGGTGAACAATTCGGCAATCATAACACCGAATCTCGACCGCTTGGCCAAACAAAGCGTCCTCTTCAACAATTGCTTCAATCAGGGTTCCTGGTCAGGCGCTGTATGCGTGGCCAGTCGCACCATGCTGATCACCGGCCAAAGCGTGTTCCGGGCTCCCATGAACAAGCCCTACCTTGACAAATGGGCCAATTCCAAGGGCGCCATCGCAGTGGAGGGCTCAACCGAGGTGAAGCTGTGGCCGGAGGTCTTTCGGGAAGCCGGCTACGACACCTTTCTCACTGGTAAGTGGCACAATAATTATTACTCCGCCCTAAAGGGATTCAGTAAGGCCAAGGGCATCGCGAAGGGCATGTACGAGACCTTTGACCCCGGCGGATCCAAAAAACCGGGATACAACAGGCCTACGCCAACAAACAACAACTGGAAACCATGGGACCCAAAGTTCACAGGTCACTGGACGCCTTTCGTACGAGATATCGCATCAAGGAATGGGTCCAACGAAGTCAGCGAAGAATACACCGTAAAAAAACATACATCAGAGCTCTTTGCCGACAATGCGATCGAGTTCCTCGGTAAGGCAAAGAACACGGGCAAGCCCTTCTTCATGTACGTGGCCTTCAATGCGCCCCATGATCCGCGACAGGCACCCAAGGAATTTGTGGACATGTATCCACCGTCCAAGATCATGATACCGAAAAACTACCTCCCGAAGCATCCGTTCGACAACGGAGCAATCAAGATACGTGACGAGGTCCTGGCCCCCTTTCCGAGAACCAAGGAGGTGGTGCAGGTTCATCGCTCGGAATACTATGCAATCATAACGCACATGGACCGCGAGATCGGGCGCATTCTCAAGGCCCTCAGGAAAAGCGGGAGGGCTGACAATACCTATGTGGTGTTCACAGCAGACCATGGGTTGGCAGTGGGTCAGCACGGATTAATGGGAAAGCAGAACCCGTATGACCACAGCATAAGAATGCCCTTTATGATATCCGGACCAGGAATCCGAAAAGGGATCACCCTGGACGAAAAAATCTACATGCAGAGCGTGTACCCGACGACCTGTGAACTGGCGGGACTGAAGGTGCCCCAAACAGTTGATTACTCCAGCATCGTACCCTTGGTCCATGGAGAAAAAGGTGCCCGAGGAGAAGACATCATCTTCAATTGCTACATTGAGACCCAGCGTCTGGTGCGTACAGACCAATTCAAGTTGATCCATTACCCGAAGATCGGGCGTAACCAATTGTTCGACATCAAGAGCGACCCCCGGGAGATTGTAAACCTGATTGATGACCCCAAGCACGCGGGGGTGAAGAAAAAATTGCTCGCAGCACTGCAAGGCAAGCGCGAGGAACTCGGGGACGGACTTCTCTCAACCTCTCGAAAGAAGTAGGCCCTGATTAAGACTGGACCCTGCAAAGCTTATTTCAATGACATGATCCAAGCTGCGAGGTCGGCGGTATCCTGGGCACTTAAGGTGTATGCG
>JABJCN010000121.1:0-20000 GCA_018668635.1 Opitutia bacterium
CCCTTAACCGCCTAATCTTTTCCGCAAATGAATCATCATTCGTAGTCACCATTCCACCTTCTCCTGTAGTTATGGCTTTGCGGGGATGAAAACTAAAGCAACCAGCATCTCCGAAAGTCCCAACGTGGCGTTCCTTGAACTTGGCTCCGAAACCACAAGCCGCGTCTTCCACCACGGAAAGATCGTATTTTCGGGCTACTGCAAGGACTGAATCCATATCTGCAGCAAGGCCAAACAAATGGACGGGCATAATGACCTTGGTCCGTGAAGTAATCTTGGTTTCGATCTGATCAACATCCATGTTAAAAGTCTCCAGATCGATGTCGCAAAATACGACCTTGCCTCCCAGATGCTCAACCACGTTGGCGGTGGAAATCCAAGTAAAAGCAGGTACGATGGCCTCGTCTCCCGGCCCGAACCCTAGCGCGGCAAGGGAAAGATGCATGGCAGAGGTGCAAGAGGTGACTGCTATGGAATGATCTGAACCGGTGAATGCCGACCACTTTTCCTCAAATTCCCGGACCTTGGGTCCTTGAACTAGCCATCCTGAATGCAGTGGCTCAAGGACAGAATTCACTTCATTTTGAGTTAATGAAGTTCTCGCAATGGGTATTTTCAAATTAAATAATCAAATGTTACTCAGCCGCATTACGGCGATGTATGACTTCTGATTTATGATTATTCCTCCATTTAATTAAATCCTTAAGTCCGTCGCGAAGTTGTACTGAATGTTTATATCCAATTTCTCTCTCAGCTTTAACTGGGCATCCGATACGATTCTTTACAAAGGTTTGTCCACTTGGTTCAAAGATAGGTGTTAGATCGGATTCAGTAATTTCTAGTATTAAATCAACAAGCTCTTTGATCGTGGTTTTAATACCTGTTCCGACGTTGTAAAATTCATCTGCAACGTTTGCCTTCATCGCTGCAATATTTGCTCGTGCGCAATCAACTACATTGACGAAGTCATAGGCTTGGGAACCGTCACCATATATAACGGGAGGAAGTCCCTTTTCTAGTCTATCAAGAATTTTCATTATAACGGCGATATAGGCTCCTTTATAATCTTGTCTTGCTCCATATACGTTCATATAGCGAAGTCCTACGAAATCAAACTCTTGAGGAGTGTTTAAATAGCGGTAGTAATATGCCCTGCAAAACTGTTCTCCAGCCACTTTTGTTGCACCATAAAAATTCGTATTGTTTAGAGGGTGGGATTCTTGCATAGGCTCAGTGACCGCATCACCATATACTGATGCAGAGGATGACCATACAAGACGTTGTACATCAGGATTATCTACAATAGCTTCAAGAACATTGAAGAGTCCACCGCAATTAACCTCGAAAGCAGATCTCGGATAGTCCCAGCAATGCAATAGCCAAAGAGCTGCAAAATGAAATACTCCATCAATTCCTTCTAGCGCAGATTTAACTAATTCTGGGTGTAGTAATTCACCCCCATGAGCGAATACCTTTACCCGTGAATCTTGGATAGCACTCTTCAGGTTATTTTTGCGTCCACGCGTAAAGTTGTCAAAGATTCGGATTTCGCTAACTGGTTCTTTTAATAATTCGTCAACGGTATGAGATCCAATGAATCCAGCCCCTCCAATCACAAGAAGTTTTTTATTTTTCAGTTCCATGATTTTTATGAAATTTATGTTTTTCTTTCATCCAGTTTCCACTCCGCATTCAACATTTTGTAGGCTTGAGAACGTGGCCATTTGTAACTGTGATCATTATCTTCCGCGAATTTCTCTACTGTAAATTCGCACGTTCGTTCAATTAAGCAAATTGGTCTTCCTGTAGGATAAAAAAGAGCTGCTTTTAAAAAATAAGTCCCAGGATGTAGTTTTTCATCTGTTTTGATTCGAAGACTGTATTGCCCATGTTTAACAGAAAAGGACTTTCCCTGAGTATCTATATTGCACCCGTAAGCAATTGGAGTCCCATCTGGAGCACAAATATGTACTGAAACTAGGAATCTATCTATAATCTCATATACTTCAAACTGTATGTGAATATTGATTGGGTCTCGGTACAAGAAACGGCTCTTGGATTGATCCTTTTTATCCAATATATCAATAGAAATAAATCTTGCTTCACCTGTGTCATATTCAAATTTGCTATGGTCTAGCTTATTTGCAACTTCACTTGCTTGACCTCTCTTTAGATACTTTTCAATAATATCTAATGTTGCTCCTTCCGATGTTATCGTCCCATCTTCCAAAAGGTAGCATCTGTTACAAAGTGCCTTAACTGAGGTCATTATATGACTTACAAAAATGACAGTTTTGCCTCGATTGGAGATGTCTTTCATTTTAGATAGACAACTATTTTGAAATTCAGCGTCACCAACAGGGAGGACTTCATCCACTATTAAAATTTCAGGTTCTAGATGTGCTGCCACCGCAAAGGCAAGGCGTACATGCATGCCAGAAGAATAACGTTTAACGGGTGTGTCGATGAAGTGTTGAATATTGGCGAATTCGATGATATCATCAAATTTCTCATCAATTTCCTTTTTTGTCATCCCGTGGATAGCACCATTGAGGTAGGTGTTTTCCTTTCCCGTGAGATCTGGATGGAAGCCTGTACCAACTTCTAGCAAGGATGAAACACGCCCACGTAGGATGACTTCTCCGGTTGTGGGTTCTGTGATCCGCGATAGAATTTTAAGGAGAGTTGATTTTCCTGCACCATTGTGACCGATGATTCCGACTACTTCTCCTGGCTGAATTTCGAAATTAATGTCGTGTAATGCCCAGAATTCATTTTTACGTTCGGGATTGATACGACCGATGCTATCTTGCTGCTTAAGTTGTTTTATGACTTTGGTGTCGAGGGTCTCTTCTTTTCCCCGAAACTTGTTCCACAGCGTGCGCACGTCGTCGGCGAAAGACTTGGCACCAAGATTTCCCAGACGATAGACCTTGGAGAGATCTTTGGCTTGGATGATGGGTTTGGTCATCAGGCGTCGTTCCGTATCGGCGCAGTCTGCGCGGTGAAATTGCCATCCTCCCAAGGAGTGTGCCTTATGAAGGCGTCGGTGGAGGGTAAGTTCTGGAGGATCCGGCTACACTGGATGGACTTCAGAACGTCCAGGGTTTTTTCGAGTACGCGCCGGTACTTGCTTATGGGTTCAGTAGTCTGCAAGATGTGTAGGAGTTCGGGTTCGCGGTTTGGAGTCAGCGTGGTGGCTACGTTAGACTAAGATTACTTTGGCGTGAGACATTGAGAGAAGTCGATCATCGCTTGAAGATCCTAATTGCTGACCATCTCTGCGATGTCCAGAGAGGGGATCTTGTGGATGTAGCTACTACGATGGTTGATGGGCTTTGATCTTGTTTGGGTTCACTTATGCCGTGAGGATGGCTATGCTTTTCGGCCCGAACTGGATGGCAAGAAGCGATGTGCCCGGTTCCGATGCCGGCAACCTTCTCGCTACATTTCTAGGGAGGCTACAAGTAGTCCACGTAAGTGCGTTGGACTTTGTTGAAGACCATCAGTCCTGCGAGGAAGAGGAGGAGTGTGATGGCCCAGGAGGTGAATGGAAGCAGGGCGGGAATTGTGCCTGTGCCCAGAAACATCAGTCGGTACATTTCAATGATATAGACAAGGGGGTTCAGATGAATGACCCATTCAAACGTCTTGGGTATTTTATCAAGGAGTAGGGAGAGTGGGTAGATTATGGGTGTACAGTACATCATAAATTGCATGATGAAACCGCCGATATGCCCAAAGTCCCGGTACTTGACTGTGAGTGAGGACATCAGGAACCCCAGCCCCATGGCCAATAAGGCTTTCTGTAAAAGCAATAATGGCAGAAATGCCAGCCATGGAGTGATGTGAAAATGGTATCCGTCCACCGATTGGAAGTAGATCCAGAAACCTGCAAAAACGAAGACTTGCACGACATAGGTAATCAGGTTTGAGATGCAAACGGAAATGGGTGGAATAAGCCGTGGGAAGTAGACTTTCCCAAAGATACTGGCATTCTGTTGAAGTATTCCTGAGGATGAGCCGTAGGTATGGGCAAAATAATTCCACCCAAGCTGGCCGCATAGATAGAAAAGGAAGGTGGGTAGCCCATCTGTTGGCATGCCGGCTACTACACCGAAGATCAAAGTGAAGACGACCGAACCAAGTAGGGGTTGTAGGACTAGCCAGAGAGGACCGAGTACGGTTTGCTTAAATTTTGCAACGAAGTCGCGTCTTACTAGGAGAAATAGTAAATCTCTGTAGTGGAAAAAGCCTTGGAGTTCGAGATCGAACAAGCTTCGGTTGGGCTTGAGGATTGTTACTTGTTTTGATGGGGTTAAGGAGTCCATGTTAAATTTTAACAAGCTACCGCCATCAGCCAATTGCAGGTTTTTCTGCAAGACCTTCCAATTATTGTACTGTCGGTATCGGTCATTCCTCCGTTTCCATCCATGACGGATGGTAATGGGAGATGATATTTTTTAGATTATACCAACATGAACTGTGTACAGTTCGCGTTGGAGAAAGATAAAGGGGAAATTGTATGGGAGCGATGTACATTTGGGCAGCAGACTAAAGTTTAAGTAGGCCGCTTAGGGTCGGAAGGACTGACGCTGCTCCTTTTTTAAGTCGGCTCAGTTTATTGATTCTTGCTTGAAGAAACCCTTTTTCATTTTTGTCTTCTAGCATCTGAAGGTGTTGTTCCATACTCTCAATGCGTTGTCCGGCACTATCCAGATGTGGCATTATCTCCTCCCTTATAAAAGTGGCGATCAGATGCCTAAACTCGGTTTCAGCAACGTAGTAGTCTTTGCGGTCTCCCATTATGTATGTCGTCCGGATGGCCTTGAAGGAGCGTAATGTCCTGAGCCCTTGGCTTGCTGATCCCAGACTCATGCCCAATCGCTTTACAATCTCATCCATAGAGAGGGGATCTTTGGAGAAATACAACAAACCATATATTTCACCGACAGAGCGTGGTAATCCAAGAAGGTTCATGAATCGTACAAAGTAATTAATGCCTTCTAGTTCCAGTTCATGGCGCGCCCTCATTTCTTGCGCTGCTGGAGACATTTCCGCTGCTTCATGCTTTTCAGACATTATTTTATTTTCAGAAAAACTTGAAATAAGTCAAGGCAAAGCCGTGCATTAATACGACTTATCCAGGCAAGGCAATCGGGATCGTTGTTCGGTGCCTGTATCTTATTTCAAATGACGAATTTTTACCTCTATGAAATAAAAATTACGAACAGGTTGATATGATTCAGCCATTATCGTGCTCAGTCATTGAAGTGTTATATTATAATTTTTCAGGAAACATTTGGTGTATTTCTGTTTCACTTGCATTACATATACCTCGCTCTGTAACAAGTCCGGTGACGAGTCGGGCAGGTGTAACATCGAAGGCGTGGTTGATCGCTTTGCTTCCGTCTGGAATAAGTCGAACCATACATTCTTCTCCATTCCGTTCACCATGGATGTGGGTTACTTCCGTCGCATCACGTATCTCGATGGGGATTTTTTTAACACCGTCATTGATTTTCCAATCAAATGTAGAGGAGGGGAGGGCAACATAGAAAGGGATTTTATTGTCCTTTGCTGCAAGTGCCTTGAGGTAAGTTCCGATTTTATTTGCTACATCACCCGTGTGAGTCGTGCGATCGGTGCCGGTGATGACGAGATCCACTTGCCCATTTTGCATTAGGTATCCACCAGCATTGTCCGTGATTACAGTGTGTGGAACCCCATTCTGATACAATTCCCATGCGGTGAGTCTCGCACCTTGATTTCTGGGTCGTGTCTCGTCAACCCACACATGTACAGGTATTCCTTCGTTGTGTGCCGCATATATTGGGGCGGTGGCAGAACCGTGGTCAACAAAGGCCAGCCAACCTGCGTTGCAATGGGTTAAGATATTAACAGGTCCCCGGCCTTTTTTTTTAAGAAGATTTTTGATGATAGGGAGTCCATGCTGCCCTATCTGTTGGCAGGCAATGACATCCTCATCGGCAATTGCCTTGCCTGTCCTCTTTGCTACTTCAATCTTATCATCGATCTCATTTTCACCAGAAATTTCCTTCAACTGTCGCTCTATCGCCCAAGTGAGGTTCACTGCGGTCGGTCTTGTATTGCGAAGAATTCCTGCAGAATATTGAAGTGATTTTTCAAAGTCATTGGATCTCGATGCTTCCAATGTTGCCAAATACATGCCGAACCCTGCAGTAGCTCCAATACAACCTGCCCCTCGCACGTGCATGTCCGTGATAGCTCGCTTTATATCATGGACATTAAGTAGTGCTTCTTTGACAAATCGGAAAGGTAGTTGTCGTTGATCGATGACCCAGACCACTTCCTGGTCTTCTTTGCTAAGCCAGACCGTGCGGTATGATTCCCCTTGAACGAGCATAGATGTTCAGAACGTGATGAGGCTTTCAACTCGATGCCCGAGCATTTTTTCACGTCCATTAAGGAAGCTGAGTTCCATTAGAAAGCCTATTCCTGTAATCTCCGCACCTACTTGACTTGTGAGTTGCAGAATCCCGCCAATGGTTCCACCTGTCGCTAATACATCGTCTATGATTAGAATTTTTTCACCAGCGCGTAAAGCATCTGCATGCATACATAGAGTATCCGTACCATACTCCAGTTTGTATGTGGCAGTCAGTGTCTTGTGAGGGAGTTTTCCAGGTTTGCGGACAGGGATAAACCCAACTCCCATTTCACAGGCCAGAGCTGCCCCAAAAATAAACCCGCGAGCCTCGGCTCCAAGAATCTTGGTAGCACCGGAATCCTTGAAGCGGTCTGCCAGTTGCCGGATGGTTTCTCGGAGTGCCTTAGGTTCTGCTAATAATGGAGTTATATCTTTAAAGAGAATGCCTTCTTTCGGGAAGTTGGAGATATCCCGGATGTAGTTTTGCAGGTTCATTGGCAGTGGATTTTCTAATTATGGGTTGTTCCGCTGGTTATAATAAATATGACGTGGATGGAGGTTGATTCCTTCGCCATGCTCTGCAACCTTCGTTTTTTATCAATGGATAAAATAGGAATTATCGGTGGCAGTGGCTTGGACGACCCTGACATTTTAATTAATCCCATAGATCAGGTTGTTAAAACTGACTATGGTCTGCCAAGCAGTCCGCTCAAATCTGGACAGATTGGTGGCAGGGATGTTATTTTGCTGGCCCGCCATGGAAGAAAGCACACGTTACCGCCAACCCAGGTGAACAATCGTGCGAATATCCATGCACTAAAGGCGGCTGGTTGTTCCACGATTCTCGCCACAACAGCTGTGGGATCATTGCGCGAAGACATTGGTCGTGGTCACCTTATCGGGTTGGATCAGTTTATCGATTTCACTCGTCATCGTGCCAACACCTTCTTTGATAGTTTTGAGCGAGGACAAATGAAACATACACCGATGGCAGACCCATTCGACTTGAAACTTCGTGAAATTTTTGCGCAGACTTGTGATAAGCTTGGATTTCCTTATCATGACAAAGGTACTGTTGTCACGATTGAAGGGCCTCGATTCTCCACTCGTGCGGAGTCTCATATGTTCCGCGCCTGGGGCGCTGATGTAATAAACATGACTACTGCTCCGGAGTGTATCTTGGCAAATGAGGCACAAATCCCTTATGCCGCCATAGCTATGAGTACCGACTATGACTGCTGGAAAGAAGACGAAGAGTCAGTCTCCTGGGAGGCAGTCTTAAAGACTTTCAAGGAGAATACAAGCAAGGTGACTGACCTGCTTCAGCACGTTATCCCCAAGATTTCTACTGAAGCCTGCATCTGACAATATAATTGACGCTAACCCCATTTCCTTTTGTCATTTCCATCAGTATGAAGGCTTATTTCCCATCAGTGGTTATTCTCATTATTGGATTACTTGTAGGCGGATGTGCCAATGATTCGGTCAGGGTGCCTGTTATGAGAGACAACCCCTATTTTGATTATGCCAAGAAGATCATGGGAAAGGGTAACGGCTCCAGAATCAAGGATGGCCCACACTATGAATACTATGCAGGTAGTGGTCGCAAGAAAAGCGAGTTTTTTATCAATAACGGGAAACTAAATGGAATATATACCAATTGGGACCGACAAGGGTTCATTACCATGCGAATGCTCTACAAGGATGATCAGGCTGTCCGGGATTTACTTAAGGAACACAGCGAGCAAGGATTGGATGCCTATCGGATTCAACAGGCTCAGAACCGTGAAGGTGTTTCTGTGACCAAAACAATCTTGAAACCACCTTCGGAAAAAGTGGTAAAAAATATTGGTAGAGAAGCCGTGGAGATTAAGGCTGTGAACAAAGTACCATCGCCTGAAGGTAATGCGGTTAAAAAGCTGGGTAGAACTTCTGGTTCTGCTGTTCGTCGAATTCGGTAAGCTTTTATACCGGAAACAAATTTTATGCGTTCCTTGGGTAAGTTGGATCAAGAGGAAAAGGCTTCCTTATTTGTTCGGTATTTAAACGGTTGCTCCATCAGAGCACAGCTTGAGGAGGAAGCGCCTGGGGGACCCTGGACAATATGGGTTCATGATGAGGAAAAACTTGATCATGCACGAAAAGAGATGTCCTTGTACCTCAAGAACCAGAGCGATCCCAAGTATCAACAGATTGCTCACCAAGGGGATTTACAACAAAAACTGGATGCCAAGAAGGAATTTAAATTACGCAAGAATGAGGAACGGCTTCGCCGGAGTTGGACTCGTTCAACAGGTCGAGTGGGCACAACTACACTGTCGCTGATTTCGATTAGCGTTATTATTCACCTGCTTCCTTCACTCAAGTCATTCTTTTTACTTTATTTCTCTAAAGTCTTACAGGGCGAGTTGTGGCGTTTGGTGACGCCCATATTTGTTCACTTTGGGCTTTTGCATGTCCTTTTCAACATGCTTTGGCTTTTCGACTTGGGGGGGATGATTGAGCGCCGGCGAGGCAGTTTGTTTCTTTTCCTTTTTGTTGTTATTGTGGCCGTGAGTTCAAACTTTTGCCAATACCTGCTGAGCGGCCCGAATTTTGGCGGTATGTCAGGGGTTGTTTATGCTCTCTTTGGATACATATGGATGAAAGGCAAGTTTGACCCGGCAGATGGCTTGGCGCTTCATCCGAATACGATTGTATTGATGCTTGTATTCTTTGCACTGGGATTCAGCGGATTGATGCCAATTGCCAACGGATGTCATAGTGTCGGCTTGCTTGTCGGAACTCTCTGGGGGTTTCTGTCCGCCAAGAGGAAGTTAAGAAGATAAGTCGTTTCAGAACTACTTCGAGATGTCGCAGATGACATATCCTGCGAGCAGGTTGGGCAGGATTCTACATTCGTTCTTCCAGTTGGCATCCAAACAGACTCGGGCATGTATGCGTATGTTTTTCTTGCGACAAAAGTCTTCAAAGTTTGCCAAGGAAAAAAATGTGACCGGTGCGGACTCATACCATGGGTCTGGATAGACATCATTGATTGTGCGACTTCCTTTCAGAAAGTAATTCATCCGGTTGAGCCAAAACCCGTGGTTTATGAATCCAACAGTTACGCGACGACCGACGCGTAATGCTTCACTAATAGTCCTCCCAGGTTTCTGTAGATGCTCCACCGTGCGGGATAGGATGACGCGATCAAATGATTGATTGGGAAAATTTCCAAGAAATAGATCTACATCTCCTTGAAAGACTGGAATTCCTTTCTTTACGCATTCAAGTATTTTACCGGGATTTATATCTACACCAAGTGCACGAACTTGTTTTTCCTGAATTAACAATTGTAGTAGGGAACCTCGGCCACAACCAAGGTCAAGCACCTTGTCCCCAGGCTGAATACCTTGATTTATCACCATCTGGTCTGTGCGGCGCTTTGCTTCTTCTTTACGACTCTCCACCATAATTGAAATTCTAATCTAGAAACGCGCGGACAAGGTCGAAATATTCTTTGGTTTCCAAAAGGAAGCTGTCATGTCCTAGTTCTGATTCGAGCTCAGCATAGCTGGCATTTTTCCCCAGTTTGAGTAATGACTGAATGATCTCTCGGTTTTCCTCGGGAGGGAACAGCCAGTCTGATATAAACCCAATGGCGAGGATACGTGCAGTTACATTTTGAAAAGCATGTCGAAGGTCATCCTTTTGTCCGTATAGGTCAAAGGTGTCCAAAGCCTTTGTGAACAATAGGTAGGTATTTGCATCAAAACGATTGACGAAAGTTTGCCCCTGATGTCGAAGGTAGCTTTCCACTTCAAACTCAACATCTGTCAGGTTCTGCGTTTTCTGCTTTCTATCGCGTCCAAATTTACTTTCGAGACCTCGATTAGAGAGATAGGTGATATGGGCCATCATGCGGGCGATGGCTAACCCGGTATCTGGTCCTTTATCCGGATCATAGTCACCTTTATTCCAATTGGGGTCTTGATGGATTGCGCTCCGTCCCACTTCATTAAACGCAATGGATTGCGTACTTTGACGGGCTGTGGATGCGAGAATAAGGACGCGCCCGACCATTTCAGTATAATCGATCATCCATTGCATCACCTGCATGCCTCCCATACTTCCCCCCACCGCTGCATGGATATGTGTTATTCCAAGGTGGTCTAGCAGTATCTTTTGCGCACGAACCATATCTCCGATAGTAACACGAGGGAAATCTTGATTATAAGGCTTTCCTGTTTGAGGGTTGATCGAGGAAGGTCCAGTGGTTCCTTGGCATCCGCCTAGACAGTTGGGGCAGATTACGTAGAACCGGGATGTATCGATTGGCTTGCCAGGTCCGATCATGTTATCCCACCAACCGGGCTTGGTTTCGCCTTCATGGTATCCTGCGCAGTGATGATCTCCACTCAGGGCGTGGCAGATGAGGATTGCGTTGGAATGGTCTTTATTTAGTTTCCCATAGGTTTCATAACGAATATTAAACTCTTGGATAGCCTGACCGTTATCAAATTTTAGAGGCTTCTTGTGCTCGTAATCGCAAGGAATTACGTGACCCACATTATCAGGGGCCTTCCAAGGTTCCTTATCTGTTTGGATGATAGACACGTCAGTCAATAGCCTCTAATCCAATATTGGCTCCAAGATATACTGTCATAAATACTTTATAAGTAATTATGCTCCTGTAAGATGATTTCTTGCCAATTATTATATGGTAAAATAAAATTCTTCAGGTTTCTCCAGATGAAAGGAGTGAGTCTTCTATATCGTAATTTGCATGGACTGCCTTTACGTCCTCCAGATCATCCAGTACTTCAACAAGTTTAAGTACCTGTCGTACAATATTTGCTTCCGCAACGGTGACGAGGTTGCTTGGCAGGTAAACTAGCTCAGCCGATTCTGGTTGTATCTCTTTTTCCGCCAATGCTTGTGAGACCTTATCGAATTCCTGAACATCGCACTGAATCTCGAAGTGATCCGTATTATCTATTATATCCTCCGCTCCAGCGTCGAGGACAGTTTCCATTAGTATCTCTTCATCTGCTTTGTCCGAGGAGATAAGAAACTGTCCTTTTCTTTGAAAATTATAGGCGAGGGCACCAGCACCAGCAAGATTTCCTCCATACTTTGTGAACGAACTGCGAACTTCCGAGGCGCTTCTGTTCTTATTGTCTGTTGTGACTTCTACAATAAGTCCTACGCCTCCGGGCGCGTAGCCTTCATAAGTCAATTCCTCAATTGTTGCGCCTTCCAGTTCTCCCGTACCTTTTTTGATCGCGCGCTCAATATTATCTGCCGGCATGTTGGCCTGCTTGGCCTTGAGTATACATGTTCTAAGACGAGGATTGAACTCCGGGTCACCGCCTCCGTCACGGGCAGAAATTGTAAGCTCCTTTCCGATAATGCTGAAGATTTTTCCGCGTTTCGCGTCAATTGCAGCTTTATGACGTTTGGTGGTTGCCCATTTGCTGTGTCCCGACATTTTTTATTACTTTCTTTTCTTTTTCTTTACAGTGGAGGGAAGGACGATTGGATCCAAATCCATCTTTTTATTCGTGATCGTCTGTTGGACAATGGTGAGGAGGTTTTGTACTGTCCAGTAAAGAACGAGTCCGGCGGAGAAACCATATAGCATAAACACGAAGATAAATGGTAGAAACCGAAACATCTTGGCTTGCATTTGTTGCATTTCATCTGCACTGGGTGGAATCGGTGTCATGCGCATTTGAAAAAACATGGTGATGCACATTAATATTGGCAGTAGATTGAAGTACTCTCCCAATACCGGGACATTGAAGCCCCAATGAAATAAGTGTTCGGGTTGAGAAAGATCTTTTACCCAAAAGAATTCTGCAAAGCGTAGTTCCGCCGCTGAGCGCAACATGAAGAACAATCCAAGGAAAATGGGCATTTGTATGAAAATGGGTAGGCAACCCGCAACCGGGTTTACTTTATTTTCTCTAAAAAGTTTTGCCACTTCCTGCTGCATCTTTTGTGGCTTTTCCTTGTATTTGGCCTGAATTTCTTTCATCGGGCCTTGTATCTTGCTCATCCGCTTTTGAGATTCGGCAGCCTTCTTTGTCAGCGGCCAGAAAAGCATTTTCACGATGACAGTCATCAAGATTATGGCCCAACCCCAATTGTTCAAGAACCCGTGTAGCGTCTGCATGAGCAACAGCAATAATTTGCTAAATATCCCAAAAAATCCGAACTGCATGACCAGATCTTGATTTTTTCCCACTTTACTCAGCCTTTTGAATTCCTTGGGCCCTGTGTAAAGGATGAAATCGTGGGTTAGGGTTTGTCGGGGTTCTAACGTATCAACATTCCTACCAAGTTCGCCTCGCACTCCGAATTCAGGATCTCCATTATGATTTAATGATCCCAGATCGAAGACCTGCCCCTTGACCACACCAGATGTCGGTTGCATTGGTGCTAAACTAACAGCAAAAAATTGATTTCGTACAGTCGCCCAGTGGATTCCGCCTGCATTTTCCATCATGCGGCCACCTTCTTTCTGCATTTTATTTAGTTTGAAAATCGTTGGTTTGCGACGACTTGTCCATCCTCGTTGCCCCGCATAAAACCCTACATTCTGGAATTCATTACGAATGTCGCTAGTGGCGGGTAGACTAGCTCCCATTCCATATAAAAGCTGATTGCCAAGGTCGATTTTTTCATCTCCCAAATTGTGCAGGGTTGTGCTGTGTCGCATTTGAAATGTTCCAGCAACCAATTCATACTTCCTCTTTATTACCAAGCTTTCTTCTTGCCTAGAGAATGTAATGGATGTTTCCGTTTGCTCTATCATTTCATAAGGCTTTTTACTCGTGAAACCAAGGTCCAGAATAGGTAAGTCCTGACCTTCATTTATCACGTAGTTATTGTCTGCCTCAAGGAGCTCATCTACATTAAATTTGGTGTTATTCGCTTTGGCCTTAGCAATCCATGCCAGAGGTATTTTAGCTTTTTTGGCATCTTTTTCTAATTTTTTTACAGTACTCTGATCGCCCTCGATAACAGCCTTGTACAGACCGCCAAGGATTTCACGCACCTCATTGGGTTTTAAGCGTTCAAGAATTCGTGGGTTATATTTTCTAAATCGATGTTCTTCGTTAAGAAATCGGATTTCCTTGATCGCCCCGCCTTTGGTTGTGAAGGTTACTATAAACTGTTTTTCAACCAGAAGAGAGAATGTCTCTTCTGGCTTATGTGGAGTTTCGTTTGTTTCCCGAATGGAGTTTGGTGATGCTGGGATTGGGGTGTTATTAATCGAACTCCCATTTGGGTTACTGTTGGATTGAATACTAGATACTGCACCTGTTTCAGACGCGGCACCAGGTTCCATTTGCCTATATCGATTTTCCGGCTTTGGCATCTGGGTCATTAACCAAAATGCTCCGCCTAGGAATAGTATGCCCAGCAGCTTATTTTTATCCATTGATCTTCTTTTCTGAAAGGTTTTTGGTAGTTATTTCAAAGGGGACTGGATCGTAACCGGATTTCGCCCAAGGATGGCAGCGCAGTATGCGTCTAAGTGCCATCCATCCGCCAATTATAAATCCATATGCTTTCATCGCATCAATTGCATATTGTGAGCAGGTTGGATAAAATCGGCAACAACCTGTCCCAGTGAGTAGAAACTTTTTCAAGGGTGAAAGAGTATGTTGATATATAGTAATGATCAGAATTGCTACCCGAGCGAATGGGGATAGACTTTGCGACTGATTTTCCTTTTTCAAAGATAGCTTTGTTTCTACTTGCTGGTGTAATTTACGGCTTTCAAGTATAGTTCCTGTAGTTCATCGAATCCAGCTACGTTGTAACATGAGCGAACCACGACTACCAAATCGCAACATTTGGGAAGAGAGTCCTGGTTCCTTCTGAAAATTTCCCGAAAGAGTCTGCGACCTCGGTTCCTCTTCACTGCGTTTCCTACCCTGCGGGAGGTTATGATTCCTATACGGCGTCTCTCTTCGTTCCCACAAGTAACCTTTGGTTGAAATTGCAGGAAAAAATGTGGGCAACGAAAAGTCCTTCCTCGTTCCCTGACCTTGTGGAAATCGCTTTGTCGGCGAAGTCGTTGTTGTTTATAAAAACGCATTCTGCCACTAGGCAGCAAGGCGTTTGCGACCCTTTCTTCTGCGCGCTCGAATTATGGCGCGTCCACTTCTTGTTGCCATGCGGGCACGAAAGCCGAATTTACGTGCACGTTTGATCCTGGATGGTCTGTAGGTAGGTTTCATCTGTGGCCTTGCCTGATTTTGTTGTTAGAAATTTAAAGAAAAGTTGTGAGAGGAAAATGAGTTTTAGTCGTCTGTCAAGGTTGCAACCCGTTTTGATTCCTTATATTCGGTTACATCTAGGAACTTCATAGGGCGGTCGATCAACAGTATTTACTAGCGGATGCAGGTCCGAGGGTCTGATTTATTGATACATCGAGGAAGTGAAGTATCTATTCTCATCGCTATTTTCTCCCAATGGTTGTGCGTACAAATATTTATTATGGAACGTATGGAAGTTGATATCCGCTTATGAAATGTAACCTCTTCTTAGTAAAAATGATATTCCATACGAACATATTCTTGTTTCCTGCCTTGATAATAGATTG
The DNA here is from genome assembly GCA_018668635.1 of Opitutia bacterium. Classification (GTDB taxonomy): domain Bacteria; phylum Verrucomicrobiota; class Verrucomicrobiia; order Opitutales; family JABJCN01; genus JABJCN01. The sequence goes on from JABJCN010000121.1 coordinate 15,015, forward strand.
GTCGATTTGATCAGGTCATTCGTATTTAGTGATCAATTAACTAGCTTGTCGATTGTTCAGTCCGTTGTATTGATCGCGGTTCAAGAGTCTTAGCCAATACAACTTTCCTGAAGATTTTTTATGTTATTATAATTGGGTAATCAATTGTTCTAGAATTGTACGTTCTGGGTACATCAAACTTGTCAGGTTGCATAAAAATTTAAAAAGGGCTTGCCAGAAGATGATACGTTTCCAATATGCCCGTCCTTTAATTGGAGTCCCGTTCGTCTAGTCAGGCCTAGGACACCGGGTTTTCATCCCGGCAACAGGGGTTCGAATCCCCTACGGGACGCCATTATTCGACTCCAAACTTTAACCAGCTCTCTTTTTGTCTGCTCTTGTAAATTTGGCAATTTGGTTTTTATAGGTTAGTCCATCAATGGCATTGTTGGAAATACAGAACTTGGAAAAAAATTATCCTCTGCCTGATAGTGAATGCATCAAGGTACTAGATGTAAGGGATTTCAAGATGGAGCGCGGTGATAAGGTTGTTATACATGGGGAGAGTGGTTCAGGTAAAACAACTTTCCTCCACCTGATCGCAGGCATTCTTTCTGCTGATTCTGGGTCTATTAAATTGGGTGGCAAAGAACTTTTAAATATGCCCCAATCTGCACGGGACAGATTACGCGCCACATCTATTGGTTATATTTTTCAGACTTTTAACCTGCTGCAAGGGTTCACTTGTCTGGAGAACGTTCTTTTGGGAATGTCTTTTGGCCACGGGATTGATGATGCACGTGCGCGGCAACTATTAACAGTAGTTGGTCTGGAGAATCGCTTGAACCATTATCCACGACAGCTTTCCGTTGGGCAGCAACAGCGTGTCGCTTTGGCTCGTGCTCTGGCCAACAGACCTAAGCTTGTGCTTGCTGACGAACCCACTGGGAATTTGGACCCAGCCAATTCACGGGCTGCCATCGAACTTCTCCAGGAACTTTGTGATGCTGATGGAGCCGGACTACTTGTGGTGAGCCATGACATGAAGGTAATGGATTCATTTTCATCAAAGGTTTCTTGGGCAAAACTAAACAGAGTCACGGGGGAGATGAAATGAAGGGGACGGCACTTTGGATTGCGTTAAAAAGTCTCCGCCAGCATGCGTTATCCACATGTATTGCCGCAACATCCATTGCATTGGCAGGTGGGTTGTTGATGGCTGTCTGGATACTGCGCTCTGAGGCGGAGAATACTTTTGCTCGTTCCACCGGCGGGTTTGACGCGGTGCTTGGGGCGCGGGGTTCACAATTGCAGTTGGTCTTAAACTCTATTTTTCATCTCGAAGCATCACCGGGGACGATTCCCGGGGACACTGCCCTGCTTTTGCGTCGAAATCCTATGGTGGGCCGAGCCATCGGCCGAGCCATCCCCATTGCGGTGGGTGATAATTATAAGGGATACAGATTGGTGGGCACGGTTAAGGAGATGTTTGAGGAGCATGAGTACGCAGACGGAAGGAAGTTTAAGGTTCTCGGACGAGGTGCTCTTTTCGATGACGATCAAAAGCAGGCATTGGCAGGAAGTTTTGCTGCAGAGAAACTGGGGCTTAAGGTAGGTGACACCTTCCAGCCCTACCATGGTCTGACATATGTCGAGGAAAGCCAGCACGAGGATCTTTACACGGTAACGGGGATACTTGAACAATCAGGGACTCCCGCTGACAAAGTGATCTGGATTCCTCTTAAGGGGATTCAGAATATGGACGGACATCGAGAGGAAACACGGGGTGATATCAGCGCTCTCTTGATTAAATTAAAGTCGAAAACTGCGGTAGCTATGCTCGACCCCATGTTCAATCGGCAGGGAAAGGATTATACATTTGCACAGATTATCCCTGTAATGTCTCGTTTCTTCCAGAAATTTGGCTGGTTTGAGAAGGTTCTAGAATTAGTTGCCTACATGGTCGCTTTGTCTGCCGCGGGTTCAATTTTGGCAATTTTGTACAATTCGATGCATGAAAAACGGCGGGAAATTGCGATCCTTCGTTCATTGGGAGCAAGACGAGGGACACTCGTTATGATTGTCCTGTTTCAATCGATGGGAATTGCTGTAGCAGGAATTGGACTTGCCTTTGTTTTTTTCTCCGGAGTGGCCCTAGTCGCTGCCGGACTTGTGCGGAATGAAACTGGTGTTGTCCTCGATTTATTTACGTACCACGAGGTTTTTATTTGGGTGCCAATTGGTATGCTATTATTAGGTTTTTTCAGTGGATTGATCCCTGCTGCAAAGGCTTACCAAACTGAAGTCTCACGTAATCTGGCACCAACTACTTGAAAATATTTGTTACATACACTTACATTGGGCCAATTATCATTACTAGTATGAAATTAATTATTAGAGGGGTACTAATCTTTCTCTTGTTTGTTCTTGTCGCTGGTTGCGGTGATAATGACAATACCCATCATCATTCTGGCGGTCATGTCCACCCGGCACCACATGGAGGAACCCTTGTCGAACTCGGTGAACATGCTTTTAACCTTGAATTTTTGTTGGATAGGCAACTTGGAACCCTCCGCCTATATGTATTGGGAGCACACGCTGAAAAATTTATTCGCATACAGGATGAGAAGCTTAATGTGATTTTAACATCTGAAGGGGAAACCCATAGCATAACTCTTGATGCCATGCCCAATGAATTAACCAAGGAGGTGAAAGGGGACACATCCCATTTTTTTGGCTCGATTGAATGGCTGAAAGGAAAGAAGTTTATTTCTGGCGTAATGCGCTCAGTTAAGATTCAGGGTAACACTTACGAAGAGGTTTCATTTGACTTACCGGTGCACGGTGAACACCCTTAATTAGCTACCTCACTTAGTTAATAATGAAGCTTTGTAAAATATTTGTTCTAGGGCTTCTGGCAGGCTTTTCCGTTTGTACTGCAAATGATCAGCCCAAGACACCAATCCCGCAAACAACAGCAACTCGGGGGGGGATCAAGGCCTTAAACTTCAAGAATCTAGCTGGTTTTAAATACGAGTATCCTTACGAGGAACCAAAGGGCAAACCCTGGGAGATTCAAGCTCAGTTTGAAAAGCGTGTACCTGAACATATAAGAAAGCTCAATGGGGTGCAGGTTGCCTTGAAGGGTTTTATGCTTCCAGTTGAAACAAAGAAGGACCGTGTTACCAAGTTTCTACTCATGGCCGATCAATCCAGTTGTTGTTTTGGTAAGATTCCTGAGCCTAATGAATGGGTTGTCGTGGACATGACGGTCAAGGAAGGCGGACCTATCCTTATGGACCAACTTGTTGAGATTGATGGCCAAATTGAAGTTGAGGAAAAGTGGGAGGAAGGATTTTTTGTCGGTATTTACCATGTTTCAGCTAACACCGTTCAAAAATCCAAGTGAAACGTCCACACGAAGACCCCTTTTCGCTTTGAGGCCAATAGCTTCATTTTGCTTAGCATCTCTGCGCTTTGTTACCTACATATTCCTCACGATTCATTTTGCCCAGACGCATCCCTGTCCGCTTTCCGCTAAGACCTCAAAGTGCCATACCTGCAATACCCTTTTAGTTGGGAAATTTATTCGGGCCGGATTATACAAGCTTCACCCCAGGTGCTTTAAGTGTGCGCATTGTAATCAACTAATCTCTGCTGAATTTCGCCAGAAGCAATCCCGGTTCTTTCACCCTCATTGTTTTAAAAAAATCCAGGGACTAATTTGTCACCACTGTAACAAGCTTCTCCCAAACACATGGATTGATTACAAGGGAAGTAAGTACCATGAGACTTGCTATCGAATTCATATTCAACCGCATTGTGACGTTTGCCAAAGAGCGATTAAAAACCAATTCACTGAAAAGGAAGGCAAGAAATATCATTTGGGTTGTTATCGTAACCACGTGCTTCCCAAGTGCGTCATTTGTGTTCGCCCTCTGGATGATATTTTCCTTATAGATCCATGGGGGAATCAATTCCATGAGCGGCATGATACCCAGACTCCAATCTGCTTCTCCTGCGGTCGTGTTATTTCTAAGGCAACGTCACATGGAGGTCGCCGTCTTTTGGATGGACGTTTTATTTGTGGCATTTGTGGACAAACTTCAGTTTCTACTGGTAATCAAGTGCGCAATGCGCGTGATTCCGCTCTAAAGATTTTATCGTCGATTGGTATCCGGGATTTCCCGCGGGAAGTGGGCATTCGCTTGGTGGATCGTCTTGAGTTAAACAAATTAACAAAGGGAATGAGTCTCCATACTCAGGGAGAGATGCGGGGCCTGACCAAGAGTGTGGAAACATTGGAAGGCAATCGACGGGTATCCACCAGGCATACAATTTTCCTGCTTCAAAATCTACCGGCGCTTGAACTCCAAGGAATTTTGGCGCATGAGTTAATGCATGTTTGGCTTTTCGAGAAAAATATAAAACTCAGTCTCCGCGAAGCTGAAGGTTTCTGCAACCTAGGGAATTATTTGGTTTTTTCTCGGAATCCTTCAGCAATGGCCAGCTACTTGCTAAAAAAATTAGAGACGGATAAAGATCCGGTTTACGGGGAAGGTTTCCGTCTTCAAAAAAGTAAACTCAATAAGCTTGGTTGGCTTCGATTTCTGGCAAATATCACTTCTGGCTAACAATTGGTACCCCGCCGAACGAAGTACTTTTATAACAGGATTTATTTAACGGTCCGTTTGTAGGTTGCCAGTAATTTAGCTGCGGCTCCACCGCTCATAAGACTAGGGAACACACTTATAAGTTCCCATTGCTCTTTTCCTAATTCATTTGAGGATAATTCCACCATTTCGGCCAATTTATTAGAATGATCATCTCCTGAGACTCTATAACCTTTTCTTCCGAGAACCTTCACTTGATATTCAAATTTCATGTTGTGGAATCAAGAGGAATTCCGATGAGCCTGCAATCCCTCATCAGTATTTCGCCTTTTCTTTTATAATACGACTAGTCTAACATAAGTGTAAATGGCAGATACATTTGTATGCCCCATAT
>JABJCN010000185.1 GCA_018668635.1 Opitutia bacterium
ACCGAGTAAAGCAATTGAAGGCTTTGCTACCCGGGAAGGTTGTAAGGTTGTCGTCGCTGGAGACCTTAAAAGCCCAAATGACTGGGAATACCCCAACTGCGCATTCCTATCTGCAAAAGAGCAAAGACAGTTCCCTTTCAGAATCGTGGAAAAGTTGCCATGGAACCACTACTGCCGTAAAATACTGGGCTATCTCTACGCCATACAAAACGGTGCCACAGAGATAATGGATACCGACGATGACAATATTCCCTATTCAGGGCACAGCTTTCCTCCAGTAAGAGAAAATTTTGAAATCACAAAACCAAACCTGGGCTTTGTAAACGTATACCATCGCTATACTAACGATAAAATTTGGCCCCGTGGGCTACCTCTTGATCTAATTGCAACGCCTCGTGAAGCCTTTGAACCCCCAAACCTTTCTCGAGAAACTGTAGATGTTGGAATCTGGCAGGGACTAGCGGACCTGGATCCCGATGTGGACGCCATATATCGTTTTACTTCCAACAAGACAGTCACATTCAACAAGGCCCCACCTGTAGTTCTTGCGGAACGGACTTGGTGCCCCTTCAACTCTCAGAACACCCTCTTCACGCGACGGGAATTGTTCCCACTACTCTATCTACCGGCTTTTGTCACCTTCCGGTTCACTGATATTTTACGTGGTTATGTAGCGCAACCGATTCTTCAAGCCGCAGGCTACAGAATTGGGTTTACCGAGGCTACAGTCTATCAAGAACGAAATGAGCACAACCTCCTACATGATTTCGAAGATGAAATCCCCTTCTATCTCAATGCCACTCGTTGCATCGAAATCGTTGAGGCTGCAGTCCAGAAGGGTAAGTCAATCCAAGATAATCTTCGAGCAGTCTATGGTGCACTCATCAAAGAAGAGATTGTTCCAAATCAAGAGATGCCAATCTTAGATGCTTGGCTACATGATTTAAGCCAACTTTAGCTTTTTTGTCTTTGTTGCATCCAAAAATTCTTATTGTCAGTGAGGTTCCCCTTGGTGCCCCAAATGGGTTTGGCGTAACTTTGAAAAATCTCTTTAGAGGATGGCCACGTGAGAAAATTCGATACTTCTATAACAGCGCTGATTACAGAAAGTTACCCAAGGAAGACTTGGATTTTCGTTATGCACCAGTGCCTAATTTCTCATGTCGACGACAAGCCATCCCAATGTGGCTGGGCCTTACCCCGGAGTGGCGCGGTAAATATTCGAAAATCTGGCTCCGGCGCAATCTCTACGGGTTCATGCCTGACATTGTGTTTTCCTCGGCACACTCGATGGCAACGATATGTTTTGCCGACTGGATAAGTCAGCAAATTGGTCGTCCTCATGTCCTCCATGTTATGGATGAACCGTTCACGCACTCGACAACTGCGGAAGTAAAGATATTGCTGGGGAAAACCAGCAAATTTCTGACCATAAGTAAAACCATGCGTAAGGTCTACAGGGAACGTTATGGGCATGAATCCCAAGTCTTTCATAATGGAGCAGAAAAAGAGTTCTTTACCCCTCCCCCCAGAAGCAACAAACAAAGTGATCCCCCTATTCGAATACGCTTTATCGGCAATCTACTTTATCTACAACACTTTCATTCCATCGAAGACATCGCTGGAGCAGTTCGCCAGTTCAATAAAATTAACGATCGTCACGCAGTCCTAGAAATCTTTGGTGGCGAATCCCCTGAGGGATGCTCCAATGAAATCATCTACCAAGAGGATGTGGTCTATCATGGACCAATTCAATTGGCAGACCGGTTGAAGACTCTTGCAGATGCCGATCTCCTGATCATCCCCTTTACATTCAGCCCAAGTTACTTCGAGGAGTACCGACTATCGATTCCAACTAAACTGCCGGAAAATCTCGCCACAGGCATACCGGTACTTCTCTATGGTCCGAGAGGAATGGCGGCAACAGACCTTTGCCTTGAAAACGATTTAGCCACCGTTTTAACAAAAAGATCAATCCCAAATCTACTCGAAGTAATTCAAGAGTTGGCAGAAGACCCAGAGCCTTTCCGGGAAAAAGCCGAGAAGGCCCAAGAGTTTGCTCGAAAAGAATTCTCTGTATTTCAAACGAGCAAACGCTTCCAAGCCCTGATGCAAGAAATAGTTGAATAGATATGATGTTTTCAAACTGGGCAGTTGTTGGCTTCAAAGATGATACGGGAATTGGTCGTATGTGTCAGGATGTCCAAAAGGTTCTAGGGATAGGAAAACATCTCGTAGCCCCATCAGAACGTATGAAGACCAAGGAGATTTACCCGCCAAAGGAGTACCTCATGTCCGAAGACCAAGAAAGTCTTCTTAAAGAAATGAAGGGGCTCGAAGGAATAATCTGTATAGAGAGACTCCACTGGAACAAGACACTTATTCCTTCTGCAAAAAAACTTGGCCTTAAAATTGTATGTGTTCCGATGTGGGAATGGTTCCGTGGAAGCGATATCGAATGGAAGGATGCCGATATCTTCCTTTGCCCAAACCAGAAGGCAGTTGATATATTATATTCTTACGGATTCAAGAATGTGGTTAAAATTGCATGGCCACTAGACATCTCTAATCTGCCAATTCGAAACATCAAAGGTCCTGCGCAAACGTTCTTCCATAACGCAGGACTTGTGGATCACGACGACCGTAAAGGAACGAGTATTTTGGTAAAGGCTTTCTCCCGAATTAAAAACCCCGATCTGCGTTTAATTATTCGGATGCAAAAAGAATCTCCCCTCCCAGCATTTGACTCTAGAATAGAACTTCGAATCGGGAATCTAAAAGACCCGGCAGAACTTTATAAGGAAGGGGATACAGCCATCCAGCCCTCATGTATGGAAGGCCTCGGGTTCATGGTACTCGAACCCGTCTGCTGCGGTCTACCTGTCATCACAACAGACGCCAGACCTATGAATGAATATGTCTGTCAACCACAGATGCTCGTTCGGACACAGATCATAAAGAAAAAGTCTTTCGCATGGAAAGCTGCATCCATAAAGCACGCCTACCTAACACCACCCAGCATTCCAAATTTGGCGAAAACCATAGACTGGTGCAGCCGCAATGACCTCACTTCAATTTCAGAAGAAAACCGTGCATTCGCAAAGAAAAGACATGGACTTACTCAGATTCGAGAAAGCTGGCAATCAGTACTCACTCCAAGCTAACCCATGCGAATAGACTTAACAACACGCAGTCTCGCCTCCCTCACAATCTGTCGGGCACACATGACTGTATTTCTATAGAAGCAAGCTTACATTTTTATATTATTGTAAGGAGATCATCCCAGCAGCTTTACAAGAAACTCAAGGCAAGAACGAAACAAATTCTACAATACAGATAACAAACCTCGAGACTCGCCATGAAAATACTCGTTACAGGATCCTCAGGCCTTATTGGTTCTGAAGTATGCACTTATTTCGCTACTTCGGGACATAAAATCCATGGTGTGGACAACAATCAACGTGCCACCTTTTTTGGTCAACAGGGAGATACCCGCTGGAATCAGCAACGCCTCCAGGAGAGTCTTCCAGAATTCAAACATCACGAACTGGATATCCGCAATCGTGAAGATGTAATAGCACTGGTTGGCAGGATCAATCCTGATGCTATTGTCCATACTGCGGCACAACCATCCCATGACCGTGCCGCAGCTATTCCCTTTGAAGACTTTGACACCAATGCGGTTGGTACCCTCAACCTTCTAGAAGCTACTCGTCGCCATTGCCCCGAGAGCCCTTTTGTCCATATGTCCACCAACAAGGTCTACGGGGATAGGCCCAATACGCTTGAGCTTATAGAGAATGAAACAAGATGGGATTATGCCTCAAAAGAATATGCTCACGGAATAGCTGAGGATTTTCCCATCGACCAAAGTAAACACTCACTATTTGGAGCCTCAAAGGTTGCAGCAGATGTCATGGCACAAGAATATGGGCGATATTTTGGAATGCCCACCTGCTGTTTGCGCGGAGGATGCCTTACTGGACCGAATCATTCCGGAGTGGAGTTGCATGGCTTTCTCAGTTACCTCGTAAAATGTAATCTGGAAGGCAACGAATATAGAGTATATGGATACAAGGGGAAACAAGTCAGAGACAATATACACGCAAAAGACGTAGCGCGATTTATTGACTGCTTCATACATAATCCACGATCAGGTGAAGTCTACAACCTAGGTGGCGGCAAAGAAAACTCCTGCTCCATAATTGAAGCTTTTCAGATCACGCAGGCAATAACCGGCAAACCACAAATCCACACCTATGTGGAAGAAAACCGAATCGGCGACCATATATGCTATTACAGCGATCTTCGAAAAATGCGGAACCACTATCCAGATTGGAATATCTCAGTCTCACTAGAAACTCTTTTTGAGGAAATTACCACTGGTTGGCATGAACGGAATAGCAAAGCTTGAAAGGTTGAAGTAAATTGGGGAAGGTATTGGAAACACCAATTATATTTATACTATTCCGAAGACCTGAGACGACCCGCAGAGTTTTCGAGGAAATACGACGTGCGAAACCTCGACGATTGTTTCTTGTGGCAGATGGACCAAGGGGACCACAAGATTATGACGCCTGTCGACTTGCCAGGGAAGTAGTTGCAGATATCGATTGGGAATGTGAAACGTCCAGATACTATGCAGAAAAGAATCTAGGTGTAGCGACACGAGTGTCCTCGGGAATAACAAAAGCTTTCGAGCATGTTGAGGAAGCAATCATTCTCGAAGATGATACACTTCCCTGCCCTTTTTTCTTTCAGTACTGCGCTAGCCTCCTTGAATATTGGCGGCACGACGAAAAGGTTTTTCATATTAGCGGCACCAATTTCTTGCATGGCAAGTCATACTCAGGAAACTCCAGTTATTACTTTCACAGACATCCAACCATATGGGGCTGGGCGACATGGAAACGTGCATGGAGTCACTACGACATCCGGCTTCCTGACTGGCCTTGGCACCAAAATAATGGCCTGTTACAACGTACCCTGCATACACGGGAAGCAATCAAACAGTGGAATCATATTTTTGACCTTCATTACGATAATGATGACCCATGGACATGGGACTATCACTGGACTTACGCAACCTGGGTCAAATCCGGACTATCCGCCTCACCAAGAGAAAACTTGGTGACCAATCTTGGATTTGGTAAAGACGCAACGCATACCGGCAATGCAGAGGCGCCAGACTTGCCGATAAATCCCAAGTATACGGAGACAATAATTCATCCAATCAAGTCTCATGCCGACGAGGAATTCAACCTGCTTATGGAAAAGCAAATCCATGGCAAACCTCCGAATAAAATAAAGCGCGGACTGAGCAAGTTGTGGAAACTCGTCTGTAAATGACCATGAAAAATAATACCCTACGGGTGATATTGTACGGATTGACGTGGTTTCTTGGCATAGTGTCCCTCACTCTAGCAGTCGATGCAGCCCTGCTGCGAAGTAAGCAACCAGACATTCTTTTCTGGAGTGGCAAAAAGCTACTCTTTTGCACAGGAGTTTCATTTTTGGGACTTTTTGCACTATGCATAGCGCAAAAATTTCAACCTACTTTTAAATCCGATGCCAACAGGTCCCTAACCCCGGAGAAAGTCTTCATTTTTCTGTTAGGCATCGTCTTTCTTAGCCAACTCAAGGAGCCAGCAACAACCGCCGGCGATCTAGAATTTCAAATGGAAGGACTTCGCCAATATGTGCGTGGAGATGTCAATGAGTTCAACTCGTTACGTATTCCAATAAAAAACGGGAATCTCGCGGAAGATCGAGTGGAACCGATTATCTGGTATCCACCTGGTACGATGATACTTCTGCTTCCGTGGTTAAAGTTAGGGGTGCCATCAGATTGGGCGGCAAGAATCTTGATGGTATCGGCACTGGCATGCGGAGGGGTTGGCTTTCTTCGACTGGCAACAAAATTAAACATTGGCTTAGTGGCCAGATTTGCATTCTCGGTAGTCTTGGCGCTTGTAACCTTGTCAAGAGACGGACTCGGGACCAGTGCTCCTACCTCCGTGGATAATATTGGAATGGCCACCTTCCCATGGATCGCCATTGCTTCATTAAAATTGATAAAAAAGCTTCAAGGAGATGATGGAAATATAGGTAACACATATACGGGATTTCTACTTGTCGGATTATCCACGGGGAGCCTCTATTTGATTAAATATTCATGGTTTGTTGCGGGAGCGGCCTTGGCAGGCTTCACCGGAGTATCCGCATTCGTTCTCGTACGGAAAATTCCCTTTTCTCGCAGACTTGGAGTGATGACAAGCTATTCATTGGGATTCATAACTCCTTTCCTAATTCTCAACCACTATAACGAAACCCGAGCAGGTTATGATGCACTAAAATATAATGAGAAAGGCGGAATAGGTGATACTGGTTTTATCGATTTTCTATATGGGCCAAACTTCAGCGCAACTGCACAGGCATCTCAACTGCCCTTTTCCATCTTTGCCGGACCAGGGTTCTTACTGGGAGGAAATCATCTGGCAACCAAAACGGTACAAATGGTCCGACAAGAGCCTGCCTTTGTCCAATTTTTTGAAAAACGAAAGACGAATGCACATGTATGGGCACTCATTTTAATCTGCCTACCATTGAGTTTTGTAACATTTTATATTTTTGGCCTTTATTCAAAAGATAGCCACGCCGAAAACGTACTCTTCCTTGTCTGCATGGCACTGATACCTATAATAATCCTTGCCTACCTTTCCCTCAAAACAGGCTTCAATTATATAATCAAGGACAACTATCGCTACGTAATACCCTACTCCCTTCTTTTCCAAGCGCTACTTCTTGACGTATGGTTCGAGAAAATTAAGCGTAATAGCACTAGGGCAACCCAAATATTCTTTAGCCTAGTTCTATTCTGGGTCATCATATTCCCAAATGCCTGGGCACTTAAACAGCACGCAAAACGATGGACCTCCCCAGCGTTAGATTCAAATAAAACGCACATACAAGCCTGGGATAAATTACAAACGGAAAATCCAGCAGGCAAATCGATAACATTCATTCTCAACGGACATGGTCCACGCACCGAGGGTCTTGACGGTCGATTGGTTTGTGTTCCATTCCTACTCAATGGAGGCATTGAAAGCGATCCCAGTGGGGCATTTTATCATACGAGTGAACCGATTCGAGTAATTATAGCGGTGGAACAAAATCTATCGACAAGACATAAAGGGGTTAAGCAATTTCTAAATAAATTTCCTGATATCGAATGGGAAATCAATCCATTGCCTAACTCCGTTTTCCCTGAAGTTCTTTACGCCGATCTAGGCTACAATCAAAGACAAATCCTCGATCATGCTCCATGTAATTAAGAAGAAAATTCGCAATCTCCTACCAAGTAAAACTTTTCGATCATGGAGAAATCTATATGTAAAAGCGGCAAGTAGACTACATGGCAAGAACCTAAGGCGACTGGCACAGTTACATGGGACCGATAAGATTTTTGGGCACAACTACATAGATGTTTACGAAAAGCATTTTTATGAATTCAGAAAGCAATCCATCACTTTTTTGGAAATAGGCGTTGGTGGTTATGATGATCCAAATGCGGGAGGAGAATCGCTAAGAATGTGGAAAAGCTACTTCGTTAATGGAAAAATCCACGCCATAGATATATTTGACAAGACGCCACACGAACAAGATCGAATCAATATATTCAAGGGATCACAGGCAGACCCTGAATTTCTCGATAATGTTCATAAGAAAACTGGAGACTTTGACATCATTGTAGATGACGGGAGCCATTTAAATGTGCATATAATTGAATCTTTCAACATACTTTTTCCAAAAATAAAGGAGGGAGGAATCTATGCAGTTGAAGATATCCAAACGTCCTATTGGCCAAGCTATGGGGGAAAGCAGGAGGTCGGCGTGGATGGGACGGCAATGAGCTTTTTCAGGAAATTGGCAGATGGAATTAACCACATGGAATATCTAATTCCAAACTACAAGCCAACATACCATGATTGTAATATTCTGTCCCTGCACTTCTACCACAATATGGTTATAGTGCATAAGGGGCAAAACACCGCAAAAAGTAATTTGGTCTCTGGTGGCATTCTTCAATCCCATTGAACCGCGAAGGATGAAGCACATGCTTAAAATCCTAAATTACCTTCTCGATCGATTAGTTGCGAAATTTCTACAAATCTACCAACAAAAGATAGGGAAACCCCTCATTATTGGGGCGGAGCAATACGGTCGAATTGGGAACCGACTTTACCTAGGTGCTCATCTTGTTGCTTGGGCACAAAAAAAAAATGCCCAACTTCTTCATCCTGGATTCCATGATTATGAAGATCTCTTCTCTGCAACATGCGTTGATGCATTAGTAAGATTTCCTGAATCCAAAGAACCCCTTCGCCTACCTCCTGTTCCCAAAAAAATACTGCGCCTTAGTCTTGATAGGCTCTCGATCCGCTTCATTAATCAAGAGCACCAGATTTTCCAAACCCTGGATCTCCAACCTGATGGTCTCAATATTGCCGCAAATGACTTTTTGGATCAGGTAACTGCCCGACCAATAAATTTTGTTCGGGGATTCATTTACAATAACACGTGCACGCACATAGTGGATGCATTTCCAGAAATAAAAAATCACTATCGGCCAAAGAGTTGCTATATTTCATTAATCGAAAATCCGATTAACGAACTTCGTGAAAAATGTGACCTAGTCCTTGGTATTGTAATTCGTCACGGCGATTTCAAATCATGGCGAGGTGGGGAGTACTTTTTTTCCACCGATGAATATGTTCAATTTATGGATAAATGTGAGAACCTAATAGAAGACACCCATATTGGCTTCTTTATTGCATCTGACGAGGAGCAGGACCCCTCCCTTTTTGAGCATCACCAATACCACTTTAGGGCAGGACATCCAGTTGAGAACCTCCACTCACTGGCAGCTTGTGATGGGATGATTGCCGCTGAAAGCTCGTTTACTGGATGGTCCCAGTACTATGGCAATGTCCCGGTGTGGCACATTCGAAAAGATCGGAGTCAAAGCTCCCTTCAACAGATGCTGGACCGCGCCATGCAGAAGGCCAAAGATCGACAAACAGACCGTGCAGCCTAACGCCATGAAAATCGCCTATGTTCACCCCGACGCAGAAGGACGCGAGGAGGAAGTCGCCCAGAATCGCTATCCGAGAAACCAACTCTGGGGTGCAGATTTACTAAAGGAACAAGGACACGATGTCTATACAATCAAGACCCGGTCACAACACTGGACGACTTGGCTTGGCCGACTACTTAATAAGCTGACCAAAAATCGGCTCTGTGACTTTCATATCGAATTCCAAATTCTGCGTCAGAGCAAAAATACGGACCTAATATACGCACCAAGCGGCCACTTATTTATCATCCCACTACTTCGCCGACTTGGGTTCCTGAAACCCAAACTGGTGACTTGGTTTTTTAGACTACCAAAATCCTCTTCTTGGTGGAAACTGCGCAATCTCCGGTTCTCACGCTATGTGCTAAACGGGTTTGATGGTATCCTCTGCCTGACCAAACAGGCCGAAAGTGATTTCCAGCAACGCACCAATGACGTTCTTGTCAAATATCAAGCTTGGTTTGCAGATCCTGAAATTTTCATGAAAGACAAGGAACGCCCCCCCCAAGACACAGGCTACTTCCTGAGTGTAGGAAAGACTCGGCGAGACTACATCACACTGCTTAAAGCCTGTGAAAAAGTGAACGCCACTTTCCGTATAATTGCACCAAGGGCAACAGCCCATGAGTCATACATACCACAAAATGTCCAGTTTATCGAGACATCACAGAATCCTCCGGATGCTGCCATCTCCTACCCTGAACTACGTGACTGGTATGCCAATGCGCGCGCTGTAGTTATTCCACTTATTTTTGATGCCAATGACACATCCGGTTACACGAACCTTCTTGAAGCCATGACCATGGGTAAACCCATCCTTATGACCTATTCAGGTTGTCTCGACATTGACGTGGAAAAAATAGGTGTTGGATATATTATTCCACCCGAAAACCCTGAAGCTTGGGTCAAGGCAATCGAAGACCTCCTAAAGAATCCTGAACGAGCCAAAGCCATGGGAGACCGTGGTCTTGAAGCCTCTCAGAATCAATTCTCTCAAGAAGCATTTGGCACTGCACTCAACCAGTTCGCACAAGCAGTTTGAGAAAATTCTCCGTCAGAGTCACTAGTAGAATATGAAAAACATCATCAAGCAATTACCAATGGTCAAACAGCTTTTAGAAATAAAGCGGGACCTTGCCCGAATCCGACATCAAGCAGACCAGCAAAGTAGGGTTTTACAGGAGACCTACTTCCATCAACTAAAGGCCTCTCCGAAATACGCGGACCCACGCCACCTCATTCACTTCGAGGGGCAAGTCTATTCACAAAATGGCGAAGATGGCATCATTGCTGAAATCTTCAATCGTATTGGAACCACAAACCGTTCCTTTGTTGAAATCGGATCGGCCTCTGGCCTTGAGAATAACACCGCCCTGCTCCTCCTTAAACAATGGTCTGGATTGTGGGCGGAAGGGGATCAGTATGCTTGTGATGAGGCGCGACAACATTGGGAAAAGCCGATTGATGAAGGTCGCCTCAATATCATTAATGACATCATCACAGCAGAAAATCTGGAAAGGTTGCTGAAAGAAAATAAAATTCACAAAGAACCAGATTTGCTCTCCCTCGATATAGACAGGAACACTTTTCATGTCTTTGAGAGAATCTCAGAGTTTCAGCCAAGATTGTTTATCATCGAGTACAACGGTGTCTTTCCCTCAAGTAGTAAATGGGGTATAGACTACAAGGCAAACCAAGGCTGGGACGGGACACATCGGTTCGGCGCAACATTGAAAAAATTTGAACTGGCCGCAATAAAGAAGGATTACTCGCTAATCTGTTGTGACAGCACTGGAACAAATGCTTTTTTCGCAAGAAATGACGTGGTCGGGGATCACTTCGTACAGCCGTTCACCACGGAGTTTCATTATGAGCCCTACAGACAGTTTCTGCTTCGAGAAATGCCCTATCCGAAAATTTCACTGAACACCAAATGATACCGCAATGGATTCGTAATCTCCTTCGCCCCCTGAAGACTCCAGTTGAATCAACCATTCGAGGGTTGATTCGCATAGTGTCCAAGGACCGAGTCCTTTCAGGACCATTTCAAGGCATGGCCTTCCACTACCCACAGTTGGAATATGCAATGCTTCTGGGCACTTGGGAAATTGAATTATCAAGGATTTGGCAGCAAATCCTTGCGAGGGACTTCCCGCTGATGATCGATATCGGGGCAGCTGAGGGGTATTATGCAGTGGGGATGGCCCACAGCAAACAAGGCACACGTGTAGTTGCCTACGAAATGGAAGACGAAGTACGACGGAATTTGGAAATAATAAAGGCCCTCAATGGTGCGTCCTTGGATATAAGAGGGAAATGCGAACTAAACGACCTTGTCGCATTTGGCCCGGAACTGGAGGGGAGTTTCATCCTGATGGATGTTGAAGGGTTTGAAACGATGCTGCTGGACCCGGAAAAAGTTCCAGGACTAAGGAAATCCTGGATTCTGGTGGAACTTCATGACCTATATGCAGAAGGTTGCTCTAAACTGTTGCGAGATAGATTTGAATCCAGCCATGACATCGAGCGAATTGAGGGTGTGGATCGTTCCATCAAAGACTTCCCAGAAACGGCCATACTTGTGAGGAAGTTATTTTCCAGTCGGCGACTCGAACCCTTCATGGACGAGGGCAGACCGCATCCAATGAGCTGGTATTTCATGATCCCAAAGGAGGAGTAGAAATCAATTAACATCGAGAAACAGGAGCACCCCGCCAGCATTTCTGCATACGTGCCATGCTGCAACAACGAGGACACCATCGTCCGCTCAGTCCAATCATTGCGGGAACAATCGATCCCGCCGGGGGAACTCTTTGTTGTTGACGATGGCTCCACAGACTCATCCAGGCAAAAAGTGGAAGAACTAGGAGTTGAACTTCTTGCCAACAAAAAGAACCAGGGACGTGGATACACCCGGGCCAAGGCGATGGAACGGGCAAAAAATGATTTCGTTCTCTGCTGTGACGCAACGAATATTCTCGAAAATGACTTTCTTGAAAAAGCACTTCCCTATTTTCAGGATACCTCCGTGGCTTCAGTATCCGGCCATCTGCGTAGTACAGATACCAAAAGCACAACCGCACGATGGCGTTCCCGACACCTGTTCAATGAGGACGTTAAGCCCGGTCCTGCCCGACCGTGCAAGATGCTCATCACCTACGGGACCCTCATGCGCAGAAATCCCGTGATGGCGGTCGGGAACTTCGATCCGACACTCACGCATACAGAAGACAATGAACTCGGTCTGCGACTACATGCCAAAGGTTATAAGATTCTCGGTGTGACTGACGCCATAATACGCTCAATAGCTGAACCTAGATTCTGGAAAACACTCGAACGCTACTGGAGGTGGTACGCGGGCATTGATGAAAAGCTTTCAATCAAAAACTACATGCACAGCATCAAAGCCAGCATACGCCCCATGGCGGAGAAGGATCTGGCAAAAGGCGACTGGTTGGCTGCGATGATCTCCCTGCTCTGCCCACACTACTGCACGTGGAAAACCATCACCCGCAAGCTTAGCGGACAAAAAA
Source organism: Opitutia bacterium (assembly GCA_018668635.1). Classification (GTDB taxonomy): domain Bacteria; phylum Verrucomicrobiota; class Verrucomicrobiia; order Opitutales; family JABJCN01; genus JABJCN01. The sequence goes on from JABJCN010000185.1 coordinate 12,670, forward strand.
ACAGGAAATAACGCCATGCGTATTCTTTATGATGGGAGCCTTAACCCAAACCCCCAGAGCGGAATCGAACGATACTTCTCAATGATCGTCTCGAACCTTCCTGTTGGAGTTGAGGTTTCATGCAGTACACGCTCCAGTAAAGAGCAGTTGATAATCGGATCAAAGCCTGTAGGGGCACCTCCATTACCCCACTTCCGTCCCCACCGTATATCAGGCCTACTTGACACAATCTTATGGTCACGCAGAGATTTTGATCTGGTACACTGGATGCACTATGGACCTTCTCAAATGGGAAGACAACTAAGCCGGAAAGGGATTCCCTATATAATTACGGTGCATGACTTAATCCATGAAATCCAAGGTGGACAATCTGGATTACTTGATCGCAGTGCCAGACAAGAAAGCTACAATAGGGCCAGTGCTATACTTTGTGTATCCAACCACACCAAAGAAGATCTTTTAAAACAATACAATGTGGACCCATCAAAAATATATGTCGTGTACCATGGGTCTGACCTAAAAAGGCCAAAAGAAATTTGCAGAGAACTCTTGGACGCTCCAAGTTATTTTCTTCATGTCGGTGCACGTGCAGGCTATAAAAATTTCAAATCACTTCTTCCTGTTTTATGCAAAGTACGCAATATATATCCAGAGATACAGCTTCGTATTACAGGCCCCGCATTGGATGAAAGAGAGCAGTTAGATATCAAAAAACACGGGCTTACAAACTTGATTATAGAAGAAGGACGAGTGGATGACCCACGCCTTACTGATTTGTATGCAAATAGCGTGGCACTATTACACCCTTCACTATATGAAGGGTTTGGAATCCCGATGCTGGAAGCAATGAGTTGCGGGACCGTACCAATCGCAACTTCTTGTAGCAGTATTCCCGAAGTATTAGGCAATACAGGCATCCAGGTTTG
>JABJCN010000188.1 GCA_018668635.1 Opitutia bacterium
GACCCCCACCTCTTCATCGACGAGGACCTGACCGACGGCAAGCCGGGCAAGAACATGGGTATCGCCTTGAACGATCCGTCCCATGGCTCGGACTGTGCCGTAATCCGCGACCTCAAGGGCAAGTTCCATATCATCTTCGAAGACTGGAGCCCGATCAATGCCCGCAAGCATTCCTGGGATTCACCGCTCGCCGGCCATGCCGTCAGCTCGAATGGAATCAACGGATACTCCATTGTGAACCCCGCGGTGGACGAACGCACCAAGCCGACCGGCAAGATAGCCGAATACCTTCACCCGCACTGGCACGCGGAGGATCCGAAGAGGTTCAAGACCAACGTGGCGAAGTACGAGGTTCACGAGCCCGAGCAAAACGCCTATGGCGACTGGGCCGCGATTTCCATCGGCGGGCAGTACTACCTCTTTTGCGACTTTCATCCCGCCCACAAAGGAATCCGCATCGCTTGGTTCACCTCCTCGAGCATAGACAAGCCCTTTTCCTTTTGCGGAGAAATCGGCAAGGGCCATCCTGATCCTGATATCGGATTCGCCGAGGGACGCTTCTACCTGGTCACCCAAACCTCCAAGGATTATGTTAGTCCAGGCCCTTGGGTTGAAAAAGTGGAGGCCCGCGTGGGCGTGGACACGAACCAGGACGGCAAGGCTGACCAATGGAGCAAGTGGCAGGAAACCAAGGAAAGCTATGATTACGTCAAGGGCTTTTCCAAGCAGGTCGCAAAAACACCAGCCCGGCTCGATCTATCCGATTTACCCGGAGGTTTCGGGTTCCAGGTCGAACTCAAGCTGGCTGATACAACTGCCAATGCCTCCAAGCCACTGATCGAATCCTTCGAGCTTTCATTCGAGTAGCGAATGAACAAAACCCTGCCAATCTTCTGCCTTCTGGCGAACTCGTTGGTAGGCGCCGACAAGCCCAACGTAATCCTGATCAATGGGGATGATCTTGGCTATGGGGATTTGAGTTGCTACGGGGCGACCAAGGTGAAGACTCCGCATATCGACCGCTTGGCCAAGGAGGGGATGCGTTTCACCGACGCCCATTCCGCCTCCGCGGTTTGCTCGCCTTCCCGCTATGGCCTGCTGACCGGACAATACCCCATACGCAAGAATTTCTGGGGTCCCACGCCTTTTACTCAGGAACTGACCATTGATCTCAAGCAATCCACCTTGGCCAGTACCCTCAAGTCCGCCGGTTACGCCACCTCTGTCATCGGCAAGTGGCACTTGGGCTTCGGTAAGGGGCGAACGGACTGGAACAAACCGCTCAAGCCCGGCCCGCTGGAAGTGGGTTTCGATTACTATTTCGGAATGCCCACAGTGAACAGCGGACCTCCCTTCGTCTACGTCGAGAACCATCAGGTGGTGGACTACGACCCCAGGGACCCCTTTGTCATGCGCAAGCAGTCCGTCACTCAGAAGTGGCCAGAGAAGGGTGGGTATGGTGCCATTGGCGGGGCAAAGAAAGCTCACCTACGCTACCGTGACGAGTACGTCGGCACGACCTTTGCCGAGAAGGCGGTTGAGTGGATCACCGCCCATCAAAAGAAAGACAAGGAGCAACCCTTCTTCATGTACTTGGCGACGACCAACATTCATCACCCTTTCACACCGCATCCCAAGTTCAAGGGAACCAGCCAGTGCGGTCTCTACGGCGACTTCATCCATGAACTCGACTGGATCGTGGGGGAAGTGCTCAAGGCCTTGGACGAGCACAAAATCTCGAAAAACACCTTGGTTGTCTTCACCAGCGACAATGGCGGCATGCTCAACGTCACCGGCCAAAAGGCCTGGAGGGCAGGCCACCGACTGAACGGCAAGTTGCTCGGCTTTAAGTTTGGGGCCTGGGAAGGCGGGCACCGGGTGCCTTTGATCGCTCGTTGGCCCGGCAAGGTGCCGGCTGGAAAAGTGTCGGACGCCCTCGTCAGCCAGATCGACCTGCTCCCCACTTTCGCGGCCATCGCCGGAGCGTCACTGCCCAAGAAAGCGGTTGTTGACGGGGTCAGTCAGTTGGCCGTTCTCCAAGGAGAGAGCAAGGATTCGCAGCGTGAACTTCTGGTCATTTCCCCCAACAGTCCGAGGCACCTCACGATCCGCAAGGGCGATTGGGTGTACGTCCCCGACCGTGACGAGGGAGGCTTCCAAGGCAAGCAGATCGGGAACCATTTGTTGGCCGGTGCCGCCGCCCAGAAACTGACCAAGCTGGTCAACAGCGACGTTGAGGAAGGTAAAATCAGGGAGGGCGCGCCGCCGGCCCAACTCTACAACCTCAACGATGATCCCTATCAGGCCACCAACCGCTACAAAGAACACCCCGGGTTGGTGACGGAATTGGCCGCCCACCTTAATGAGTGGCGAAAGAAAATTCCAGCAAGCCCCCGGCTTGGATGGATCAATCTTCGACAAGGCGGGCAACCCACCCTCAACAAAACAAAGCCCAAATCCAATCCGGCCCAGAAAATTCCAGCCAAGCCCAGCGCCCGCAGTGTTTCCCTGGACTTCGAGTCGGGCAAACTTGCGCCTTGGAAAGTAATTCAGGGAAAATTTGGGCATCCCGTTGGGGGGCGGACCCTTTTTTTCCGCAACCAGGCCAAGTACAACAAGCAGGGCAAACATTACCTGACCACCCTGGAGGGAAGCCCCGATGCCCCCAAGGGATCGGATTCGCAGACCGGCATCATCATCTCACCCTTGTTCATTCCAAAGGGCGGCAAAATGACCTTCCGCGTTGGCGGAGGAAACGGGAATTTCATCTACGTCGCCCTTTGCGCAGAGGACGGCAGAGAGCTTGAAACCGCGCGGGGCATTAACGATCAGGTAATGCAGACGGCCAGTTGGGATCTTTCTCAGTATGCTGGCCAAAAGACTTTCATCAAAATAGTCGATCAATCAACAAGTGGTTGGGGCCACGTCACCGCGGATAATTTCCAGTTCGATGGTAAACTCCTCGAGGAATATTTCAAAATCCCCACTCAATAAACCTGACCATGAGGCAATTTGTCCTGTTTTTCTTATTAGGCGCATCCATCTGCTTGGGTAAGGAAAAGCCCAACATCGTATTCTTCCTGGCGGACGACCTTGGGTACTCGGACATTGCTTGCTACGGCGCCACCAAGGTCAAGACACCGCATCTGGATCGCCTTGCGAAGGAAGGCATTCGATTCACCGACTTCCATTCCGCGGCCTCCATTTGTTCGCCTTCCCGTGCGGCCTTTCTGACCGGTTGTTATCCTCAACGGGCAGGCCTTTACATGGGCATCAATCCCAATCGCAAGGCTCACTGGTTCCTTGGCCTACATCCGGATGAGATCACAATCGCCGAGCAGTGTCGACAGGCGGGCTACAAGACCTTCATGGTGGGCAAGTGGCACCTTGGCACGGAGCCGGAGTTCCTGCCCCGGAAGCAGGGCTTCGACCACTACTATGGCATGCCCTGCAATTTCGCCCACTCGCCCCGCTTCTTCGACGACGATAAGCAGGTCTTCGCCAAGACTCCTCTTGCTCAGTTGACCGAGCTCTATACCAAGCGAGTTACCAATATCATCAAGGAGAATGCCACGGAGCCGTTTTTTCTCTATTATTCCCACAACTATCCCCACACTCCCTTCAAGGCGGGCAAGAAGTTTGCCGGCACCTCCAAAGACGGGGTGCGCGGAGACGTCATGCAGGAGCTCGATTGGAGCATCGGACAGATGATGAAAGCGCTGAAGGAGTCCGGAGTGGTCGATAACACGATCGTCGTATTCACCTCGGACAACGGACCCACCAAGAACCAGTACGCCAAACCTTTCCGCGGTACCAAGTATGTGACCCTCGAGGGTGGGCATCGCGTACCTTTCATTCTCCACTGGCCGATCCGCATCAAGGAAGGTTCGGTGTCCGCTACGAAGATTCATGCAATGGACTTGTTTCCCACTTTCTCGGAGGTTGTGGGGATGGCTTTGCCAAGGGGGCGGCTCTATGATGGCGAGAACTTGTTGCCTTTGCTAGAGGGCAGGGGGCTTAAGCGCTCGCCGGAGGAGCCTTTCTACTATTATAACTGCGAGAATCTCCAGGCGGTGCGTATCGGCGACTGGAAGGTCCACCTTCCGCGCCAAGCCAAGCAACTGCCCTTTTGGGACAAGGGGAAGGAATTCACCCGCTTGAAGAAGCCGGTTCTTTACAATTTGCGAGATGACAAAGGCGAAAGCCAGGACCTTGCCCAAGCCAATCCTGAGGTTGTTCAACGGGCCGTCCGGTTGGCAGTCGAAATGCGAAAGGAGTTGGGCGAGTTTATGAAGCGTGGCAAGGCCCAGCGTCCATCGGGTTCCATCTCACCCCAGGTTCCTGTCATCAGCCACGAAAAGGATTGGGGTCTGGTACCGCCCACAGTGGTGAAGGCTCTCAACGCGGAACGTTCCAAACGCCACCCCAACTGGCAAGCAAAGACCAAGAAAAAGTGAGATTTTTACAATCCCTTAAAATGAAGACATCAAAAATGAATAAACATAAATACCAGGCAATACTTCTTGCCGTCATCGGCTTGGTCTTTTCATCCACGAGCATGTTGGCAGAGTTCAAGGTGGACAAGAACGTGTCCTATGGCCCCCATCAGCGCAACGTCCTGGACGTCTACTGGAACACCGACTACAAAAATGCCCCCATCGTGTTCACCATACATGGAGGTGGCTTCAAAAATGGTGACAAATCTTATTGCAACAAGGACATGATAAAACTCTACATGTCCAAGGGTTGCATTGTGGTCTCACCAAACTATCGTCTGGTCGGCAAAGGCGAACTGGTGACCAAGGATGATTGCGCCATGGATGCGGCCATGGCTGTAGCACATATCCAGGTAAATGCGAAGAAGTATGGTGGTGATTCGACCCGGATTGTTTCCAGTGGGGCCTCTGCCGGCGGCTACATAAGTGCATGGATTGCTTACCAGAAAAACTGGGAATGGCCAGAGAATGCCAGACACAAGCCGAAGAAACTCAATATCGTTGGTTGGTTCGGCAATAGCCCCTTCCTGCCGAGGGGCCTTATCAATCAGGTTGCCGCTGGCGACCCGCCCGGATTCGTTATGTACGGAGGGAAGAGGGAGCACCCCGCAACCCCAGCCAGGCAGGGCTACGACATTCAGGCTGCTCTAAATAAAAATAAGGTCTGGAGTAAAATGGTCTTTATTGACTTCATGGGGCACGTTCCTGCTAAGCGCATCCTATTCAGTCCACAATCTCGGGACAAGGAAACCCATGTTGCATACCTTCAATTCCTCGACATGGTTTGTCATGGCAAAGCCAAGCCAAAGGGAGGCGAGGTGATCAAAGTGAATTCTAATGGGAAAAAATAGGAGGATGGAACTCCCGGAATGTATCTATTTCAAGGAAAGTGAGACGGGCATGTACTTTTTCCCATTCGTTCCTGGCCATCCTCTTGGATGAAACAAAAGACCGACCAACTCCCCAATTTTCTCTGGCGCATAATCAGCGACTGGAAGACTTATCCTTAGTTCGTTGCGTTCCACCTCTGACTCCTGTTCGACAAGGGTGGTGAAATGATTCAGTTTTGAATAAAAGTATAGCTTTTTATCGATTGGAACAGGAAGGCCCTTGGCGTTCCGAACGGACAGCACCACCTTCTCCCCAATTAGTTTTGCAGTCTGCTCCCACCCATCGAGAACCTGCGGTAATCGACGGCGGGCCTCTGCTATTTGGGACCGACCTGCTTCGTCCCACTCCGTTGAAACAGAAGTCTTTAACTTGAGAGAAAGGTTTTTGAATCCCATGTTGCAACATTGCTTTGGCTCTGGTCCACAAACCATCCAAACAGCTTTTGCCTCTAGTTTAACTTCATCCTCCGGGAGAGTTTCAGGAGCGGTAATATCTACAAGGAGAGTGGCGTCGCTGTTGTATCCGTGGGCATCGTAGATGACCATTTTCACTTTCTCTGGAACCTGCCACTGGATTGGGCCCGCCTTGAATCCGGTGGGGAGGTTCCACTCCAAGGAAGTTGCAAGGCCGACCGTACCGGGGTTCTGCCAATATGTATGGAAAGTTTCGTCGTGATCAAGAAAGAGCGCCACGGTGAACGTTTGGCCTGGAGCAACGGTCTTGATCTCGGAAAGTAGCCTATGTTTGAGAAAGTCCGGTTTGGATGTTCCTACAGCGCTTGCGGTTGCCACTGCAAGTAGGAGAATATAAAGAAAATTCTTCATGGAGTAAATATACTTGTTTTCGTAGACGATAACAACTTCAAGTCCAAAATGTTTTTGAGTTTTCAATTTGCATAAAAGATTTGAAGCCAATGGAGAATATAGAAATAAAATAGCTGAGGTTTTAGTTACAAATGTCGATAAATGCACCTGAAACGAACGTATTTTCCGCAAGGAGGCCTAGGCTGGTTTCTTATTATAATATTCCTTAATCTGGATGCTATTCAGTTAAATGCTGCCAAACCCGATACATGGAGGGAATCCGATAATTTTAGCCTTGCGAATATAGACGGTCGCCATTGGCTCCTCAGTCCTGATGGAACCCCCTTCTTTGCTCACGGCATCACCCATGCCGGCAACCGGCTCACGAACCTCGATTTCCAAAAGTTTTCGGAAGCCTGCAAGGAGCTCGGTTTCAACGCCTACGGATACGGCTGCCCACAACAGCTCCGCAAAGACATGCCCTACCTTGCAAGCTGGAATCATCTCGTTCCCATTTCCTACTACCGAGGTAAGAATGGCGTCAAGTTCGTCGACCTCTTCGACCCCAAAGTGGAAGCTCGTTTGGAAGCCGGAGTGAACGCTTACTGCCGGATTAACGCAAAGACATCGCGCAACGTCATCGGATATTGTTGGACGGATCTCGGTTCTTGGCCCTTGGAAAACCCTTCGGGCAGTAACTGGGTCGATTTCATCCGAAATCTGCCCAAAAACACTCCGGGTCAAAAAGCCTACCAAAGTTTTATGGAAAGATGGAAAGGCGATGTTGGCAAGGTATGCGATCAGGCTTTTCTTCGTATCATTGCCCGTGAATATTTTCGCATCATCGGAGAAGCTCAGCGAAAATATGCCCCCGACCATCTCATATTCGGAGACCGTTTTGCCTTCAATACCTTGGATCCCGACGTCATGAAGGAAATGCTACCCTATGTGGATGGCATCGCGATCCAACCGCCTTTTCATGGCAAATTCCCCAAGGAAAAGTTCGCCGAAATTCACAAACTCACACAAAAGCCCATTCTGATCTGCGACTTTGCCATCCGATTCAAGGATGGCGACAAGGACATTCGCAACTGGAAACCGGCGGCAGATTCCATCGCCGCCGGCCAGGCCTACGCCGAATATGTCACGGCCGCCCTCAAGACCGATTACATCGTAGGGGTCTTCTGGTGCAATCCGGTCGATACTTCGAAAGGCTTTGGCAAGCCCGGCGTTAAGCAGGGTTTCTTCGGAAAAGGGATGTCCGAGCGCCCTGGCCTGCATCAGTCCGTGAAGAAATTGAATGCGTATCGGGATAAGGTTACACCGAAGCAATGAAAGACGTCTTCCCCTCGAAAATAAGTTTTCCCATGAAAACTTTAGCAACCTTTGCATCCCTCTTCTCCTGGGTTTTGATGATCGCAGTGGCCGTATGCCATGCGGATTCCCAAAAGCCGAACGTCGTGTTCATTCTCTCGGACAACCAAAGTTACTACGAGATGAGCTGCCACGGGCACGCTGATATCAAGACGCCTCATATCGATCGACTCGCAGAACAAAGCGTGGAGTTTACCAATTTTCATGCCCCTCCCTATTGCTCGCCCAGTCGGGCCGTCATCCTGACTGGCCGCTATGCAATGCGCTCAGGGGTCTTCACTACCATCGCGGGTCGATCCATCCTGCACAAGGACGAGAAAACCTTGCCACAATTCCTAAGGCCGAACGGCTACCACAGTGCCATCTTCGGCAAGTGGCACCTCGGATTCAGCTACCCTTACAGACCGAAGGATCGAGGCTTTGACGAGGTGTTTGTCCACGGCGGCGGCGGGGTGGGTCAAATGGAGGACTACTACGGCAACTCTCTCTTCGATACGACTTTCATCCATAATGGGAAAGTCAGCCCGAGCAAAGGCTATTGCACGGACGTCTTGTTCGACCGGGCCATGGAATACGTCGAGGACAAGCGCAAGGCGAAGCAGCCCTTTTTCTGCTTTGTATCTACCCCGGTAACGCACGCTCCCCATATCGGTCCGAAGGAACTGGTTTCCCAATTGAAGGCCGAGGGTATTCAAGGGAACGTTCAACTCTATGCCCAGGTTCAGAACCTCGACGCTAACATTGGACGCATGATGAAAAAAATCGAAGAGTTGGGCTTGGCCGATGACACCATTCTTGTCTACGCCTCCGACCAGGGTATGTCCGACCGGGGAGCTCCGCATGGGGGCAACCGAAAGGGTCTTGGCTACGATCCGGCCCATCACGTTCCCTTCATGCTTCGTCTCCCAGGAGTCAAACCCAAAGTCGTTAAGCGCCTTGCCGGCATGATCGACTTCTTTCCCACCATCCTCGACCTCTGTGGAATCAAGAGACCGGACAATACCGATGGCATCAGCCTGAAACCTCTGTTGCTGGACAAAAAAGGCTACCCTGAAGACCGTACCCTCATCATACAATGCCCCCGCAGTCGGCAGGCGACCAAATGGAAGAACTCGGCCGTAAAGACCGACCGCTGGCGTTTGGTCAACGGAGACAAACTCTACGACGTCACGGTCGACCCTCGCCAGAATACCGATCTGGCGCCAAAGAACCCCGAGGTCGTAAATCAGCTGCGAAATGCCTACGAAGCCTACTGGGCAGACCTCCCTGACCAATCAACTACTCTCAGTCGGCACCTGCTTGGGCACCCCGATTGCTTGGACGAGATCGTGCTCAACGGAATGGATTGGTACCTTGGTGCATCCCCTTGGAACAGCGGGGCCTACAACCGCCCATCCAGTGGAGCCTGGGCCGTGACTATTTCCGAAAAGGGCCGTTACCAATTCGAATGTCGGCGCTTCCCGAGGATCGCGGACAAAAAGGCCGGCGCATCGAGGGCTGAGATCCGGGTCGGAGACCACACTGTGGAAACTGATCTTGATGAAGGGGATAAGAAGGCCACTTTCGAGCTCACCTTGGAAGCCGGGGACTACGACCTTGAGGTCTGGTTCGCCAACGGGAAGAAACGCTTCGGCGCCCTTTGGGTCTACGTTAAGAAACTTTGAATCCTCAGTTGTAAGCATGAAAAAAATACTTTGTTCACTCGACTTCATCCTGATAATCTTCGCTGTAGCATGCATCTCGATGCCAACTTCCTTAAGCGCAAAGGAAGACAAGCCTAACATTATATTCATATTAACTGACGACCTGGGTTACGGCGACGTCGGAGTTCTGTTTCAAAAGCAGCGTGAGGGGGTTCAGGTTCAAACTCCGGAACTGGATCAAATGGCCAGGGCCGGCATGATCATGAATCGGCATTACTGCCCGGCTCCCATTTGTGCCCCTTCGCGGGCTTCCCTTATGACGGGAATGCATCAGGGGCACTCGAGTGTGCGCAACTATCAATTTGATAAGGCCCTCGAAGATAACTGGAACTTTGCCAACACCCTTCAAAAGGCAGGTTATCACACCATACACCTGGGTAAATATGGGTTGCAGGGTGGGGGGAACTCTCCAGGGAAATGGGCCGCCTATCCGACGAAACGCGGTTTTGATTATTTCTATGGCTACGTTAGGCACGTTGACGGGCACCAGCATTACCCGGCTAATTTCTGGAAGCTTGGAGATAATAAATCCCACCAGCAAAAAAAGGAAGTCTGGGAAAATAATGAAGAAGTTTCCGCAGGCCTTGATAAATGTTACACCACCGACCTGTGGACCGCCAAGGCCAAGCAACTGATTATTAACCAGGCCAGGAAAAACCCCAAGCGGCCATTCTTCATGTACCTGGCCTATGACACCCCCCACGCCGCACTGCAATTACCGACGATTGCCTATCCTGAGGGAAAAGGAATAAAGGCCGGGTTGCAATGGTTGGGGAAGCCCGGCAGGATGATCAATACCGCAGAGGGAACCATTGATCATTATCGTGACCCCCATTACACGGGCAAGGGCCTGACTGACGTGGCGGAACGATTCGCCACTTCCATCACCCGTATTGATCACTGCGTTGGAGACATTCTCCAAACCTTGAAAGACCTCAAGGTCGACAAGAAAACCATCGTCATATTTTCCTCCGACAACGGTCCCCACCGCGAAGCCTACATCAAAGGGGAAAGGTGGAGTCCATCGGTCTTTGAATCCGCCGGCAAATTCAAAGGATCCAAGGGTTCATCACAAGAAGGGGGTTTGCGCGTGCCCACCTTTGCTTGGGGGCCCTCCCGGATCAAGGCGGGGCAAATATCCAATACGCCTTCCCAATTTCATGACTGGATGGCCACCTTTTGCGATTATGCCGGGGTTGTCGCACCCGCAAGAACAGATGGAGTCTCCCTCATCCCGACCCTTCATCAAGCAGGCAAGCAAAGGCAGGGTGTAGTTTACGTTGAATTCAACAACCAGCAGGGATTATATCTGGATGGCTATAAAGGCTTGCGGATGAAAGCCACGGATCATTCGGTCGACTTTGACATTTTCAATACCATTGATGACGAGCCCGAGTCAAAGAATCTTGCTTTAACGACAAAAGATTTCATTCGCCTGCAAAAGAGAATGAAGGACGAAGTGCTAAGAATCAGAATGCCCAACCGCAATGCCAAAAAACCCTATGATGGTGAATTCGTGCCCGCTCTGGATATTGATGAGGCTGATTTAATTCAAGGCGTGCTGGTCAAGTCCTACCATGGTGAATGGGACTGGGTTCCCGAGTTTCTTCAATTTACGCCGAAGAAAGTATCTTGGGAAAAGAATATCAATCCAGATACGATGACTACTGAAAAAAGTGCAGGCTTGCTGTTCTCCGGATACGTCAAGGTTCCAGACTCTGGGGATTGGACTTTTCAGTGCGAGGCTTCGGGTTTTTTGATATTTAAGATACACAATAAGCTGGTTCTCGATGGTGACTACAAGTACGACGGAAGCGAGCTCAGCTCCACAGTGAAACTTGCTGCGGGCATTCATCCCTACCGCTTGTATTTCAAGACGCCTGCCGGACAACCCGCCATCAGTCTGCAATGGGAAGGCCCGAATACAACCCTGAGCTCGATTGCCTCTGATGCCTTGCTTGTACAAGGCAAGCACAAGCGAGGGAAGAAACTGCCCTGAGGCTTCATTGAATGAGAATTCTTTGGTCTTCTATGAATCGGGTATTGGGGTGGCATGGAGTTGCGAAACTTTTTATCGTTCTCACACGTTAAACTATCACGCCGACTTTATTCCTATCACGTTCCATTCAACTTTACATTAATTCACATGAAACATACGCGCCATTCTTTCTTGATCGCCCTCCTCCTCGCCCTTGCCGTAGCGTGCCTCTTTTCAACGACTAATCTGTTGGCCGCGGACAAGCCCAATGTTGTGCTCATTTACATCGATGATTTGGGCTACGGGGATCTCGGATGCTATGATTGCAAGGACATTCCCACACCCAACGTTGATCGTTTGGCCCGGGAGGGTGTTCGATTTACCGCTTCATATATAGCCAACCCGCCCTGTTGCCCGAGTCGCTGCAGTTTGATGATGGGGCAGTACGGTCAGCGTTTCGGAAAGTATGGAATGTCCCGTGGGCTTCCTATCCCCGAGGACCGCCCAACCCTGGCTAACCATCTGGCAACCAATGGATACGTAACAGGGCAGATTGGGAAGTGGGATATTGGATCCAAAAATCAAGGCCCCCTGCAGGTTGGCTTTATGGAAGTAGCTCAAAAACCACCCAAGAAAAAAGGCTCGAAATACTTCTGTACAAACAAGGAAGGAAAGACCCAGTGGCTCACTGACTACGACGGTGATAATATCATTAAATTTATTGAGCGTCACAAGACAGATCCCTTTTTCCTCTACTGGTCTCCCGAAGCCGTGCATTCAAAGAACAACGAAGCTCCACCCAGTTTGACCAAACGCACCACCGCCAAAGGAAAGCGAAGCAAACTAGCCGGAGCCATAGTCTCGGTTGACGATCAGGTCGGCAAGCTCATGAAAGCCTTAAATCAACATGGCTTACGCAAGAATACCCTCGTCATTTTCTCCAGTGACAACGGAGCCAACGTTGGCGAGGAGGGATCATCCGCTCCCTATCGAGGTGGAAAAGGAAGCGGCACCCAGCAGGAAGGCTGGGTGCGCGTACCGACCATTTTTTCCATGCCCGGCATAGTCCCCCAAGGCAAGGACTACCACAAGCAAATCGCCAACTTTGATTTCTATTCAACCATCGCATCGGTAGCCGGTCTGCCCATCCCCCAGCATTGCGATGGAGTAGACCTGATTTCTTATCTTACTGGCAAGAAAAAGGAAGAACCTCATGAATATCTTTTTTGGCTAAACAACGAACCCGGAGATGCCGAAAGAAGACATATGATTGCAGTACGGTGGAAGAAATGGAGACTCTATAAAAAGTATGCCAAGGATGATTGGCAATTATTCGACCTGGTGGCTGACCCGAAGGAAGAGAATAATCTGGCAAAGAATCACCCCCAAATCGTGAGCCAACTATCCACGAAACACGCGGCATGGGTCAAGACTCTCGCCCCTTTGGGCAAGATTCCCAAACTCGACAAATCCGACGATCGAATTGGAACGGGGCACGGCTGGGCGTACGCAAAAGATCCTGCCAAGTAAGTAATTTGTTGGTCAGGTTTTGCTTTCCAATCTATGTATTTATCGTCGCGTTCTACCCTACTGCTTCGCGAAAAAACTTTTGAATAAGGATGTATTCGGGGTTGCGGAAAAAGTGCTCTAAGAAAAAATCATTTTATGTTCACTAAAACAATCCGCAGATCTTTCCTCAAGGGAATGGGAGTCAGCCTTGCCCTCCCCATGATGGAATCTATTGCTCCCCGGGCTTACGCCGCCGGCTCCTCGAAAGCC
>JABJCN010000063.1 GCA_018668635.1 Opitutia bacterium
ATTGAGCTTGAATACCATTTCCAATAATATTGCCAATGTTAACACAACTGGCTTCAAGAAAAGCAAAATCGAATTTCAGGATTTGCTTTACCAGAATCCCCAGCCTGTAGGTGGCGAGACCGGTGCCGGCAACATTGTTCCTGTTGGTATTGAAATGGGAAATGGTACCAAGGTAACATCGACCGCCCGTGTTTACAGCCAAGGTAGTCTAACGCAGACCGAGCGTGAACTTGACTTTGCCATAGATGGCAACGGATTCTTTGAAATCGAGCGAGCCGATGGGACATCAGGATACAGCCGTGACGGTGCCCTTAAAGTTGGCCCCAACGGTGAAATCACCACCAGCGATGGTCTGCCTGTCCTGAATGGCCCCAATAATCTGCCCCCGGACAGGGTTGGAGTATTTGTTTCACCAAGTGGACTCGTTAGTGTACAGCTTGCCGATGGTACCATTCAGGAATCAGGCCAGTTTCAACTCACCCGCTTTAGCAACCCTTCCGGACTCAAAAGCATCGGCGGTAATCTTCAGATTGAAACCGCAGCCAGCGGTCCTCCAGAAGCAGGCAATCCCAACGAGAACGGCTTTGGTAGCATTCAGCAGGGATATCTTGAGATGTCCAATGTTAACGTTGTCGAGGAAATGGTTAACATGATCGTGGCACAACGTGCCTACGAGATTAACGCCAAGTCCATTCAAACCTCGGATGAGATGATGGGCCGCGTTAACCAACTTAAACGATAATCTCGAAGTGATCCTCAAGCATTCAATCTTTGTTCTTGGCCTTCTGGCCATCCCGGTCTTCCTATGTGCTGGGCTGGAGGTTTTGTTGCAGCCAATTCGGCAGGATAGACCGCTGAAAGTCTCCCGCCCTTCGGTTGAGGTTTCGGGTAAGCCATTTGTGCATGTTGATCGTCAATTGGCTGCAGAAGACAAGGCGTTACAACCGAATCTTCTTACCATTGACAAGCTCTTGCCGGAGCTTGTCAGCAGTGTAAAGAGGAATTTACAGATTGAAGGCGATCTTCGCCTTACCCCAAGGGAAACCTGGACCCCTTTTTACAATCAAAGTAAACTGTGGAAGGTCGAAATGGTTGAGACTATCCCTGCCGATCTTGCCGCTGTGAGTATTATCCAGTTTAAGGTTTATACCGGCAGCAAGCTCCTTGGAGTCTGGAAACAGTCTTTCCACTGCCAGCTTTTCAAGGATGTACTTGTTTCAGAAAAGTCTTTTGAGAAGGGCCGGTTTGTTGATGAGACAGAGTTTGAAGGTCGTACCATGGATGTGCTACAAATGCGACAACGTCCCGTACTTGTTGGAGATGAGTTGAACCGCCAGCAACTCCGTCAACCTATTCGTCCCGGAACCACTCTGCTTTGGCGACATATTTCTGCCATTCCTCTTGTTCGCAAGGGGGATATTGTTGATGTCATTGCATCACAAGGGGGCCTTATCATTAATCTTAAGGGGCAGGCCCGTGAGAACGGCGCTGACGGGGATTTTATCCTTGTTAGAAATCCTCGTTCAAAGCGCGACTTTCAGGCGCAGGTAATCAACGACAAGAAAGTTCGTGTACTTTTTTAAAAAAATGAAAAAACAAAGTCTTTACCTCCTGATCGCCGTCGGAATTTTGCCCACCCTCATTTGTGCGAAATCCATTTGGGTCAATGGTCGATCCTCGAGCATCTATTCTGATCCCAAAGCGTCTGGCATTGGAGATATTATAACAGTTCTTGTGGATGAAAGTACCAGCCTGACCAGTAGCCAAAAAAGTAGTCGCGAAAAATCCTCTAACATTGCAAACGAAGTTGCTCAGTTCCTTTTCAGCCCTGCTGCGAGTCGATTCGGAACCAAGAAAGGGGAACTTCCAAAGACTGAAATTACTGCACAATCCTCCTCAGAAGGTGGTGGAATTATTACCAATCGTCAGACTCTTCGTAGCCGTGCATCTGTTATTGTAGTCGATGTCTTGCCCAATGGTAACTTTATTGTGGAGGGTGTGCGAGCCGTCTCATTCTCGGGGCAGCGTTATTTCGGGAAACTCCGTGGTATTGTGCGTCCTTATGACATCAGTCGGAATAATACGATTCCATCCAGCTATATAGCTGATGCCCAGATTGAATACGTCTCTCAGGGAAGCTTGGCCAATGCCGAAAAGGAAGGCTGGCTCTCTCGTACTCTTAGCAAGCTCAACCCCTTTTGATCGTAATAAACTTTTTAAATTAAGGAGAATACACCCGTGAATCTCAAGTTTCTAACTACTATTGTATCGCTCATGGTTTTTTGTTCCTTGTCTTATGGGGCAAGGATCAAGGATTTGACTAATGTCAAGGGTGCCCGGGAAAATCAACTTCGGGG
>JABJCN010000106.1 GCA_018668635.1 Opitutia bacterium
GGGGATGCCCGGCTTGTGCTCCGGGCGGATGGCACAGGGATTCGCTATGACGGGAAGGCCGGCGAGGTGCCGGTCATCGTCTCCTACCAATTCAACCCGGCCCTCCATGACGTTGGCCTGGACACAGAACCGAACCTGCCTGCCACCATTGGTTTGCCGACCGGGTTCAGCATTTCCGGCGGGGCATTGCCTGCCGGTCTCGAGTTTGACGCCACAACAGGCGGGGTTACCGGTACGCCGACGGCGGTCACGGAGGAGACGACCATTGCCATCATTGCCACCAATGCCAACGGCGACTCGGAGCCATTTGACCTGAAAGTGGCGGTCAGCGACCTGTCGCCCCCGGTGATCACGCTGACGGGTTCTTCAAAAATCCTGCAGAAAATGGGGGAGGACTTCACGGACCCCGGAAGCACCGTCCTGGACAACGTGGATACGGGATTGACCATCACGGTGACGGGCGAGGTCGATACGTCGAAGACAGGGATCTACATGTTGACCTATACAGTCGCGGATGCTGCCGGTAATGAGGCCGTGGCAGTTACCCGGCAGGTTTCCGTTGAGGATGTTCACCCCATAATCAGCCCCATCGGGGATGTGCCCACTGTCCATGAGCAACCGAAGACCTTCGATACCGACCCCGGGGCAGAAGTGGCCACCTTCCCGCACGCACCGCTTGCCTACTACGCCTTTTCCGGTAATGCGCTGGATACATCGCGTTATGCCAACGGATACCATGGGACGCTTCGTGGGGATGCCACTTTTTCCAGCGAAACCGCCCCGGCCGGCAAACGTGCCCTCATTGACGGGGATGCAGCCAATGATGATGCATACGGTGATACCTGGGACGATGCCTCCGATGGCGGTGGTGATGGTCTCAATGGCTGGAAGCTTACGGCAAACCCGGCCGGCGGGGCTGCAGGTTTCTTTTTTGGGGATTCCAAGGTCGGGTCCGGGGATATCAATACGGCTGACCGTTCATTCGGGCTTTATGGTAATGGTGATGGCGCAGCCGCAGCCAATGCAGACCGCACCTTTGCCGCACCATTGGCCGACGGGCAGTCATTCAGCATACAGCTGGCCGTTGACTACCGTACCGGTGCCAAGGGGATTGACCTGGATGATGCCGAGGGTAATTCCCTGTGGAATTTCAATGTTGGAAAGAATGTGTTAACTGATCTTGAAGATTATTCTTATGCGGACCTTGCCAATGGAGTGGGCGCCACCACGCTTGGACTGGACTATCAACCGGATTCAGTCTTTACGCTGACGGTTGTCGGGTTGGGTGGGACCAGGGTTGCCATAACCCTTGCCCGTGAAAGTGCTGCCAATGGCCGGGAGACTCCGCTGAACGCAGTCGAGGTGGATCTTGGGTCTGCCCTGGCTGGTTTTGGCCTCTATTGTGCTGGTACCGAGGCAGGGGACCGAAGTAACCTGTATGCCAACAATCTTACCCTGTGGGGTCCCGGGACCGGTGTCGGGATTGGCAACTCCCTCGCACTGGATGGGGCGGGGGACTTTGTCGAGGTCACCAACTGGAAGGGGATAACCGCAAGCAATCCGCGAACGATATCCGCCTGGATCAAGACCGGCATCCAGAATAATTCCTCCCGATATGACATGGCAATTGCCTCCTGGGGGCAGGATGCATCCAGGAAGAAGTGGATTTTTCGCACCCAGAAGAGTAACGGTCTGCATGGCACCATTCGCGTTGAGGTAAATGGTGGAGCAATAGTGGGTTCATCCCATGTCACGGATGACCAGTGGCACCATGTGGCTGTCGTGCTCCCCGATGGAGCCACGCTTGTCGAGGAGCTTCAATTGTATGTGGATGGGCAAAAGGAAGCCATATCCTATTCCAGTACGAATGTTGCGATCGACACCGCTGCCTCCACCAATGTCATGATTGGCAAGGATCATTCAAACCGCCACTTTCAGGGGAATATTGATAATGTCGCCATATTTGACCTTGCCCTCAGTTCGGAACAGATCCTTGAGGTTTATGAAGCCACGCCACCGGTGGCTACAATGGATTTAAGTGCCGTAACCCCCGAAACCCCAGGCGAGTATCTGGTTTCCTATTCTGCAACGGATGCCACCGGGAGCACCGGTACCGGCACCCGCACGGTCCAGGTCATTGATGTCACGCCACCGGTCATCACGATTGCGGATGAGACGGTCACCCTCCAGGTCGGACAGGTCTGGAACCCACATGAGGGGGTCACATCCACGGATAATACGGATGGAGCCCTGACGCCGGCCTCCTCTGCCGATGTGCCCTCCCCGGGGAGAAGGCTCCATATTGCTGCGGATCATTTGCCCGGGCTGGTTCACGGTGACCCTGTTGCCGAGTGGCAGGATCTCTCAGGTCTTGGGCATCACCTCACCCAGGCTGATGTATCTCTTCGTCCTCGATTGGATACCGGACTCGTGATCACGGGAGGCACCCTCGTTGCTGACTCGATTGCAGAGTATTCCGGGACACAGGGAAAGGAAGGTTGGCGTTATGGGTATTTTGAGGGTGCCGAGCCCTTTGACTTTACCAGGTTTACAGAATTTATAGGAGGTTCCGGCAATGGTCCATGGACCGGGGTAACCCAGCACTGGACGGGGGATGCTGATGATGGCATGGGTAACTGGGACCTGCTGGTCACCCCGGGTGGGCCGCCCTGGACGATGATCACCCAAACCATTTCCCATCCACAGGCGATCACAGCCGGCGTTGTGGATGTACCGCAGATGGCCGTGCGTCGCTGGGTCTCGGACCTGGAGGATTCCGTTGGACTAACCGGTCATTTTCACAACACCAGTGCCGTCGGGGATGGAACCAATAATCGCATCTTTCTCAACGGATCCGAGATTTATTCCTCCCTTAGCGATGGTGTCAGGCTGGATTTCAACCTGATTATCAATGTCAAGGTGGGGGACAACATTGACTTTGTGACGGACTGGGGGAATGCCGAGGATTCGGGTAGCGATGGCACCGAATTGTCTGTCCAGGTCTTCCAGGACCCAACAACCACGTCAGCCCCGTTTCCAAGCGTGCGTTTTGCCGGGGGGACTTTCCTTCAACGAGCCGATGCCCTTGCCTTTACCGGTTCACCGAGGATCTCCTGTTTCATCGTGACCCATCCCACGGCAAACGGGAGGCTTGTCCACCTCGGGGAGAATACAGGTGCCGCCGGCAAGACAATAGCCTTCATGTCTGACAGTTCGTTTCGCTACAATAATGGCAACAAGATCTACTTCAACGACAACCTCTATAACTCATGGAATGTGGGAAGTTTCCTCGTGGATACATCCAAGGGTTACAATGATGGCGTTTTTTACAGGAACGGCGTTGTTGCAACCGAGACTGATGGTGCCACTGCAACGCTTACAATGCAGATACCTGAAGAGGGCACCGAGACCCTCCTGGGCATGGGGCGTTCAACCGCAGGTGGACCCCAGGATTTGGTTACCGGAAACATTTCAGAAGTCATCCTGTTTGACGATTTGTCTGATGATCCCACTCGTAATGCCGTCCACTACTATTTCTCCCAGAAATATGGCATGAACACCGGGGCAACCCCTGACAATCTTGCCACGACATTTGATACCTCCGTCACGGGGACATATACAGTAAAATATTATTCCAAGGATGCCGCGGGTAATCTGGCCACGGCTTCGCGTACGGTTGTCATTGAAGGGAACAATCCGCCGGTCATAACTGTCCTGGGGGACGATCCGTTAAAGATTCCGCTTGGCGGTGAGTTCACGGACCCGGGTGTCAAGGCGACTGACGTGGAGGACGGCGACCTGACCCAGGTCGTGCTTTCCGAGTCACAACTCCTGGATGTAAACAAGCTTGGGACCTATGGCGTTATCTACACCGTTGTTGATAGTGCAGGTGGAACCGCCAGTGCGGGTCGCACCGTTATAGTAGCTGACATGACTGCACCGGTCGTGACGTTAATTGGTGAAGCCGAGGTCACGATTGCCGTGGGCACATCTTACACCGAGGCAGGTATTGACGCTTCCGATAACGTGACTGACGGAGAGACCTTAACTGCCTCGCTGAATCATCTTACTTCAGATGGATTAGTGCTGCATCTTGATGCTGCCCAGATTCAAGGTCTTCAGGATCTTGCAACCCTCGATGTTTGGGAGGACTCTTCCGGTAACAGCAACCATGCAACTCAGATCCTTGTCGATTCCCAACCTACTTTCATTGCAGATACAGGTAGTGGAAAACCAGCTGTTCGTTTCGATGGTCAGAGTGATTTCCTAACGATTCGTAGTGTTCTGGTTGGTGGCCTTTCCGGTCGGACAGTGTTTGTTGTCACCTCGGCGCAGAACACAGGGAATGTATCTCTGGTGAATCTTAATTCTGATCACGTCCATAATGCTTCAAAGACCGCCTACACCTACATGTTCACCCCTGAAATTGGTATCCGTATTAATGGAAACAAAATGTTTGCGAACGATAAGCTCACTCTTGACGAGCCAACCATACTTGGTGTAGGGAATCCAGAGGAAGGCATTCTCAATGATATCAAAGTCTGGAAAAATGGGCTTGAGTTGACTGATATGACAGGTGGTGGAGGGACTCAACAACTAGATATCGCTGGTGAACACTCCTCGATTGGTGGGCGTAACGGAGCCAATTTCACTAAGGGGGACATTATGGAGATCCTCGTCTACAACCGTTTTCTTGATCCTGACGAGGTGAGACTTCTTCAACTCCATCTTCAGAGCAAGCATACGATCGATGGAAGCGCGAGCTTGGTGGATACCGAAACTCTTGGAACACAAAGTGTTCACTATTTCGTCCGAGATGATGCTGGTAACATTGGAACAGCCAAACGAGTCGTAAACGTCGTTGTGGACGACTGGACCCCCGTCATCACTCTGGGTGGAAACCCGCAGACGGATGTGGTCGTGGGCGTTGACTACGTAGATTCTGGGGTTACTGCCTTGGATAAGCAGGACGGTGACCTTACGGAATCCATTACCCTTGAGATAAAGGACAGTAGTGGAGCAGTGCTTGAGTCTGTTGATACTACAGTTGTTGGTTCCATCTACACGCTGAGCTACTCCGTCACCGACCTGGATGGTCATACGGGCACAGCAGTTCGCACCGTTACTGTCATTGGAGGAGATTCATTGCCCCCCGTCATCACTCTAAATGGAGAAGCACTGATCATTGTTCCCGTGGGCAGGGACTACACCGACGCCGGCGCCACAGCTTTAGACAATGTGGATGGCACCATCGAGCCTGTGGCCACCTCCACCGTCGATACCAGCAAAGTCGGCACTTACGCTGTAACCTACAACGTGTCCGATGCTGCTGATAACGCTGCGACTGCTGTTAGTCGTACCGTAGTGGTTGAAGATTGGTCACCGGTGCTCAGTGTTATTGGCGACAACCCTCTATCCTTTGACCAGAACACCGAATTTCAAGATCCTGGCGGAGAAGCCATTAATCTACCGTTTAACCCAGTGCTTTACCTTCCATTCAACGGGAATGCGCTTGATCATTCAGCAAAGTTGGGGAATCAAGATGCAGACCTGCGTGGTGATGCGAAATTTGTAGCATCCCGCCACGCGGATTCACATGCCCTTGCTCTTGACCTTGATGGTACAGGTGACTCAGCGGTGATAACTGAGTACAAGGGGATAATCGGTCAAGGTGGACACACGGTGTCTCTCTGGCTCAAGGGACTTCCTCAGTTTGCAGATGATGGCACCACCCGAAAGACTACAGAACTTGTCCATTGGGGTGATGGGCGAACGGGCACTAAGCGGTACACCCTTCGAGTCAACAATACTGCCAACTTCAACGAGTTTCGGGTCGATGTTAATGGTGCTTACGTATACGGAAGCACAAACATTGTTGATGACCAATGGCACCATGTGGCTGTTGTTCATGCAGCCAACTCTCCCCTTGGTGCAGTAACTCTCTACGTAGATGGTAAGGCAGAAATATCAACCACCCCTGGAGGAGGAGAGATCAACACTATTCTTGATACGCTTTCGAGAGACGATTTTCGTATTGGTAACGCCTTCAAGGGACAGATTGACGACGTCCTTCTCTTTGATCGGGCTTTGACTGCAGAGCAGGTTGCGGCCCTTCACTCCGCCGTCCCTGTTGCTGTTGAGGTAGACTCTTCTGCCCTTAAATCCGAAGAGCCGGGTAGCTACTTGATACAGTACTCAGCAAGTAACGATTATGGAACCGCGACTGCCAGTCGTCAGGTTGTCGTTCAAGACGCTTTACCACCTGTGATCACACTCTTAAACGGAGAAGCCGTTCCTACCAAGCTAGGTGAACCGTTCACTGACCCTGGGGCTACTGCTATCGACAATGTAGATGGTGAAGTTCCCGTCAGTAGTTCCCTGGGTTTTCCTAGCACCGGCTTAATTGCTCATTGGAAACTTGATGAGGATGCTGAGGCTACTTCTGTCAACGATTCGTCTGCTAATGAGATCAATGGAACACCAGCAGGCGGCACCACTCTTGGACAAGATGGGAAGCGTGAGAAGGCGATTTCTTTCGATGGTAAGGATGGGGCTCTCAGCTTTGGAGACATCGCAGCGATGGATAGTCCATCCAGCTTCACGTTCTCTAGTTGGTTCAACCGTCGCGCTGAGGTAGCGACTGCAACCAATCATGCTGTGAATAACATACTCGCAGGCCAGTCTAGTGCCACTAGCAATGATAATTTTGAAGTTGGGACTGAGGGTTCTCAAGTTGAGATTTACATTGATGCTGGTGAGGTTGATACTACTTTGCAGGTCGAGGCAGGAATCCAAAATGAAACCTGGCACCATATTGTGGTGACTTACGACGTCGCTGACTCAGAAGGTAAAGCTCTTCGGCTTTATGTTGATAACCAGCTCGTCCAAGCGTGGGATCAATTTAAGGCTAAACTGGACTCCAGTGATACCTCTCCATTTAGTTTGGGATTGGCTCGACCTTCCGATGAGAAATGGGGGCAGTTCGACGGTCTTCAGGACGATACTGCACTGTGGAACCGAGCCCTCTCGCCCACCGAAATTCAAACCCTCCACACCAACGGCATCCTTGATACCTCTGCAAAGGGTTCCCACACCATCACCTACACTGCCACGGATGTCGCCGGGAATACCTCGACCGCGACCCGCACGATTGTCGTGACCGATGACCTTGTCGCACCGGTGATTACCCTGGTCGGTGAAGCTGAAGTCACCATCGAGGTCGGCCAGGCATATGATGATGAAGGCGTAACTGCCATGGATGAAGTCGATGGAAATCTGACTCCCTTCATTGACGATGGTGGAACCCTGGACGCCGTGGATATCAATACTCCCGGCACCTACATCATTACCTACGATGTAAAGGACCTGTCCGGGAATTCTGCTGTCCAGGTAACCCGAAAGGTCATTGTGCAGTCCGGGAATCCTGTAGATTTATGGATTGTGTCCTCCGGCCTTGCCGGCTTGCCGGAAGCGGATCGTGCCCTAGATGCTGATCCCGATGCGGATACCCTTCCGAATCTTCTTGAGTATGCACTGGGTGGCGATCCAGTGAAGGCAGATCAGACAACTGCAATGCCAACCGTTGATTTCTCATCCGGCAAATTCGTCATTACGTATATCCGATTGAAGGGTTCGGTTGATGCCAGCCTGACCTACAAGGCCCAGTTGTCCACAAGTCTTGGAGATGCTACATCCTGGAGCGACTCTGCACTTTCACTAAAAGGAGCGCTGGAGGGTATATCCCAGGCGGACCTCCCGGATGAAAAGCCATTTGCTGAAAGCAGTTATGAACGGGTTGAGGCAACGGCCAATACTGCAATGGCAGACGAAGCTGCGGGCAGGCAGTTCCTGCGACTGCTTGTCGAGCAAAATTAAGGTCCTGAAATTATTTTCAGCCTTGTGCTTTCGTTCCGGATTTTTCCACCAAATAGTCTACTTTTATGAGGCTCAAATAGACTCAATCCCCTTAAGGAAATGGGAATCATTTCTTCTTCCCCTGCTTTTCTTTATTGATTAATTCATTATTCCGCACATTCCCACTTTTGAGAGGGAAATCCACAGTTTTTGCTTTTGAGTCAAGTGAGTGGGCCTTGTTCCCGGAAACTTCAACACGAGTTGTCGAGCCCTTGACGACGATGGCTGTTCCAATGAAGTTTTTGATTTGATTGTCATTGGCATGCACTGCAATGGCTCCGGAAGCAAAAAGGGCATGTCGCCAGCGGTCGACATTGTTGTTGTTGAACTGGATTTCTGAGCCTTCACGCACCCAGACTGCAAAGTTTGGTGGTCCGCCACTTCGTGGACCGTTACCCAGAAACTTGTTGTCATTGATATTGGCTGTTCCACTGAGCAGAATTCCTGCCACTCCGCCACCATGAATGCTGTTGCCTGTAACCTCAACCTGTGAATCTTCCAATACTGCAACCATCGGTGGCATGCCTCCTTTTCGCTCCATTTTATTTCCCTTGATGGTTGCCTTGGATCCGTTCCTTATACCGATGGCAACCATTGCATTATCGATGATTTGGTTGTTAATTATAAGGGCCTTTGCATTGGCCCTCACGCCAATACCTGTTGTCTTGTTTCCTTTGCACAGGTTGCCTTCGATCCTTGCGTCGGCCCCGTCTTCAACACCAATGCCTGCTGCGCCATTTTCCCGACAGTCATTATTGAGGATTTGAGGCATTGCACCATCCGTGCACCCAATTCCTGCCAGTTTGTTGGCTTTACATCGGTTATTGCGGATTATGGGTCTGGCATCTTCCTTGGTGCCGATTCCAGCCATGGCATTTTCAATGCAATCATTGTCCTCAATAACTGGACGAGTATTAACTCCGGTTCGAATCCCAATCCCTGCCCGCCGGTTCTTATAACAATGGTTTCCCGTGACTCTGGGTGAACTTCCCTCGCTAATCCCAATCCCTGCGCGGATGTTCTTGTAGCATATATTATTACGTACAACAGGGCTGGCATCGTCATGTCCGATGCCTGCATAGAAATTCTCAAAACAAATATTTTTCTCAATTATTGCGGTGGAACCCATCATTGAACCGATGCCGCCTCCCATGTTTCGGTAACATACATTATTCAGGATATGGGGAGATACCTTTCTCCCCTTTACTCCCATTATTGCGATGCCGGTGTACCCTACATGGTGAACAATATTGTTGGTTATTATACAGCTATGGTTTGCCGCTATGCCTGCTGTGCCAGGAGCACCAATATGCTCGTGTTTCTGTTGGTTGCCCTGTGTTGCATAATGCTTCTTCCACAAGCTTTCGTCATACTTGCCCACGCCGGTGATCGTGAACCCATCCAGTTTTGCTCCCAATGCCATCGAAACTCCTGGGCCCTTGCCACCAGCGTGATTCAGGATGGTTCTTTCTGCACGTTTCAGTCCCAACAGTCCCTTGGTGTCATCGCCATGACTCCTTACAATTACCCCGGCTTGCATTACCAGGCGTTCCCTGAAGGTTCCGGGTTGTACAATCACTTCATCACCCGGTTTTGCCGAGTTGATTGCATCTTGGACACTTTTAAAATCTTTTGGGACATTGATTTCCCGACCCTCCAAGCCCAGTGCAAAAATTATAAGTAAGCAACTCCTGCAGATAAGGTAACTGATTTGATTTTTTGCTAGATACTGCATGATTATAGATTGTGTTGTTTATCCTGAGCGTGAGGCGTTTGGTTTATACTTCCTTGCACTAGATTAATTGATGGAGATTTGAGATTTAAGCCAAGTTTAATTTCAAAGCAGAGACTTTCGTTTTCTTGGCTTGCGAAATTGTTCTCAGATTCATGATTTCGAGATATTGTATAGCTTGTATGAAACTATGTGTGACAAGGAGTTGGGCACTCTTATTTATTTTGTTCACCGGTATTGCCAACGGGGTTGAACTGGACAGGGAGGGGCAATATAGCTCAGTCATTGTTCCGCTTCTTAAGGATCACTGCATCAGCTGCCATGGAGTTGAAAAAAAGAAAGTCAGGGTGAGCCTGCATGATATTGGCATTGAGATTAAAAATGGTAAATCCATGGACCTGTGGGCACGTGTGCTCGAACAAATTGAAACTGGGGAGATGCCCC
>JABJCN010000084.1 GCA_018668635.1 Opitutia bacterium
CAATCCGTAGCTCAACCAAGACCCCATGCTGGCCTTTCCGGGGGTTTCCGAGCCGGTGCAAAAAGAGGTCTTCCCGGGATCATGATTGATGGCGTTGGTATTGAAGGAATGGACAAGGCAGAGGTCGTCCGCAGACGCAGAAAGGTGAGGAAGCAGTTCGCTCATCCAAACCCCACTTTTTCCCTTCTGGGCGAACTTGAACGTAGTTGGCGCCACAAGCTGCTGCTTACCCCGGGTCATCGCGGTAACGCGTTGACCCTTGCTTACGGATTTCGGCAACTCGGTCTTGAAGAGCTTGTGTAGGTCAGGCTTGTAATCGAACAAGTCTACCTGGCTCGGAGCCCCGGCCATGAACAGGAAGATGACGCGTTTCGCCTTGGGTTTGGTAACTGAACCTTCTTTGGCGGCAAAACCCTGACTGGGGAGCAAGGATGCCAAGGCTGCCGTTCCCAGGCCCATTCCAGAATTCATTAAAAAAGAACGACGTGACTGGAGGACGTCGAAGTCTGTCAGAAGATGCTTCATATTATTCACGGGTCTTGGTGATATCCAGATTGTAGAGTGCGTTGACCAAAACAGTCCAGGCTGCAAGCCGGGCCTTCTTCGCCAAGTCTCCCACGCTCAAACCCTGACAAATCGAATCTGCCAAGGCCGGTTGCTCAAGATAGTTCTTTTCTAGGTTTCGAACAAGGTTGGCCAGGACTTGCCGTTCCTTCTCGTCCGGTAGCTTGGAGGTCACGGTCTCGTACACGAAAGCCAGTCGCCTGGATTCATCATTCGTCTCCGCCTGCAAGGCCTTTTGCGCAAGGGAACGAGCCGCCTTCAAGTATTCGCCTTCATTCAGCAGCAACAGTGCCTGGGTGGGGGTATTGGTTCGTTCACGGCGGGCTACGCAGGCATCACGGATCGGCGCGTTAAGTATTGTCATCTGGGGCGGGGGCATACCGCGCTTCCAATAGGTATAAAGACTGCGTCTATAGATGGCGTCCCCGGCATCAGCCCTGAATCTCTCTCCGATCATTGTGACCGACTTCCAAAGCCCGTCCGGTTGAGGAGGCTTGACGCTCTTGCCGTACAGAGTATTAACCAGCAAACCGCTGTTGGCGAGGATTTGGTCGCGAATCATTTCCGCGTCCATCCGATGGCGGGAACCTCTGGCCAAATTTCGGTTTTCTGGATCCCTCGCGAATTGTTCCGGTTTGGAGACGGAAGACTGACGATAGGTTCTCGACAGCACGATCTGCTTGATCAACGCCTTCACATCCCATCCGGAATCGATGAAAGAAACGGTAAGATAATCCAGTAGTTCGGGATGACTGGGAACTTCGCCTTGAGCCCCGATATCCTCGGAAGTCTTCACCAGACCCGTCCCAAAGAGCTGCTGCCAAAAACGATTGACTGCAACACGTGCGGTAAGAGGATTTTCAGGCTTTACGAACCACTCTGCAAGATCCAACCGGGATACAGTTTCACCAGACTTTTTCAAGGGTGGCAAAAACTCGGGAGTGTTTCTCGTAACCAATTCACCGGGGGCATCATATTGACCCCTTATCCTTATATGAGTGGGACGAACCTCCTTGCGTTCTTTCATGATCATGGCCCGGGGAATCTCCCTGTCCAATCTGTCACGCTTTCCTTTCAAGGTATTATGGTGGTTGGTAAGGGCCTTGAGCTCTTGCGAAAGGACTTTCTTGGTATTGGCGTCTTTCTCTTCCGCTATTTTCTTTTTAAGATCCTTTACTTCCTTGTCACTCTCGACCAGTTGCTGATTCAGTTGTTCCAAGTTTTTCTCTTGTTCAGGAGTTCCCACGGCAACGAAAGGAGGCTGTAGACCATCCCTGGGACGACCACCGGTTTCCGGGGCGGCATCAATATTATTGAAGAAAGCGAACAGGGAGTAGAAATCCTTTTGGGTAAGCGGATCGTATTTGTGGTCGTGGCAGGTTGCGCAATGGACGGTCATCCCCATGAATGTGGTTCCCACGGCGGTTACCCGATCGACCACGTTCTTAAAGAAACTCTCCTCCGGTAATGCGGTGCCACGGTCAATAATGAGATGCAACCGATTGAAACCCGATGCAACAAGCTGGTCACTGGTCGCATCTGGAAACAAGTCGCCGGCCAACTGAAAGCGAACAAAATCATCATAGCCAAGGTTGTCATTAAAAGCTCGGATCACCCAATCGCGATATGCAATGAAGTTACGGTAAAAGTCCTTGTGCATGCCATTGGTGTCGGCAAAGCGAACCAGGTCCAACCAGTACCGGGCTATATGCTCCCCATATTGCTTTTTGCCCAACAAACGATCGACAAGAGCTTCGTATGCTTCAGGGCGATCGTCCGATAAAAATGCCTTTATTTCATCCCGTGTGGGAGGTAGGCCGGTCAAATCAAAGGTGATTCGGCGGATCAGGGTGCGTTTGTCCGCATCCGGAGAGGGTTTGAGATTCAAGGATTCGAGTTTGGCCAAAACCTGCAGATCGATCAGTTGCTTACTCCAAGTACTGTTCTTGAGCTTGGGAATCTTCGGTTTTCTGGCAGGTACGAATGCCCAGAACTGCTCATAAGGAGCCCCTTCCTCGATCCATCGCTTAATGATGGCCTGCTCTTCCTTGGCTAGAGGATCCTTGTGGGACTTGGCAGGAGGCATGAGGTCATCAGCGTCATCAGTGGTGATACGATACCAAAGTTCGCTGTCCTTGATCGAACCAGGCTTGATCGCCGTCGAACCCTTGTGGATGCGATAAGCGCCGTCCT
This sequence comes from Opitutia bacterium, assembly GCA_018668635.1. Taxonomy (GTDB): domain Bacteria; phylum Verrucomicrobiota; class Verrucomicrobiia; order Opitutales; family JABJCN01; genus JABJCN01. Next base: position 2,758 of record JABJCN010000084.1, read on the forward strand.
CGCCACTCTCCTGATCCAAACGAAGCTTGGCTTTACGGTCATGAGCATCCGGCCCATGACATGCAAAGCAACGGTCTGAAAGGATTGGCCGCACGTCCCTGTTGAAATTCACCTGGGCAAATACATCACTTGAAAAAACAAGGATGGAGAAAATTAAAGCCGATAAATTAAATCTCATTGTGTAAAGAAATTTACAAATCCATGAAATCATTCAAGGAAATCTTGAGATGATTAAAGGGTTAACATCATGTCATTTACAACCTTACTACCGATCAGCTGACTTTTGGACCAACTTTCTAAAAAATTGGTGAAGGACTTGTCTACGCCAGCACCTCCCTAACGACGTGAGCTTTTTCAACTCCGGTCAGGCGGGAATCCAGTCCCTGATGTTTCACGGTGAAATGCTCATGGTCGATACCAAGCAGATGAAGCATGGTGGCATGAAGATCGCGAACATGAACAATGTCCTGCTCGGCATTATAGCCCAGTTCATCAGTCGCACCATGACCGATGCCCCCCTTGACTCCACCACCTGCCATCCACATCGAGAATCCCTTGATGTGATGATCCCGTCCGGCACCGCCCTTTCCCTGGAACATTGGTGTCCGGCCAAACTCCCCACCCCAAACGACCAAGGTATCCTTGAGCATATCCCGTTGCTTTAAATCCTGGATAAGGGCCCAGGTTGGTTTATCGGTGAGCCCACAACACTTGTTCATGTACTGGACCAAGCCACCATGATGATCCCATCCACGATGATAGAGATGAATAAAGCGTACACCACGTTCAGCCAACCTTCGGGCAAGCAAACAATTGGAGGCATAAGTTCCATCTCCGGGCTTGGCTCCATACATTTCAAGGACATGCTTGGGTTCCTTTGAAATATCCATCAAGTCAGGGACGGAAGTCTGCATCCGGAACGCCATCTCGTAGGCAGCTATTCGGGTCGCAACTTCAGGATCCTGAAGGTGTCGGTTACCATGACGATCAAGGAGGTTTACAGCCTCCACAACATGCTGCTGGGTTTTGGCGGATGTATTGGCGGGGCGACGCACATAGTGGACAGGATCACCGCTAGAATTGAATTCAACCCCCTGATGGCGACTGGGAAGGAAACCGGCACCCCACTGACGAGATGCAATGGGTTGAGGATTGCGACCACCGACGCTGGTCATAACAACAAAACCAGGAAGGTCTTTTGTTTCACTGCCAAGTCCATAGTTTACCCATGCCCCCATTGAAGGCCGGCCATTAATGGCGGTTCCCGTGTTCATGAAAGTGTGGGCTGGATCATGATTGATCTGCTCGGTGCGAAGAGAACGAAGAATACAGAGATCGTCCGCCATTTTTGCATGCCATGGAAGAAAATCACTTATGTATTGGCCTCCCTGCCCGTGGCGTTTGAATTTTGTAAGATGCCCCTGAACCTTGAGCTGCTTGCCCTGCAACTGGGCAATAGGTTGCCCCTTGGTGAAAGAATCCGGCATTGGCTTCCCGTTCATCTCGTCAAGCTTTGGCTTGTAGTCAAAAGTCTCAAGGTGGGAGGGGCCACCCGCCATGCAAAGGAAGATGACGCGCTTGGCCCGGGCTTTGGGAAGTAGGAATGAAGGACGGCCACCGCCCCCTCCTTCCGCATTGAGAAGACCCATGAGGGCTGCATGGCCCAGGCCCACGCCGGAACCAGCAAGAAAAGTGCGGCGATTTATTGATTCAGATAGCATTCTAACGACGGGTGTATGTTTCAGAAAGATTGAGCAGAACACGGGAAAATCCGTTCCATGCATTGGTTTCACCACCTGATTCATTCTCAAGAAATTTCCTGACAGTTGTCTGCTCAAATGAATCAGGGTTACGTGACAAAACGAGGCGAAATGCAAACTGGACCCGAGCATCAGTATCTACCCCGCCTTCCTTGATGATCCTTGATGCCAGCGCCTCGGCAGCCTTCACGAAAGTGGGATCATTTAGCAGAACCAGGGATGATAGTGGTGTATTGGATCTGGAACGCTGGGCAGCGCACTCCTCACGGCGAGGAGCGTCAAAGGCTTTCATCATTGGATGCAGAAACTGGCGCTGCCAATGAATGTAGATGCCACGTCGCCACTGACAATCATCCGTATGATGAGCGTATTTACGGGTGGGGAAATTAAGATGGCGATAATAGCCAACCGGTTGATAAGGCTTGACGCTGGGACCCCCAATATCCCGCACAAGCATACCGCTGACAGCAAGGGCGTTGTCACGGACGGCTTCAGCAGGAAGACGATGGGATGTCTGGAAACTTCCGAAACCTTTTCCCGGCGAGCTGGACTGACGGTAGCTTTGACTTAAGAGGATTTCCTTGATCAGGGGCTTGATACGCCAGCCATGTTCAATGAGGCGAAGGGCCAGATTATCAAGCAATTCAGGATGGTCAGGAGGCTGTCCTTGTCCCCCAAAATCAGCAAGGTCCAAAGCAAGTCCCTGACCGAAAAATAGATACCAAAGACGGTTGACAAGAACCCGGGCGGTGAGCTTCCCCGCACCCTTGTCCGCATCGGTCAACCAATTGGCGAGATCCAAACGGGTCAATCGATGGTCCGATTGGATATGACCAAGGAATGCAGGGATGGCAGGTTCCACAATGGGTCCGCTTTCGTCCAACCAGTCTCCCCTGGGGAGAACACGGGTCACCCGGGGCTTGGTTGCGCGGGTAATCATGGTCTTTCGAGCCAGTTGCTTTAGATTGGCCTGATTTTTTTTTAGAGACTGGATCTCTTTTGCCAGATTGGGATCAGGTGATTTGGCATGCACCGCTACCCTTTCCTCTATTGTCTTCTGAAGTTCTGTAAGGAGTTGTCGCTCCCTTCGATTATGAACGGTTATCTCCGGTTCGCGACGGGTGGGAAGCGAATTGGTACCGTTCTTTAGATGAGCCGTGTCATCAATATCCGCAAAAAAAGCGGAGAGCGTGTAAAAGTCGCGGCTTGTGTATGGATCATACTTGTGATCATGGCATTG
>JABJCN010000143.1 GCA_018668635.1 Opitutia bacterium
GCCATGCACTTCCTGGTCCCGGAGGAACTGGCCCAAAGCGTTGACGAGATTGAACTCCAGAGTCGGGTGCTGGTTACATGGATGCAGTTCCCGGGAGAACCGGCAGAGGTCACCGCCATCACCCCCCTGGATGACAAGCCTGATCCGGTGAACCAACCACCGCTTCTTTCCGAGGGTCACGTCACCCCGGAGGAAGGGACTGAGGATGAACCATTTGAGTTCAGGGTACTTTACCGCGATGCTGACGGCGATGTTCCGGAGCATGTCACACTCGAGATTGACGGGGAAAGAATAGAGATGGATTCTGAGTTGAATGAAAATCAGGGGTGGGACTTTAAGGAAGGAGTCAATTTCTCAACAAGACTGAAACGCCTTGGCGCCGGAATACACCACTTTCGGTTTATTGCATCTGATGGTCGGCATAAAGTTTACACAGATACTCGAAAAGGACCAATGGTTTCGGAGGGTCCCGCCCCCGAAAATACGAAACCCATTTTAAAAGAAATATTTGTTACACCTCAAGACGGTGATACAGACAGTAGCTTCACTTTTTCCGTAATCTATAAGGACAAGGACGGTGACGAACCTCTTTATGTAGATCTGCGACTTGATAATCACAGATTCTCCATGGATTCCTTTGAAAAAGAGAATCCGGAAGCGGGCATCCAGTTTAAGGTGACCCTGCAGGGACTTTCCGCCGATGAACACCAATACAGCTTTGTTACGTCTGACGGAATCGAGCTTGTTGATACAGGCTGGAAAACTGGACCGAACGTTGTGGAAGCCGAACACATAGGAACATTATCCGTATGGGCAATCAACTCATTCACGGCACAAGGCGGGACAATCCTTGTGACCGGTGAGGCAATCGAAAAGGAATTTGCGGTGGATTTAATTAACGAAGAGGATGGCTTCCTTCGCTTGATTGAGCTAGATACCGGTAGCTATCAAATTCAACTCGAACTGGAAAACGGTGCGGTTGACAGTAAAGAAGTTCGCATTGTCTCAAATAAGGTTACAGAAATCGAGCTCAAGCCAGTACTGGACAAGGAGGTTGATTCCGATGAAGATCACCTTTTTGATGACTGGGAAATTGAGCACTTTGGCAATCTCGAAAAGGATTCCACCGGTGACGAAGACGAGGACGGGTTGGAAAATCTGGCTGAATTCAAAGCCGGAACTAATCCCCAATTGGCCGATACGGATGAAGACCAACTACCCGACGGATGGGAGGTGAAAAACCAGACGAATCCGATCAAGCCTGATGCCTATGAAGACAGAGATGAAGATAATCTAAATAACTTGGCTGAATACAAAAATGGCACTCACCCTACTCGTGATGATACCGACAAGGATGGATTGAAGGACGGCGATGAATTGACGGCCCACCATACCGACCCGACGAAGCGCGATTCAGATGGTGACCTCATGCCAGATGGATGGGAATTAAAGTTTGAACTTAATCCTCTGAGCAAAGATGGAGATGTCGACCTGGATAACGACAACCTCGACAATATCGGTGAATTTCGTGCCAATACAGATCCTCATAGCAAGGATACAGATGGAGATATTTTTCCTGATGGATACGAGGTCGAGAATGGCAGCAACGCCGCTGATGCGGGTAGTACACCCGCCATCCTCACGATGGATACTCCAGAAGAAGAGGAAGAAGTTGAACCCGGACAAGAACCCCAACAGCGTAAGAAACACGTAAAGATTCGTCTCCGCACCATCCCGGGACTACGTTACCAGATCAAGGCATCAGGAAACATGAAGACTTGGGCCAACCATGGGGATCCCATCATCGGCAAAGGAGAGGCTCTCGACCTGCTGAACGAATTACAAGACGATCCACGTAAATTCTACAAGGTCGAGATCTCGGACGAATAAATATTTATTGGAATCTGAAGATGGCAGACCGCAATCATTTCGGTTGAGCATATTGCTACGCCACAAGCGTCATTAGGTTCTTCGTCTCCGTCTGCACGATCGACACAGGTCGATCTGCCTCCGAAGGACGATAAACGAAATTGACGCCGACTTGCATTGCTGCAGAAGCGTCCTTTTCTGCATCACCTATAAAAAGTACTCTATCTTTTTGATAACCACCTTGCTTTAAAATATTTTTCAAGCCGCCCGTTTTTGTTATAGGAAACCCATAAATACCATCAAAAAGCTTTTTGGCATTCCGCTGATTCAGCATCGCATCAAGCTCTCGCTGTGGAGTCCCGGAAAGTACAAAGGTGTGAGCATCCATAGCCTTACACGCTTCGACAAACTCTCTGGATCCATCCGCCCAAGGTGCTAATTTACAGAGCGGTTCACAAATTGAAGAAAATCGATCCACTTCGTGAAGCAGAAAATCCTCAGATACTGAACGCTTGGCAAGTTTCTCGTAAAAATAGCGTAATTGCACAGATCGACTCTGGCCGAATGATTTTAAATTATGGGACCTAAAAGCCTCTCGAAGGGATTCATACTCCATAGGCATCCATTCCATGTACGATTGAAGCTTCGCAGGTATGGTCTCCAGCAAAACCCCATCGCAATCAAAAACCACGGCATCCAATTCCGTGATTGAATCACTCAAAATCAATTGTATGGGCATAAATATTCGGGATAAATGTAATAGGCATAAATCCATTGACGACAGGAGTTGAAACGCAATAATTTAGTGTCAAATTCAAACCAGCTTTTCCCTTTCTTTAACGTTTAATTCTCCCCAAACACCAGTATTTCATGGAAATCCAAATTTCTGTAAACGATGAGACCTCTGGTCCATATACTCTGGAACAAATACAAGAGATGCTTGCCAATGGTGATGTCACTCCCGAGGCATACGCATGGTTTGAAGGTTGTGAAGACTGGATAACGATTGCCGAGATTCCAGGGATTGATGAAACTGGTGAAGAAGAGGTGGCAACTGCAGAGGTAGAATCTACCGAGGCAATCGAAGAAGAAGTAGAAATTGATGCAGAAAAAGAGGGTGATCTCTTTGTCTGGCCTGAAGGGGCTGAAGACTGGAGTGGTCCACATACCTTGGCAAAGGTACATGAAATGCTGGCTGGCGGCGAGATTACTGAATCTGACTTTGCAGCCTTTGAAGGTTCTTCAGAAGGAGCAACGGTAGCTGATATACCTGGCTGGGCTGAGCTATCAACGGCAACCGAAGAGGCACCGATAGCAACTGAGGACGAAGAACCAGTTGAAGCGGAGGAAGCAGAAAACCAGAAGCCGGTAAAAAAACTTGGAGGTCTTAAGAGCAAAGGAAGCCTGAAGAAAGGCGGTCTTGCCAAGAAAGGCGCTTCTGGATTTGGAAGCAAGAAAGGCGCTGGTGGAGTAGCAAAAAAAGGAGCAGCAAAGAGTGGCAAGGCTGTAAAGAAAGTAGCAAAAGCCAAAAGTGCAGCACCAACAGTGGATGGCGGAGAAATAAGCGATAAAGGGTTCACTGGCATCTATATCTTGGCCTGTCTGCTTGGCTATTTGGGCGTTCATCGGTTCATGGCAGGCAAAATAGGGACAGGAGTTGCCATGTTGCTGACTCTCGGGGGTCTGGGAATCTGGAGCCTGATTGACATAATAATGATTGGACTTGGGAACTTCAAGGACAAGGAAGGCCGACCTATTGTCACCCCGCCAGATGAAAACATGAGCGACAAGAACCTAGGTGTAATTCTTGTGCTATTTTTATTTTTAGGGTTTTTTGGCATCCACCGCTTCATGGCAGGCAAAATAGGGACAGGAGTCCTATTCCTGCTCACGTTGGGTGGACTAGGGATTTGGGCCCTGATTGATTTGTTCACCATGGCATCTGGCAATTTTAAGGACAAAGAAGGACGGGTAATCCGTCACATCTCCTAGGATAAGCCTTTTCAATAATCTTATGACCTGAGATGGAAATCACCGTCAACAAGGACGGGCAGGATTTGGGCCCCTACTCTCTGGAAGATTTGCAGGCTGAATTGGCCACAGGAAATATTTCTCAGGAAGACCATGCATGGTATGAAGGATGCGAGGATTGGATTTCAGTGGCAGATATTCCAGGTGTAGAGGAAGAACAACCAACTGAAAAAGTGGAGGGAATTCATCTGGAAAAAGGTGGCCCCTTTCCTCTTGCACAGGTTCAGGGCATGCTCAATCAAGGTGTTCTTTCAATAGAAGATGCCGCTTGGCTCGATGGATGGGATGACTGGGGTACTCTGGGGGATGTCCCTGGTTTAAAAAAGCCCAGGGTAAGAGTTGCGGGAGGTAGTCCCCTATCGGGCCTTACGCCGGCGGGTGGAACGACTGAGAAAACAAAAAAAAATGCAAAGGCCAAAGCATCCGAGGATAAAAGCGGTAAAGAGCCTGATGATGAAAAGAAGCAAAAAAGAAGCAGAAAGAAAAAAGAAAAAAAACAATCTGGGAGTCTTCTTCAAAGACTTATGCCACTACTAATTCTTGTGATTCTCGTTGCCGCAGGATTTGGAGGATTTCTCATTTATAAAAGAATGGGTGATGGAGACACTGTGGAGGATATATTAAAGAATCCCACGGCCAAGGAAGACCCTCCTCCTATTGATGACCCTTGGGCGTATACAGAATGGCGTATAAAGCGTCAAAGATAGGCCTGATTGAGAATCTTTTGCGTTTCAAATCAGAGGACATGGAAAGTGTAGAACAGTATCATATAGATTCCAAGACACTTGTAGATCCTTAAAATTGAATTGCCAACCCTTGAGCTGAATCCCAAATTTCATCGCTATATGTTCATCCACACTGTATATTTCTGGCTCCGCAAGGATCTAACTGAAGAGGAACGGCGCGTATTTATGGCGAAAGGCGTTGATAGCCTTAAAAATATTCCCTCGACGACGGCTGTTTATACCGGAGTGCCTGCAGACACAAACCGACCAGTCATTGATCGAAGCTATGATTATTCGCTAACGGTGGTGCTCGAAAATCGTACCGCACATGACGAATATCAGGAAGATCCGATCCACCACGAATTCGTGAAGCGTTTCGCAGACTATTGGATCAAGGTCCAAATTTACGACGCGGTAGGTTAAGCTTCGGATATCTCGATCCATTCTGCAGAAGGAATTCCATCACGGAGTTCCAAAAAGCCCAATGAGATCGGCCGACCGGCCCGCCGAGCACCGGCACTGCCCGGATTAAAATAGAGGACTCCCCGGTCTTCGCGTATTTCCGGCATATGGGTATGTCCATGAAGGACCACCTGAAACCGTCCGGCCGGATCAACATCGAGTTGCCCAAGATCGTGGACCATGTAAATCCAGCATCCACCAAACTCGATGGCATCAGTAACAGGAAGCGTTTCATGTGCCCAGGAACCAAGGTCCATATTGCCCCTTACAGCATTTAAGGGGGCAATCTCCTGCAAACTCTTCAAGATTTTCGGTTGGCAGACATCTCCAACATGGAGTATGTGGTCCACCCCCTGCAGGGCTTCCATTGCAGATGGGCGCAACAAGTCATGGGTATCGGAAATTACACCGATACGGACCAATTCCTGTCGGTCTCCGGATATATCAATGGGCTCAGCCAATGGAATCCCTTAAATTAGAAATTCTGTCGGTTGGTTTCGGATGAGAATCCAGAAACGCCACGTCATGAATACCCGTGCCAGCCGTATCGACAGTCTGCAGAAAACGCATCAAGCCACTTGCATGAAAACCTGCAGAATGAGCCAGTTTTACACCAAAAACATCCGCCTCAAATTCCTGGTCTTCAGAATACCCCTTGCTCAACAGGTTCGCCACCATTCCCATGGCAGCCCTCTTGATCGGGCCACCGAACATCGCACCCTGGGATAGCATCTGCACCAGCTTTGATGCCACTGCACGCTCAAAGGCATGGTTCTTGACGACATGACCAATCTCATGCCCGATAAGTCCAGCAAGCCAATTGGTATCGTTTTCACAGAGTTCAACGAGACCTACTGAGATAAAAATATAGCCACCGGGCAATGCGATGGCATTGGGCTCCGGCATAGCGATGCAGGCGAAAGTAAATTCACGTTGGCGGTTTGAAATCCACCCTGCCAGTTGCTCCCCTGTGTTATGCACCAGTTGACTTAGTTCCCGATCGTCAGTCAGCGGTACATCCTCAAGGAATGCCTTGCCCATGTGTGCACCCAGTTCCTTCTCTGCCAGAAGAGCCTCCTCCTCTGTGCCTGTCAAAGCAGTGAAGGTCCACTTGGCCTTCGCCATTGCGGATGCCGCTTTGCGGCCAAGCCCTGAGAACAGATCGGACATTAACTGTCTGTAGAGTTATTTTTCAAAAATATTCTGGTTGAACAGATTAGAAATTAAAACTTTGGTTGTAAGGTTTCTGACCCCCGCGACATAAAAGAGCATTCAGCCATCCAATTTCACATCATAAATAAATTTATATTAAAAAAACCAAATGAAAAAAATACTCATAACCGCATTCATTGCCAGCTTATCGCTTGGAGAAGGTTCTGCCCTCACGCTCAAGAACTCAGAATTGCAACCAGTTGCTTTTGCTAGAATCGCTCCACTGCAGAAAACAGTGCTCAGCATTAACAAGACCCTGCAGGCAATTAAACCCGGTCCCCAGACCGCAATGATCTCAGCAGGAATGGGTATGATGCTTGGTGACCCCACCTTTGGTTCATTTGATCCAGATGAAAATGTTGGGATATACATGTTCGATAACTTCACCGATGATGATGAACCCACATTCCTTGGTCTTCTCAAGCTTACAGCCAACAGTCCCACAGCAGCAGCCCTTAAGAAAAATAAAGGCATCACCCTGCAGGACTACAAGGGTTGGACAATCGTGACCAACCAACCGAAAACAATTAGTAAAATGGGGAATCTCGACCCACTCCTAAAGCATGCCAGGCAAAAGGCATCACAGGATATCGAGGTCGGGGTCTTTGTCTCCGGACTTATGGGAAATTCTTTTATCAAGAAATCAATTGATGAAGGTTTGGGTAAACTTCGGAAACAAAAGGATGAGACGGGCTTCGCCAGAAATGGGGCCGCACTTGCTGAAATGATGCGGACTGAGATTCAGGATATCGAAACTGCAACCATTACACTGGACTTGGGTAATGATGCAATCAATGCCGGTGTCAAAATTAATTCCCGTGAAAATAGTCCACTTGGCAAACTGCTTTCGGCAAAGTCAGGCGGGAAGGTTCCAGAAGGTATCCTTATCCCCAAAACCGGCGTCGTTAGCGGCATTTACGCCTATGACCCCAATGCATTCATGACTTATTGGAATGGACTGGCCACAAGGGCACTGAACAAGACGGACGGTAAAATTGCCAAGATGATCCGTCAGGTTGACCAAATGTTAAAAGAATCCCTCCCCCTCTACGCCGGGACCGGGGCATTTGCAATGGAAATGCCACTCGCTACAGAGGTTAAATTAATAAGCGTAAACGCAACAACCAGCACCGATGCTCAGTTGGTTAAGTATCTGGAAAGTGCCGGCGAATACACGGACGCCCTACTCGAAAGCATGATGCAGGCCATCGGCGCAGTTACCGGTGATCTTGAAGACCTCGACATAGTCCAGCTCATGGACTACAATATCAGCGTTAAAGCCAATGCGGATAATATTGGAGGCACACCCGTCCATACCATGACCCAAAAAACCAAGGTCGATGATGAACAAGTCACAGACATGACCTACTTCTACGCAATTTCCAATGGGAACCTACTGGCCGCGACAGACAAGAATTCCATGACCACTCTTCTGAATCGATCTAGGACAGGGAAAGCCGTTAAAAACCATGTTAAGACCGAACTTCCATCGGGAACCATTAGTGCTGGTCAAATAAATGGTAAAGGATATCTGGAAATGATGCTCGGAACCTTTATGCTACAGCTTGGAACCGATGAGAACAACCCAATTCGGGAAAAGTTGAAAACACTAAAGGTAGCACCATGGCCCATGGCCGTGACTTCTGCAAAAAATCAGGTAGCGACCAGTATCTCAATGCCACATACATCCATCAAAAGTTTGGTTGATTTTGGTGAAAGTGCTTTCAAGGAAGCAGCTAAAGAAGGACTGGCAGAAGAGCTTGCACTTGAAGAACCAGAAGAAGATTCAGCTGTAAAGCACGCTTTAATTAACCTGCCCATGGCCCTGAAAATAAAGACTTCCCAGGGCGAGAGTACCACACTGGCCAAGCTGGCCACGGGAAAGAAGGCTGTCCTTATTGATTTCTGGGCATCCTGGTGCGGTCCCTGCATGGCACTGATGCCGGAGCTAAAGGAAAAGGCTGCAAAACTAGGGCCTCAAGGAATTGCCGTAGCCGGAATGAATGTTGAGAACAGCGCAAAGAAAGCGGAGCGTGTCCGCAAGAAACAGGAAATTAAATTCGGTTGGTTGATGGAGCCAAAGAACCAACCCTTTAGCGGACCTCTTAAGATTGACTCCATTCCACGCATGGTCCTTGTATCCCCCAAGGGCAAGGTTCTCTTCAATGGACATCCACAGGATGCAGGTCTCAAGAAGGCACTTAAAACACTGGATGTGAAGCTATAGCCTTAATTACGCTGCTCCCATTCGGAAGTGTCTGGCTTGGCACCACTACGGTTCACTTGATGGACAGCATTTCTCAGCCCGACCAGAAGCTGCAGTATGCCGATAACTGCCAAAATTTTAAGAAAGCCTTCAATGATGGCGGCGCTTTCTGCAAGGTTACTCAGCAAGCTGTTTATAAACAAAAAGGCTCCAAATAATGCGAGCAGAGTCTTGAACTCTGTGGGACCAAAAGCAGCCAAGGTAAATTCGCCTGTAATCTTTGCACGGATATTTGTCAGTACAGCTGTGGCATAGATGCAGAGGATACAAATAATACCGACATACGGTGAATCTGTAGCAACGGACATACCAATCATCCAATAGCAAAAAGATAACGGGTCTGTAAAGTGATCCAGTAATTCACCTCCATTTCTGCATTGTCCGGTGGCTCTTGCATGGGTTCCATCCACCATATCGGCAATATGATTTCCAGCGACCCCGATAACCACCAGCAATCCGCCAAATGCATACTTTCCAGCCAATGCAAAACCGACACCTCCGGTAAGGGCAAGTAAATGCCCGATCAGCACAATTCCCTCCGGGGGGAAATATCGGGGAATTCGCATTGCCTTATATAGCTTTGGAACGAATCCGGAATAAAATGGATCAAGCAGGCTGTGGGAAATACGCTTGGACATGATTGAAGTGGCTACGAGTGAATACTCGCAGGATTATTAAAGAATCAGTAATATGATGCAGACCAACTAGCAGGCACCATCAATAAAAATGGACAAGAAATCGTTATGCTTGATCCTTGATGTTTACCCAAGTGTGAACATGTGGTGCCCCGCGGAAATACCAAAGCATTGAAGGGCCCTCAACCTGCCAGACATCCCAGACCCCGTCCTTGCCGGTGTCCTCGGTCTTATAAAATGCCATGTGAAGGTTATCGAATCCATTTGCGTTAATATATTTCATCGCCTCATCGGAGTCTTCCTTGCGAAAAGGGGAAAGAAGTGTGGACATTACCTTCTGCATCTCCCCCTTTTGATCGCCGGATAGATCAGCCACACGGATACCAGGAAGATCCGTCTTCTTGCCGGTCAACTGAATGGTTTTCATACCGCGTTCGCCTCGGCTTCGACCAAGCAGGGCAGTCTCCCTTTGCTTGCCATCCAGCATTTCATAAACCCTGTTGGCCTGAACAGCCTGATACCAGTAAACGTTGCCGGGATGATTAGGCTCCTCATGGAACCCTTTTGCGGCATGGCCGTAAAAGATTGGGCCACCAAAGGCCGCTCCCTTGACACTATTGCCATCACAACGACGAGTACAGTGACGACCGGTCAGCACGAATTCAAAGTCCTTGCCCGGTTCTCCAAAAAGACCAACCGAACACTTCTCAAGTGCTTTTGATCCACTGTCATGGGCAACTTGGCCCACGATCTTGTCCGCATATTCCGGGCTGTGAATCTTCCGGAAAATTTCATCAACCATGGCCTGCTGGTCCTTGTTGAAAAACTGTCCAATACGAGGCTTGGTAATCTGCCAGTTGTTATCGACCTTCTTGCGAAGCGGGTGGTCAAAGGGAAATGCAATCTCCTTGCGTTGCTCTTCTGTCAGGCTTTCAAACAGGGAATGGGCCACCTTCTCGGCAGGAGGAATTTCCTTCTTTTTGGCGGCTTGCAATGGAAAAGTACCCGATGCGGCAAGGGCACCTGCACCAGCTACTGTTTTAAGGAAATCACGGCGGGGGATCTGTTGTTCAATCATGAAGAATAGTTTTCTATTTCTGGGTTTTCTTAGCTTGGCAAATAAGAAGGGTTTTGCGGCCATCAGCGGAAAAGCCACCAATCATGGCTGGGACATTTTCAGGAAGGATAACCCTGGTGGTGATGGTCTTTGTAGAAAATATTGGGACGGTCCCGTGTGGAACAGGAGTCTCCCCTGCCCTTTTTGAAAATTCGACGGAGAGCTCAAGCCCAATGCCCTTCTTGCTTGGAAAAGAAGTCATTTCTGCCCGGATTCCAAGAAATTTTTTCTGCCGTGGGCCTGCAGGATCACCATTTTCAAGAAATTCCTCAGCGTAAACCAAATCACTACCAACAACTATGGAACATACTTTACCAACCAAGGAAGTGACCTTTGGCGCAGATAAGACATCAGAACCGGGGAAACTTTCAATCTTCTCCCAAAACCCCGGCGTAACCGCGCTCATGTTTAACCCCTCAAACTCCTTCCGTAGTTTGCCGGCCTCCAGTTCGGCCTTTACAACATCGTAGTCAGAGTCATCGATCTCTACAAATTTGAGTTGAACCGCAACTTGTTCTACTTCTTCGCCAAAGAGGAATCCCCCTAGAAGAAAAGCAATGAAAACTGAAAACTTTTTCATGACAATCAATATCCTGTAAGGCTTCGGTAGTTGCGTCAAGCTTCAGAGGTAGACTTTTATCTCGACAAATCCGTGACGCAGAAAAACCTATAGGATCATGATACGCGTACTACTTTTCTTAATACTGATCCTACAATTTACCAAGGCGAATGACAACTGGCCGGACTACAGGGGGCCAAGCCATGATGGAACAGTAAATGAATCTGCAGTACTCCCGTTGGAATGGAGCGAGGAAAAGAATGTCAAGTGGAAGACCGCCATTCATGGAAGAGCCTGGTCCTCCCCTGTTATCTGGGAAAACCAAATTTGGCTTACCACGGCGACGAATGACGGGAAAAAACTCAGTGGGATTTGCATTAACAAGAATGACGGAAAGATCACCTACGACAAACTGCTCTTCGAGATTGAAGAACCCCAGTTTGCACATAAATTCAACAGTTATGCCTCCCCTTCCCCTGCACTCGAGGAGGGACATGCCTACCTACACTGGGGCTCCCCCGGCACGGCCTGCATCGATACAAAAAGCCTTAAGACCATCTGGAGAAGACCGGACTTAAAATGCGACCATTTTCGAGGGGCAGGCTCCTCTCCTTTCATTTACAAGAACCTGATCATTTTGACAATGGATGGTGCAGACCAACAGTACCTCATCGCGCTGAATAAGACTAACGGCAAGACGGTATGGAGGACAGACAGATCGACTGATTTCAAGGACCTTGATGCAAATGGGAAACCAAAGCGGGATGGTGACATGCGAAAGTGTTATGCCACTCCCATCATTGCACGATCGAATGGCAGAGACCTGCTGATCAGCCCAGGTGCAAGGGCGGCGTGGGCATATGACCCAATTACCGGCAAAGAAATCTGGCAATTTCGCTATAAAAATCACTCAAGTGCCAGTCGCAGTATTTTCGTCAACGGTCTGCTGTACATTAATTCAGGTTATTCAGTTGCTGAACTATTCGCCGTAAAACCAGAAGGCACAGGTGATGTCACAGATTCCAACAAGGTTTGGGGCACAGCCGGTTCCACGATCCCCAAAAAGCCCTCTCCTCTCGTTCATGAAGGCCTCCTGTACATCTGTTCTGACAGCGGCATTGCCAGTTGTCTAGAAGCCTCCACCGGCAAGGAGGTTTGGAAGGAACGGATTGGGGGAAACTACTCTGCCGCACTCATCCGTCACAAGAATCGAATCTATGCATTCAGTGAGGATGGAAAAGGAATCGTCTTTTCGACAGGTCGCACCTTCAAGAAATTGGCAGAGAACCAGTTGCCCGATGGGTTCATGGCCTCCCCTGCAGTATCTGGAAATGCTCTATTTCTTCGCACCAAGAAAGACCTCTACCGAATTGAAGAAGGGTGATGATTAATCTAGCCTAAGTTAAATCAGGCAAAAGGTCCCTCAAGAGAGAGGCAACTATCCCCGGACACCTGCCGAGTGTATACAGGTTGTGATTTCCAATCCCGCCTCACCAAAGATTCTCTGGGTCAAGTTCCTTGATCGTGCCTGAATATTAGGTTGAGAAGATGCGCAAAGTTTTTCCTCTGCCCAGAAGGAAAACAGAATCAAAAGATAAAGGAGAAGGGGTTGCAGAATCTTATTCAAGGAAAGTAACAGGCTCCCCAAGGGGTCGTGATACATTCTATAATTCTTACATCTGTTGGGGAAACTGAGGTGGATTAAAAAAAATTGTAAGATGTCCGATGAAGGTTGCGACCCTAGTCCATCGCGGCCAAATGCCGCAATGAACCACCACCTAAATCACAACCCAAATCCCATCGGAAACCATGAAAAAAATAACCATCCTTATACTAATTGCTCTGAAAATGGCCACAACAGCCAATGCTGATGTTCGAGACCGAGACGGCATCCGCGTAATTCTAAAAGTCAATGGAGATGTCCAACAAGTTGCTACTACCCTGGCAATCCCTCAATCCCGAATCTTGGAAACCCTCCCGCAGAACAACCTTTTGGTTGCGAGTCTGACCTGGCCTCAAATTTATCAGGCTCTGGCCAGTCCACGAATACGACAGGCGTATTACGACTGGCCAGTTAATCTTGATCGTACAGTACAAAGTACGGACTCAGATAATTCAAAGGATGCGGACTCTTGGGGAATCGATCGGATCGACCAGCGAGAATCGAACCTTGATGGAAAATATAACATGACCACAACTGGAGAGGGTGTGAATGCCTATGTCATTGATACCGGTATCCGAACATCTCACAAGGAATTCGAAGGTCGTGCCTCGTCCGACTGGACTGCCTACGGGGAAAACGCAGAAGATGTCCTAGGACATGGAACCCACGTTGCTGGAACCATCGGAGGTAAAAGCTATGGTGTTGCCCCCAATGTAAAGCTTCATGCAATAAAAGTTCTGGATGATAGTGGCTGGGGCTACGACTCTGACATAATATCAGGGATTGAATACGTGGCACAAAATGCCCAGAAACCTGCAGTTGCGAATATGAGTCTTGGAGGAACTCCCCACGAATTACTCGATAATGCAGTCAGGAACCTCATAGCAGCAGGCGTTTCAGTAGCAGTGGCAGCTGGAAATGAAAGCTCTGATGCATCAACAAGCTCTCCTGCTCGAGTAGAGGAAGCCTTGACTGTTGGTTCAAGTGACAAGGGAGATGGATTGTCGTACTTCTCAAACTATGGAAGCCTCGTTGACCTCTTTGCCCCTGGTGGAGATATAACATCAGCAACGGCAGACAGTGATGAATCCGTCGCAACTTGGAGCGGAACATCAATGGCAGCGCCACACGTTGCTGGTGTGGCGGCTCTCTTCCTCGAGAATAACAAGGATGCAAGCCCAGACGATATTGCCAGTAAACTGCTGGGAGAGGCAACCAAGGATAGCCTTAGTGAAATTCAAGCGGACTCACCCAACCTGTTGCTGTACTCCCTATTCAATGAGATAGATAATCAGGAACCAGAGCCAACACCTGAGCCAGAGCCAACACCTGAGCCAGAACAACCTGAAAATCCCCTACTTCCTGAACCTGAAGAGCCCATTCTTCCCGAGCCAATCGTAGAATCCTACAAAGGAATCCTTAAGCAGTTCCGGTTCAAGAAGATCGTTAAGTACAAGGCAGATGCAGGATTCCATGAAGGAGAACTCTTCGGCCCGGAAAATACTGATTTTGATCTCTACTTCCTAAAAAGGGAACGCCGAGCATGGAAAATCCTTAACTCATCGATCAATGCCGACTCAATGGAATACATTGGGCAGGAGATTGAAAAGAAAGGCAAATACCTCTGGCTAGGAGTTTCATTTGAAGGCAAAGGAAGGTACTACTTCGATCTGACAAAGCACGAACAGGTTCCATTTGAAGATCCTGAAATGCCAATCAATTTTGAGTGATGGAAATGGATTGAACCATCAGGGATCAAGGGCCGGCGTAGCAATACGCCGGCCTTTTTATGTATTTTTAAAATTAATAAAAAAAAATTGTAATAAAATCAGGGGCAATATCGACCAACCAATCGAACCCTGAAATTTAATCATCTCAATCCATCAGTAAAATGCAACATCCACAACGATTTCTCACACTTTTCCTTGGAGTAACACTTTCATTTTTTATTTTTCTGCGTATCCTTACTGACCGTGAGGCCTACAACAAAACTGAGGACTACGAGCATCCCCGGGGCTCCCTTGATGGGAACCCTGGCGCGAACCTCCAAATCCGAGAAAATAAAAAAAACGCCCACGCAATCGAGGATATGCCACCCTGCCTGGAGGGTCAGGACCAGAAGATACTTTTTCTGGTCCAGGCCCTCCGCGATGGCAGTCCGGAGGAATTACAGGATGCAGCTGCGAAATTGCGTAGCGAACTTAGAAATAATCCTTCGAGACTGGCAAAAATAGAACGGTTACTTCTCGACCCATCCACACCACTTCGAACATTTGCCAATATTGCTCTTATCACAGGGAGCCTAGATACGCCAGAAGCCACGCAGCTTTTACTGACGACACTTGCACAATTCAAAAACGAAGCCAGTCGTGCAGAATGGATTCTCTATGCACTTGGGACATGGAAACAGTTTTCAGATAAGAACGACAGATTTGCATTCGCCCCAAACGGACCAATGATTTTGGAAACCAGCGAAGGACTGGCAACTCCCCTTTACCACCAGTTCACAAAACAAAGCATTTATCGCCAGATTTTACCCCTTCTTGAGGGATCCAGTCCCAATCTCCGCGCCGCCGCAATTCTGACAATGAGACACTCGCTCAACCAAACGCCAATTAGAAATGCCTTCCTCGCAACTCTTCGATGGGAAACAGATCCAGGAAATCAAGCTAACCTAGCTGAAGCACTGGCACGCCAAGCAATAAAACTGCCTGCGGATTCGGTGAAGGAAACAGTGTCACTCTTACTGGAATTGGCAACAAAACCGGATGCACTAAATATACGAATGAAAATCCTCTCCCCCCTGCAAGGTTTGCCGATAAACAAATCCCAACAAGATCGCCTAACAAATCTTGCATCGAACCCGGATTTGGCAAATTCAACTACACGTCAATTTGCATTATCGTTACTGGCAAGTCGAAACATCCAGGCAAACCAACCCAATCCAATTCTATGGCAATCTGCCTCCAATGATCCCGACCCCACCGTTCGAGCTGCCGCGATTGAACATATACGCAACCATCCAATCCCACCATCACCCTCTCGAGTGGTTCCGATACTGGATTCAGACCCGGACTGGAATGTAAGATATGCAGCAGTGGAAACTCTTGCTCGAATACCTTCTGAAGATGAAGCACACAATGCCTTAAATGCCCTGAAGAACACCGCACGTAATGATCCCAACCCTGAAGTCGCTGGACGGGCTCGTTCTATTCTAAACGGAGACGGGTAAATAGGTCGCTATTTGATTTAGAAAACTGGTTCACAAATCATTATCCGGTCATTCACAGAGTCTTTGACCTTGCAAGATTAGATGAGAATACAAATGTTAAATCTGTGCTACGGGAACAATTCCTACTTGCCAAGCTCAAGACGGGCGACGAATTTGCTTGGAAAAAAGCATTCCCCGAGCTGTATCCATTGGCAACTGGCATCGCCTATAATCTCGTACTCTCAAAAGATGACGCGGACGATTTGGCCCTCCAGGCACTTGCCGAACTGGCTCGCCCCGGTTGCCTGGAGGCAGCTGACATATCAACAATGGAACGTCTGCGAGGCTATCTTGCCGGCATGGTCCGAAATAAATCCAAGGACTTCCTTCGGAAAAAAACCGCCCAGCGCCGAGGGGAAGGCAATGTCTGGAACTTCAGCGACGTGGCAGATGAAAAGGAAGGAGAACTCGGTATTGATGCCCCCTCCTCGGAAAACCTTCTACAGAACGTTGAACAAAGGGAAACAAAAAACCAGATTCAAGATATCCTAAAAACTCTACCCCTTAAAGAAAAGGTACTTGTAGAAGGCTTCTATCTTCAAGGGCACACTTATCAGGAATTATCAGATATGCATAGCATCCCTGTAGGAACAATAGGCGTCTACCTATCCCGCGCACTAGGAAAGATTAAGAACCGACTTCAACCTGTCCGGAATTAATCAGTAAGAAAATCGAGGAAAATACCGACCCATACAGAAGAAGATTATCAGATCATGAACCGTGAAGAATTTCAATCCCTAAGCATGAGGATCCTTAACAGCGAGGCATCCGATGCAGAAACTCAGAGACATGAACTACTCTGTAATACTGAGGATTGGGCAAAGCCTGAGTTTATTCATCTAAAGGAAACACACAAGCTTCTGGTCGGCACACTCCCCCACCTCTCTGGTGGAAGCATTCATCAGGATCCTATTTCCTCCGAAGCTCTGGATAAACTGGTGACCGGGGTTCGTAATCAACAGCCCCTGGCAGGAACCACTCGTGCAGAAGGAGAAATCTACGAAAATCTTGTACGCAAAATCAAAAATCTCCCCACCCTTCCAATCGTCATCGATGTGATCAATAAAGCACTACAGAAGGAAGATGCCAATACACTGGACGTGGAGGAACTAATGTCAGGAGACAAGAGTCTCACAACCACGGTTTTGCGAGTCGCAAACTCGGCTCACTTTGGTCTGCCCCAGCGGGTATTCAGTCTTAATCAGGCTATATCCATCATGGGATTCAATGATGTTCAGCAGATTGTGCTCACAGCATCAGTCATCTCCTCTTTTGGCAATGTATCTAATAGCTTCTTCACCCTCCATAACTTTTGGCGACATAGTATTGGTGTCGCCATTGCAACAAGTCAGATTGGGAAGGAACTAGGAATAGGCGGTGAGGATCGCACCCTCTACACTTGTGGGCTCCTCCATGATATTGGCAAGGTGGGAAATCTCCTCTTGGACACAAAAGGCTACCTCCAGCTAATACAGAAAAGCATGAAGACTGGAATTTGCCTCGATCAATTGGAAAAGGAAGAGGTCTTCCCTGAACACTCTATGCTGGGAGAAGCCATCTGTGAACGCTGGCAGTTACCTTCGAAAATCCACCGAGCTATCCGAATCCACCATGAACTCGATGCGGAAAGGAGAGGTCCCCTACCTGAGGAAATAAATCAGGCGGCAGACTGCATTTATCTGGCCGATCAATTTGTCCGTGAAAATAAATTTGGATACAGTGGCAATGCGGGATCAACCACCCTGGCAACAGCAGTCCTTAAAAGGCTTGGGCTCCATGCCATCCAGTTGGAACAAATCCGCAGATCCGTTGAAGATAAACTGGCTGAAGCCCATGGTCTGCTGGATGTTCTTCCTCGCGAAGCTGGTGTTGCCTAGTCTGGGAGCAATAATAGCAAGAGTTCCCCAAAGCATAAGTTGGGAGGGCGAATATATTAAAATTGCTGGTTAAAAATTGTTTCTCTTGAATGATTTCCCAAAGCTACTTTGATATGGAATACATCTCCAATTAAAGGCACTGATGGATGAACCGAATGAAAACGAACTCCCTTTAGATAATCATCCGGGGGCAATTTTCCAGACAAGCACTGGATCCTATTCTCTAGGACAATATGAAATCGTTAAATTGCTCGGCATTGGGGGAATGGGCCAGGTATATGAGGTTCGTCACAGGACGCTCAAAACACGACATGCACTGAAACTGATTAATCCAGAACTACTACAGTTCGATGATGCTCTTGAATTCTTTAAAAAAGAGGCGCTGGTCATGGCAACCCTGCGACATCCAGGAATCGTTTATGTGGACGAGTACGGGGAGACAGATGGACATATATGGATCCGACAGGAATTGGTCAATGGCATGCAATCCGAAAAAGGGCAAATTCTAGTTACCCTAGAAGATTACATTAAAGATCAGCAAGGGATATTCCCCCAAGATGAAGTGCTCGATTTCATGCATCAAGTACTGGATGCACTGGCATTTGCTCATCAAAAAGGTTGCGTTCATAGAGACCTTAAGCCCGGAAATATTCTAATAAGCGAAGAAGGAATCAAAATCGTCGACTTCGGACTCGTTCAATTGATGAGGAAGAACGATTGGCAAATGTCTGCATTCAAGTCCATTCTGGAGCACAAGCCCGATCCCTCCAGTCGTACCGAGCGTGAACGATCAATTGCAGGGACTTATGAGTACATGAGTCCGGAACAAAAAAATGGATATTCAGATGAGCGCAGCGATCTTTATGCACTCGGATTAATTTGCCTGATAATGCTAACTGGTCGACGGGATCCTGGATTCAAGAAACCTACAGAGCTTATTAAAGGCATATATCCTGAGTGGGATTTTTGGATACAAAAGAGTCTGGAACCGAACCCGGATGATCGATTTCAATCAGCTGTTAAAATGAAGGAGGCCTTACCTTTACCAGAACAACTGGGAAAATCTGAAGAAATAGAAATGAAATCAACCAGCGATGATTTTGTTAAGAAAGATCAAGCTCAGACAATTGAAAACGAACAAAAAGTCTTGGGTGTAGGAGACACTCTTGGCCAATACAAGATACTTAGCGTTCTTGGCCAAGGAGGTATGGGAAGGGTCTTCGAGGTCAAACACGAAGTCCTTGAGACAAGGCATGCCCTTAAATTGATTCATCCTCAGGTACTTGAACACGAAGAGGGATTGCAGTACTTCCGGAACGAGGCCAAGGTGATGGCACAACTACGGCACCCTGGCATTGTGGCAGTGGATGATTTTGACCAGACGGATGGGCAGTATTGGCTTCGGTCTGAACTGATTTCTGGAATTGAATTGGAAGGCAAATCAATCGTCTCCCTCGAAGAGTATATTGATCAACTGGATGGTCTACCTCACGAAAAAGAAATATCAGACTTCCTGAAGCAGACCCTTGAGGCAATCGGATACGCACATTCAAAAGGTGTTATTCACTGCGACCTTAAACCCGCCAATATTCTTCTCCATCCAGAGGGCACAAAGATTGCTGACTTCGGGATAGTACGCCTCATCAGGGAAGACTGGTTGCTGTCTGAAGCAGAACCTATTCTCCACGAAACCCAGCAGCACGAAACATCCAATCTGGACCCCACTGAATCGGCAATTGTTGGCACCTATGAATTCATGAGTCCGGAGCAGCGCAAAGGCCTGCGGGTTGACGGTCGCAGCGACTTGTACTCGATTGGCCTCATCGCATTCCGCATGCTCACGGGGCGTGAAATGCCTGGGCTTAAGCGGGCATCGGAGATCCGCAGGGGCATCCATGGCAGTTGGGATCGATGGCTAGAGAAGTCATTGGAAGAAAATCCAGCTGAAAGGTTCCGTACCGCACGGGATATGTTCACCGCTCTCCCAAAGGTCCGCACACCAACTTGGTTCACAAATACTGATAAGGCCAATGCCATATTCATTATACCCAATAAAATTGATACAGAGGCCAATAATGTCGGCAGAGCCAAGAAAGTAAAATTTCCCTTAGGTATCTTAGGAGCATTGGTTGTAGTTGCACTAATCGCCTCACTTGCATGGATGATTAAAAATTTACCTGACGATAATGTAGGAACAGATACAGACCCTGGTTCCGCGACGGTTACGGCCACGCAGGTTGGTCACATTACCGACAAACCTCCCGGTCCTGTCAGCCAGAACCTGACAATTATCCCCCGACCGCCGACCGTCCCGAGTAAACAGACAATTACCTTCAAAGCGCCTCCCGATAATATCACCCTGAGCCAGAAGACCTTAATCCTGTCGGCGACATCGTCCGCAGGACTCCCGGTAGCCTTCTCGGTTGACAAGCCCGAGGTCGTAACCGTACAGGGCAACAAGTTGACCTTGGTTGCCGCTGGTACCGTGACGGTTACGGCTACGCAGGTTGGTGACAATAAATACGATTCCGCTTTTCCTGTCAGCCACACCTTGAAAATTAGTGATGAAACCTTTAAACCACAGATTATTACCTTCGAATCGCTTCCCATACAAGGGAAACCATACACTCTACAGCCTTCAGGCATCGAACTCCTTTGGATTAAAAGTGGTGAATTCGATATGGGGAGTCCCAAAAATGAACCGGGAAGACCCCGTGATGATGATGAGGCGCAGCATAAAGTAAAGATAACAGGCTTCTGGATGGGGAAAACCGAGGTGACTATCAAGGAGTGGAATAAAACAGTCCCCGAAACTCCTCAGCTGGGAAAAGAAAGGAATCCAGTAACAAGGGTTTCGTGGAAAGAAGCCATGGATTTTTGCCGAGTGCTAAACCTTAAGCAAAACCCACAATTACCAACCCACGAAATACGGCTACCTACTGAAGCAGAATGGGAATATGCCTGTCGAGCAGGGACTAAAACTGCTTACTCATTTGGAGATGACACACGGAACCTTGAAAGCCATGCCTGGTATGGCAAAAATGCCAATCAAGTTACACACCCTGTAGGTGTACTCCCATCCAATCGATTTGGATTACATGACATGCACGGAAATGTCCGTGAATGGTGTAACGATCGCTACTTGAATAAATATGCTGAAGGCAGCCAAACGAACCCTATCGGGCCAAAAACGGGAGACCTGAGAGTCACACGAGGTGGAAGTTGGCAATTATTTGAATCGTATTGTAGATCCGCGGCACGAAAAGGTGAAAGACCATCAGCTCGTCCCGAAGACTTGGGATTACGTATCGTACTCTCACCAAAAATGAGGAAATAAGTATCCCTACTTGAACGATCAAAACATTAGTAAGAACTTGTAGCACTAAGACATTAACCAATTCACTTTCCCCGAAATTGGAAAAAAACGAAAGAGTACTTAACCCTCGTCCGTTTCTGGAAAAGGTTTGGTAAAATGTAAAACCAGACTCATCCCGTTTTGTTCTGGAATATCAGATGAATAGAAAAATCCGGTATCTTCCTTGGACGCATCAGCAAAAATAATGGAAGCACCATTGCCATGGGATACCCAACCTATTGGCTCTTTATCTGAGATAACCTTTTCTAGGGCGATTTTCTCACGTTCATGGTTCTCCTGCTTGAGGAAATATAAACCAAGTAATGAGAATAGAGCCAAAAAGGAAGCTGCCATACCCAATGGAATAGTAGCAGAATTTTTTAACCACTGAAAAACAGGAGTGATAGGGGAAGCTATAAAATGGAAGGTCTGACGTGTCACTTCTAGTGGAATTTCTTCCCGAGAAACATGTTCCCATCCGAGGACTGAATGCATTGTAGTACACCGAAGATATAGTTTTCGAGTGAAGGGATCTACCTTGAGAATCGCCTGAAGCTTTTTTTCCTCTAGCTCAGAAAGCTCTCCATCCAAATAGTCCCATATCATTGTCTGTATTAATTTCTCAGGAGGATTTTTCATACTTCAATCTTTCTCATTTCGCGTTCCACACAGTTCCAAAGTGCAGAACGTATTCTAAATAGTGACTGGGTGATAGCTCCGGAACTTCTACGGAAAGCCTTGGCAACCTTGCCAATAGTACCACCATCCTCGTATCGAGCCTCAACGATAGCACGATGCCTTGCAGGTAGTTTCATTAGACAGGTGTTTAACGCCTTCCGCATATCATCAAAATGCGCTGACTCCTCCTCTGCATCATCAGCAAGTTGATGAAGGAGATCATCATCAAAAACAATACGACTGCGCTTCTGCTTTTTAATGAAGGCCATCACTTGAAAGCGAGCCACCTTGAATGCCCATGCCAAAAAGTTTCGATCAGGATCATATTTGGATGCACTTTTACAAAGTGCTAGATTGGTCTCCTGCAGAATATCATTTGCTTGGTTGGGGTCCGGTATCAGGGACATGATAAACGCATACAATCTCCGCTGATGCTTTGTCAGCAATTGGGCAAACTCAATGGAAATGGGGTCATCCATAAACGTAACACCAAGGGATTGTACAAGGAAGGAACATTTCTCAAGTTACATTGTGAAATTGCAGTTGCAAGGGATTTTTTTAATTAAGTGAGCGAATGTTTGACATCCAATAAATTAATAAAATAATACTGAAAATCCCCTAAACATCGCAATTCCCCATGATGCGAAGTTTAACCAGACAACACATTTGCCTGTTAGCCCTACTGGGAAACATCCAGTTTGGAAATGGAAATGTATTGCCTGAAAACGTCACTGATCGTGCCCTTAATAGCCCTGCAGTAAGCAAGTCTGGATTCCTTTTCGATCGAGTTTCCCCAAAACATAGCGGAATTGATTTTATTAACCCCATCAAGGTGGACCATAAACTACGGCGGCTATACTCCTCTGGCTTTGGCTGTGGAGGAGTAACAGCAGGAGATATCAATGGAGATGGGAAAACAGACCTTTTCCTGACCAGTGGGGCAAATAAGAATCAGCTATATTTGCAAGAGGGAAACCTTCAATTTAAGGATGCAACAAAAACTGCAGGGCTTCAGCTCGGCAACCCTTGGAGTGCAGGGTCTTCCCTTGCGGACATTGATAATGATGGAGATCTTGACCTCTATGTATGTAATTACGAAGCCCCCAACCAACTTTTTCTCAATAACGGAAAAGGGTTCTTTACAGAGGTTGGGAAGGAACGTGGTCTGGATTTATTGAGTGCAAGTCTCATGGGGTACTTTTGCGATTACGACCTTGATGGAGACCTTGATCTGTATGTCCTTTGTAATCGACTTTATCGAGAAGGTGGACGCCCGAAAAAACCACCCTTCCACATGGTAGGCAATAAGCCTGAGGTACTACCTGAATACAGGAAGTATTTTGGTTTTGAGCTAGTAATGAACAAGATGCACAAGATCATCACAATCGGCAGACCTGATCGACTATATAAAAATAACGGCAGAGGTTTCTTTACAGATGTGACCGCGGAGTCGGGGATTGCTGATATTCACCGCGGACTATCAGCCACATGGTTCGACTACGACGATGATGGATACCCTGATCTTTTCGTAGCCAACGACATGAATGATGTAGATCAGTTCTACCGGAACAACCGGGATGGCACCTTCAGTAATGTAACACAAGAGATTGTGCCACACACCACATGGTTTTCAATGGGGGCGGACATAGCAGACATTAATAATGATGGTCGCATTGACTACTTTTGTGTCGATATGGCAGGTACGACCCACTTTCTTGAAAAAACAACAATGGGCGTGATGGGCGACCGGCAGTGGTTTGTGGAGAATAACAGGCCAACCCAGTATATGTGGAATACACTTTTTCTCAATACTGGAACAGGAAGGTTTCTTGAAGCTGCCTACCTATCCGGATTAGCCAAGTCTGACTGGTCCTGGGCTCCCAAATTTGCAGATTTTGACAACGATGGCTGGATTGACCTCTTCATCACCAACGGGATGAGTCGCAATTTCACCCATTCCGACATGCCTCTGGATGAAAAATGGCTAATTGGTCGAGAGGAATTTGATATTTACAAAAAGACCCCTGCCAAAAGGGATCATAATTTGGTTTTTCGGAATGATGGTAATTTACACTTCACCAGGATGGGAAAAGAATGGGGGCTCGACCATTTTGGAATGAGCTTTGCCGCTGCACTTGCAGACTTGGATCAGGATGGAAATCCAGACCTTGTCGTCGCCAATCAGGAAGAACCTGTTCATATCTACCGTAATACATCTGATGGTAACCGCATATCTCTGAACCTGATAGGCCAAACAACCAATCGATTCGGGATTGGAGTAAAGGTGGATATAGAAACGGAACTAGGTATCCAAACACGCTATTTAAATCCTTATACAGGCTATCTATCCAGTAATGAACCAGTGCTACATTTTGGATTGGGACAGTCCAAGTTGGTCGAAAAATTAATCATTCATTGGCCTGGAGGACCAAGCCAGGTACTGATGAACCTTCCCGCAAATCGACACTACACCATCCGCGAAGCCAAAGCTGCCGCAGGACCAAACAGACCACCTCCGGTACCAGACAAACCAATGTTTGTCGGTGCCAAAATTGAATCTACCAAGCATCAGGAAACCAAGTTTGATGACTACAAGCGCCAGCCTCTCCTCCCCTACAAGCACTCACAACTCGGACCAGGAACCGCAGTGGGAGACATTGATGGCGACGGACTGGAAGATCTCTTCTTCGGCGGGGCAAGGGGCCAGAAACCCAGTATCCTAATCAAGCAAGAGCAGGGAGGCTTTAAACCCCTGAACTCAGACGCACTCGAAAAAGACAAGGCACACGAGGATATGGGTGCGCTAATCCTCGATTTCAACGGGGATGGAAATCTGGATTTATTCGTTGTCAGTGGCGGAGTGGAGTGCCAACCAGGTGATCCCGTACTGAAGGATCGAATGTACCTGAACACAGGAGGGGGCGAACTGGTAAGGGCCTCGGACAAATTCTTCCCGTCGCAAAAAGAAAGTGGAGGGATTGCCACCGCTTGTGACTTTGACCGGGATGGAGACTTGGACTTGTTTGTTGGGTCTCGGGTTATCCCTGGTAAATACCCACTATCACCAAAGAGTTATTTATACATCAACAATGGTAAAAGCTTTGACTTGGCAACGGATCAAGTACCGGGTGATTTTTCTAAAATGGGTTTGGTGACAAGTGCCCTTTGGTCGGATGCAGACAATGATGGGTGGACAGATTTGCTTGTAACGGTCGAATGGGGACCGGTTCGTTTTTTTCAAAACAGGAAAGGGCATCTTGTCGAGGGAACCAAAGCAGCCGGGTTAAATAAGTATTTGGGATGGTGGAACGGTATAGATGGAAGAGATATCGATGGTGATGGTGACATTGACTATGCGGTAACCAATCTAGGCCTAAATACAAAATATCAAATAACCGGAGAGAAGCCACTGGAAGCGTACTACGGAAAATTTGGTAACACAGGGCAGGAACGATTTGTCGAATCACTCTGGGAAGGAAACAGCCAGTTCCCAGTTCGAGGGAAAAGCTGCTCCACCAAGGCCATGCCACACTTGAAGGAAAAGTTCAAAAATTATGTTTCTTTTGCAAAGGCGACCCTTCCCCAGATTTATACAAATATTGGACTTTCATCTGCCCAGCATTTCATGGTGAACACCCTGAGTTCAGGAATCATGGTCAATAACGGAGAAGGTAAATTCTCTTTCATAAAACTGCCAAGGCTCGCTCAAGTCGCGCCTGGATTTGGAGTTCGTCTAACTGAAGTGAATGGTGATGGGTACACAGACCTTTATCTTGTTCAAAATTTCTTCAACAACCAGCATGAAACCGGAAGGATGGATGGTGGGCTCAGTCAATTGCTACTGGGGAATGAAAATGGAAAACTGGAACCAGTATGGCCTCTTGAGAGTGGCTTGATAATCCCAGAAGATAGTAAGAGTCTTGCCACAACGGATTTAAACAAGGATGGTAAAGTAGATTTTGTAATAACAGCCAACAACAATCATCCCTCCATTTATCTAAATCAATCCCTGGACAACTCCTTTGGAATTCGCCTTCAAGGAACCAAAGGCAACCCAACGGCGATTGGTTCCCGTATAATTGTTGAACCGGAGAATGGACCAATTCAAGTTGCTGAAGTAAAGGCAGGCGGCAGTTATCTTTCCCAATCATCCTCCACCATCTTTTTTGGCACAGGAAAATCTGCGAGCCTGAAAAAAATATCTGTTCGTTGGCCTGATGGGAAGAAAACAATCAAGGAATCCATTAAACCGCTTGGACTGCTTCTGATCAACCGGTAAAAGCAAAGATCATCAATTTACAAAAGTATTTACAGGGTTTGTAAATTGAGGTTCAGCTTCAGATCCCCGGAGAAAATAAAGACCGGAGGCCAAGGATTGAACGGGCAGGAATAGAACTGAACCTGCCCCCCTAAATCAAAAAGGGTCCCGCCGAAACGGGACCCTTTCTGGTTCATGTTTAAAACTTGCTTGTAGGGACTTATTCAGAGGAAGTCACATTGAGACGCAGGAATTGGTTCCTTGGCGCGTCCGAGTCGGTATAAGCCTTGTCGAGCTCAAAGACAACACTCTCCATGCCACCTCCTTCGTCAACGGCTGAACCGACCTGGGAAATACCAGAGCTTGTCCAATTGCGCATATCATCACTGGTCTCGACAGTATAAGTGAGAGCTGAGTCAGATGAAGATGTGCGTCGAATGAATGTCATCTGGAAGCTGGCACTACCGCTCTTAGGACGACGAAGTGGCTTCTTCTTGGGCATGTTCTTACGTTCATCAGAGTCCTGATCCAGACCTTCACCACCGAATGCATATTCCAGGAAGTTCGGGATTCCATCACCATCAGGATCACCTTCATCACCCTCAAAGAGATTGATGATTTCAGAATTGGTATAATTGAAACCGGTATCCGGATTTGTGCGCGATGCATACTTTGCCTGGAACTTGGCTAGTCGAATGCTGTACTTATCGTGATCACGCATCGTAAGCTTAAAGTTAGCCTTGGATGGAGGTTTAATCTCAAATGTCTGCGTAACTGAAGTTGCAGCATTGTATATGACATTTTTACCTTGGTCTGGATCGAACTTCGTTCCACCAGCCTGAGAAGCAGTGAGCTCAAGTGTACCCGCCATGTTGGACTTAATTGCAAGGAAGTTTTGTCCCTTGATATTTACCATTTTAGTCTTGGTACCGGAAGCTGCAGTACCACCAGTTACCTCAACTACAACATCGGAACCTGATTTACCACCGGTTATTCCAGCAAGCGGCAGTAAGAAGGGCCGTTTACCGAGGATGATGTCACGAAGACCTGAACCAGCTTCACCCTTGCCTTTAAAGGAAAGGCTTTGCTGTTCACGGTTATTTATTGTGAAGGAACGTGTCACTGGCGTAGCTGCATTGTATGCATTATTGCCAGCCTGTGTTGCCTTGATAGCAACTGTTCCTTCAGTCCCCGCCAGCTGAATGGTATCAGTTGTACCAGCCTTGATAGATGCAGGCCCAGATATGACTTGATAAGTCAATGCCAACCCGGATGAGGTGGTTCCTTGTAGCTTGAAAGGAGGATCTGACTTGTTGCGATTACCCAGTTCAGTGAAGAATATTGTCTGAGCTTCCT
Source organism: Opitutia bacterium (assembly GCA_018668635.1). GTDB lineage: Bacteria > Verrucomicrobiota > Verrucomicrobiia > Opitutales > JABJCN01 > JABJCN01. The sequence continues at coordinate 27,335 of JABJCN010000143.1, forward strand.
TGCTAATGGTAATGCTCAATGTCTTATCAGCTGCCTTGGTGTAGTACTTGTCTCCAGCCTGCGAGGCAGTAACGACAACAGATCCACCACTTTTAATGGTTCCAGTAGATCCGGATACTGTCAGGACCGCAGGATTTGAACTAGTGTAAACAATTGGTAATCCGGAGTCGGAATATGCCTTGAGGTCAATTGTTTCATCACTAACAACTGGACTTCCGACTGATGGGAATGTGATGGATTGATTACCACCAAATGTTGGCGATGTAGACTTGTATGGGTGACTGGTGGCCAAGCTGCCTCGCAAACCCCATTTCTGTGCCAAGTATCCTTCTATCTTAAGAGCCATTCGATCAGTCACAGCACTATCCAAAACCAGAATTTCAGCTATTTGACCGCTCAGTCCGCCCAAGCCATCAACATTGGCACCGATTCGGTTGTTTCCTGATTCCTTGGTATCAAGAACCATTTTGGCCCGTCCATTCTCAAGTGTACCGTTAACACCGACTACAACATCAGATATTGCAGATCCATTGAGAACAGTACGAATGATTGACATGTTGCTGACACTGGTTGCTCCAACATGTTGTCCCCCAAGCCCATAGGCATTGAGCATATACTTTTCGCTTTGGAAGTCACGACCGATAGAAAATTGTTGTGCAACTTCCTTCGTACCAAAACTAATGAATGCCCCTGGCTTTGTTGCCTTTGCAACAATGAATAAAGATCGGTTATCAGAACCATTAAGACCCAGATTGGGTAAGTTAAGCAAGCTACTGCTGAATTCAACGGCAGCCTTACCGTTGAGGGCGTTGGCCTTATAGGTCGGCATGCGGGTTATAGCAGACTGGGTGGAGTCCATATTTTTACCCGAACGATCCTTCCATGAATTTATCTTACCACCACCAAGGAAGTCGGCTATCGTATCCGGATATCCATCAGCATTAATATCAGTGGCATCCAGCCAGAGCAGTAGACCAGGATAAGAGTCAGCAAACAGGTTACTTAACGTCACGCTAAAGGATTGAGTCTTACTGGTTGCCGCATTATACCGATCATCACCTGCCTGCGCGGCAGTGATGGTTACGGTTCCACCGCCCTTTACCTTGATCTTTTGTCCATCAACAACAGCTACTGCAGTATTCGAACTGGTATAGGTAACATTCAGACCGGAACTGGCATTTGCACCAGGAGCAAAATCAAGATCACCGACAGCTTTATCAGTTATAGCCGGGAAAGTGATTGTTTGTGCGGCTTTGGCAATGGACATCTGCTTGGAGGCTACAGCCGCCTGCCATTCCTTGCCATTGGATTCACCCCCACTTGATTCAACTGTGATGGTTACGGTACCAGCACCCTTGATTGATAATGTATTACCTTCCAAGGTAGCAATTGAAGGATTCGAACTGCTGTAGCTTAATGGAAGTCCGGAATCGGTAGATGCAGTCAGGTTAAAGGCTGCATCACCAAACTTCTTACCAGACAGATTCTGGGTGAATGTAATAGTCTGTGGCTTCAAGGTATCATCCAGAACAGTAAGGGTCTGGCTGACAGGGTCCGCAGGATTATAAGTAATATCACCACCCTGCGTGGCCGTAACCTTGGCGGAACCACCAGCAACCAGTGTCAACTTATTACCTTGCACCGTGGCAACCGAAGATTTGTCAACGGAGAATGCAACCGGAAGACCGGCAGATGAAGTAGCCGATAGTATGAAGATTCCCTGACTGAGGTTGATGTTGGCAAGTGGATTGAAGGTCACAGTCTGGCTACGTTTGATAACCTTGAGTTCACGCTCGACCATTTGCGCCGGGTTCCAATCACGGTCACCATCCTGGCTGGCACGGATCACGGTAATACCCTGACCGACGATGGTCACAGTCTTGCCGTCAATTGTGGCGACCGCAGGGTTGGAACTGACATACGTAAGACCAAGACCGGAACTGGAACTACCGGTCAGCTCAAATGCGTTATTTCCAATCTCCTTGTCAGCAAGCGGATCCAATGTAATGACTTGGTCTGCACGAGGTTTGGCCGTGACCTTTAAGGTCTGGGTAGCCTCGGTGGCGCTGAACCAGTTGGCATCACCGGATTGCGATGCAGTAATGGTAACGCTACCCTCGGCAACAACGGTCACGATGTCACCGCTGACTGTTACAATCGATACATCGCCGCTCTTGAACGTAACGCCAAGGCCGGAACTGGATTCCGCAGACAAACGGAAAGGAGCACTTTCCGGAGTCTTATCAGGCAGTGGTTGGAAAACAATGTTTTGAGCACCACCAAATGTTGGACGGGACAGTTTGTGCGGATGATCATCGCCAAGGTTGTTGAGCAGACCCCACTTACTGGCAAGGTAGCCTTCAATCTTCATCCGGGTAAGATTCGGAAGCGCATTGGTGTAACCCACAATTTCGGCAACCTCGCCAACGAATCCGTTACCAAGAGCGTTCAGTGTACCTGGTCCAGCCTTCTTAACGTCACCTCCGATAAATGTACCGTTTACCCAGAAACCCTGGTTGCCGGATCCAATACGCATCGTTATCACATTAAATTGGTGACTCGAGACATTCGATTCAATTTCGTAGGCTCCAGTGACACCCTGAGACACCTTGCCGTTGGCAGTGGTGGTATTGATATTACCTCCAAGAAGCTTTGTGGCAGCATTCTGGCTGGCATCCTGCTTGACAACCATGAACACCATCTTGGTGCCTTGGATGTTTGGCAATGTCAGTGTCTTCCCATTGGCAATGGAAATAGATCCCTTGCCGGCAAGGGCATCTCTTTTATAATTAACAAGCTTGGAGACAGTGCCCTGAATGGAGTTAAGGTTATTACCTGAACGATCTGCCCAAGTCGATATCACTGAATCATCAGCGTTCGAATCCGGGTTGCGGTCGGCATTCACATCATCAGCATCATACCAGAACTGCATGCCCTGAATAGAGTCAGGGAAGAGGTTGTAGTAGTTGACACTGAGAACCTGCTTTACATCCGTCGCCGCATTGTAGGTTGCGTCTCCAGCCTGTGTAGCAGTGATGAAGGTTGAACCGGCACCACGAATACGAATTTTTTCACTACCGGGATCGCCGGTTACAGAAGCCACCAGAGGGTTGGAGCTGACGTAGTGGATCGGAAGTCCAGAACCAGCAACACCTCCTGGATCAAAGTCGAAGTCACCAACGGACTTCTCAGGAAGAACATTGAAGGCTATACTCTGGTCAATCTTACCAATCTCAAATTGCTTGGTGACGGCCACTGCAGGTGCATAGCTAACATCTCCAACCTGGCTTGCAGTAATATTGACGGTACCGGTACCCACGACACGGATCTTGTTGAAGTCACCGGAACCACTATTATATATCGCGGTGATTTCATTCTTTGGATCAGTATCGTTATCGGTCTTGAGTTCGCCGGAGTAGACACGGATATCATCGAGGATACCCTTGAAGTACTTCTTGGTTTTCACCTGGCGGGCAATGGTCAAGCTGGAAGCAGCCTGCGTATTGACCGTGGCACTACCGGATGAACTGCCACCATCATCGCTGCCGTCCACGTAAATCTTGGTGGAGCCAACATTTCCTGCCTTCGGATAGACAACGATTACATTATGGTACTTGTCATCCAGGACATTGGTGGTGCCGGTCTTGGAAGCGCCATTGTAGTCAACCTTGATCTTTCCGCCGGAGAGCTCGACACTGAAATGTGCACCTGCGGCATCCTTACCCCATCCAACAAGACCTGCTCCGTCATTACCGGTAGAAGTTCCCTTAATCCAGAGAGATACCGTACGCTTTTCAGATCCCAGGATGCCCTGATTGCCGAAGTTAACGGCGTAATCATTGGTCCCGTCAAATTCAAGTCCGTTGTTGAACTTGGCAATCTTCCAGTTGGTTGACCCATCGGTACCGGCCAGAACGAGCTTGCGGTCATTGCCACTTGAATCGTTGGCAGTGGTACCTCCTGTCTCGTCAAGTTTCCACCATCCAACCATGTGGAACTGGCGGGTGGCAACGGTTGCCGCTACATTTGCGTTATCAATGGTATAGCTGACAGGGAGATTGGATCCGGCGCTTGCAGTCAATTCAACCGTGTCCCCATACTTCACGTTACTGAAGTCCTGGTTAAAGGTGATAACCTGCTCGGTACGTTTATCAACCGTGAGGGTACCATTGACATAAGTGAAAGCGTAGTTATCAGCCTTGGCATCAGCAGGAACAATCGGGTATGCTCCCTGGTCACTAGCCTTTACAGCTGTTGTCGTTAGAGTTGCCTCCTGAATCAGGGCGGTCTTATCGTCACCATTAACCCAACCAGAGTACTGCACGGTAAGGGCAGGATTATCAACATTGATCTTCCTTGCATAACTGTCGGCTGTGACAGTCAGCATGGACTTACCAACGTTAAGAATGCGCTCCGTTGGGGTGGATGCGACCAAGTCAGCGGTGGCACCGGCAAAGGCTACGAGCGTTGCCGTACCGGATCCAATGACCTCGGCCTTTCCACCGTCATAGGTGGTCAGGTAATCCGAATTGGCACCGGCAAGAATAGCGACCTCGTCAACACTTAGCGCACGGTTATAGTAGCGGAAGTCATCGATCTGGCCCTTATACTTGTCACCGGTACTCCAGCGCTGAGAACGAGCCAACCAGAGTTCTTCCGTATCCTCACCCACGCTTCGTCCACTGGATGTGGTGCGGGAAGCTTTGGGAGCACCATTAATAAATATGGTAGCCTTACGACCTTTCCAGGATACGGCGATATGGTTCCAAGCTCCGGCCGTAATGGACCCGGGTCCTGCACGGGTGTTGTCATCCCGGTGTCTGCGACTGCCGACACCAAACCAGGCATCGCCATCGGAACGAATCTTGATGTACCAACCCTTGCCCGTCTTGATGTCTCCACCGCTGGCGTTCTTGTCATTATGCATCTTGGCAACAAGGATATCATTGGCAAGTGCAGTCGGTTTGAACCACATGGATGCAGTCATTTCGTTTTCGCCGCCAATTGTCTTGGCACCAATAACACGGTCATCGGAACCATCGAAGTCGAGGGCCTTGCCGAACTTGCCATCCACCCAGTCGGAATTTGCCATATCGGTCAATGTCCCGTTGTTGCCGGTGATGGGATCCGGCGCATTGGTGCCGGTTGTTTCATCGAACTTCCAGTGTATCGTCAGACCCTCGGTAACCGTCGGGCTGATAAGGGTATTACCAGTTATCTTCAGCACATCCTCGTTCTTGCTGTAGTAGGAGACGGCAGAGCCGGCACTGGAAGTGGCGGTGAGGGCGAAATCATCGTCACCATACTTCTTGCTGCCGAATTCCTGGTCAAACGTGATGTTCTGCAGACCCTGGCGAATGCGGAAGAAATATTTCCTTGAGTCAGAACCGGATGAATTGGAAGCCTTGATGGTGGCCTCGAAATCACCGGTCTTGGTCGGCGCGCCGGAAATCTTGCCAGCGTTATTAATCGTTAAACCGTTAGGAAGAGCACCGGCACTAACCTCAAAGGCTGTCGGGCCCTTAATGGCCTGTACCTGATACTCAAAGGCATTTCCAAAGTAACCAACAATCTTGTTTACGAAGGCGCCGGAAAGCACATTCACCTCATCAGCACTGATCGAACGGTTGTATATCCGGATGTCATCAAGGAATGTATTCGAATGATTTCCGATACTCGGTGCATTTCCGGCATTTCCGGAATTATCACGGGCACCAAATACCAACTGTGATCCGGTGGCCTTTATACTGCCACCACGATTTTCCTCCTGCACCTTGTTCCCGTCAATGTAGAAACGGCGTTTTCCGCCACCAAAGGTAGCAGCAATATGGTGCCATTCATTATCCTTAAGAGGTGCGGATGATGTGTACCAATCATCATTTCCGGGTCCACGCATGGTAAAGCAGATATTACTATCGTTGTTCCTGCGCCGGATCTGCCAACCCTGATGGTCACCCCGTTTAGAGATGAAAGGCTCCCAATTGCCATCGGGCATTTCCTTCGACCAGAAACTGACAGTGAGTGCGGACCCGGTGTCAAAGGTGGTCTGTGAACCAGCAACGTGGCTATTGGGGTCTCCATCATCATCAACTGTGATGTATTTGTTGCCATTCAAGTTCACTGCCTTGCCACTCCCGGATGGAGTTTCCTCGACGAATGCAGCCCCGTTGTTGACGCCGTGCATATTGTTGCCGGAAGTATCTTTGGCGGTACCATCATCGAACAACCACTCGCCGAGCAATCCATCGGTGGATGGCTTATCGAAGTCCTCAACACCCAGTGCCATGACCAGTTTCGGGCTGTTGTCGAAGCTTGGTGCCTCCTCCTTGTATGGATGACTCTTCTTAAGAGAATCTGTTGCACCCCACTTGTGGGCAAGGTACCCCTCAACCTTGAGATGGTCTTGAAGTGCCAGTTTCTTGCTGTATATAAGGACTTCATGGATTTCACCCCCGAAGTTCTTGGTAGTGACAGCAGCATCCTTACCAATCTTGATATTCTTCAGGGTGGCGCCAACCTGCTGTAGACTGGAAATGGTGAGTCCGTAAGGTGTCGCCCCTGAGGATGCGATCTCTCCGGTGGCCTCGTCGATGACAATGCCTCCGTCTGCACCGCTTTCAACCTTGCGCTGGTGTACCACATAGATGGATGAGTCACCGCCATCTTCAGCAAGTGCACCCATGACGAAGAGAAAATCTCCATTACCGTCAAAGCGGATGCCGGCCTTGGTTCCTGCCTGGTTGCTCATGTAAATCGGCTTGGCGGAGGTGGTCGTCTGCTTGACCTCCTTGTTGTTGCCGGAGATATCGACCCATGCGGAGATGGGAGCCTCGTCTTCAAGAAGGTCCTCCTTGCCGTCACCATCAACATCCGTGGCGTCCAGCCATAGGGCGAGACCGTCAACCGTCTGCGTATTTAGCAGGGTATTGGTGGCGGTGAAACTCTTGGCTGCACCGGCCCAGGCACTGCCTGATGAATTGGTGACCTGGCCACGATAGAAGTACTTGGTGCCGTTGGTGAGGTTGGTAATCTTGCCAGAGGCATATGCGAACAGGTCGTGCTTCCCATCAACTGTGACAACATTGTCCCAGGCTGAAACGGCATCTCCGCCGTCCTCGTCGCCCCAGAAAATCTTGGCACTTGGACTCTCACCACCGGTCTCGAGGATGATGATGCCACCCTTGAGGTCGCCTCCACCATCTCCGTATAGAGTGCTTACCTCAGCAGCGGTTAGTGCCTTGTCATAGATACGAAGGTCATCAACCTTTCCTGGCCAGTCATTGCCGGTATTGCGATCTGTGCCGAGCTTGAAGCGGTCGGGAGTACCCCAGGCACGTCCACGGCCACCGGCACTGGCGAACTCAGTGCCATTGTGGAAAATTTTCATGGTACTGGTAACACGATCCTTGGTAAATACCCAGTTCGCCCAACTGCCCTTGAGCCAGTTGATGTCCGGGGTTTTTTCCAGACGGTCATGTCCCCCGTTACCGCTGTCCCAATAGACACGTCCA
>JABJCN010000190.1 GCA_018668635.1 Opitutia bacterium
ATACCATCCTTGTCAGGGTCGGCTTCAGCAGCACGGTCCGCAAATGGAAGTGCAGCAAGCCCATTGTTGAGCGCCCAGTTGGCAAATGGATCGGAGTTGGCAACAATGACCTTCCGGGTAACCTGCACGGCCTTGTTCCCTGAAAAGTCCTCCACGTCATAGGTTATAATGTACTCACCGGGCTTGCTGGTATCAATGGCATCGACCGTACCTCCGTCATCAATAAACGGGGTCAGGTTACCATCCGCCTCGTCCAAGGCTGTTGCCCCTTCGTCCTCATAGAACGCCCCGGAATTGACGACCACCTCAACTTCACCGACCAGGGTGATCACCGGGGGAGTGTTGTCATTGGAAACGACCACCGTGCGCTCGACCGTTGCGGCATTGCCACTTGAGTCGATTGCGGAGTAAATCACGACATAGGGCTGAATCGACTTCTCAGATGTGTCTATACCTGCTGGACTCATTAGGAATGGAATCTCACCTTCCGGAACCGCACGGTTGTAAATCTGGATGTCATCAATGAGGCCATTGAAGAAGTAGTCATTGCCGGAACCAATGGCACCGATGGTTGAAACCCCGTTCGGTCCCATATTGATCGGGATAACAGCAGGCATGGCGGTTATAAACTCACCATTGATAAAGATACTCTTCAGGAAACCATCATAGGTGACAGCCACATGATTCCATGCATCTGCCTCGAGGTTTACATTGGCAGAGACACTGGTGTCATTCAGGTTGCCCCCCTGTATGAGGCGGAAGTTCAATTCATCCGTTGAGTCAAGGAACAGGTTGTACTGGGAGTTCAGCAAACCGTTGGCTGTCTTCTCAAAAATAAAGCCCTGCTGGGCATAGTTTGTGGCATTGACCCAGAGGGAAATGGTCATTTTTTGCAGATCAAGTTTACTTGCCGCCGGCAGGAGCACATAGTCATCAATACCGTCAAACTGAAGGGCCTTTCCAAATTTGCCATCCACCCATGCCGTATCGAGGTTGGTAAAGTTCTGGAGAGTCCCGTCTATTGTGCCGGTGGAATCTTTGAGCTTGTCCCCTGTCCCATCATTGAATGTCCAGTTGGCAATGAGGCCGGCGACCTCGTTCTTCAATGCGGAAGTGACAGTCACGTCACCATCAAGATTATCAACGGCGATGGCACCGGGATCAGTGTAAACAGCGTCAACCAGGACCTGCAGGGGGTTGTCCCCGACAAGAGCGATGACGGGCGGAGTCGTGTCCACCACATTGACAATCCGCTTGCGCTGGGTGGCCGGGTTGTTCTTCTCGTCAGTGTAGTTGTAGGTAACAAGGTATGTGCCAAGCCTTGATGAATCAATGGTACTTTCGACCTGGACTCCAGCGGCTTCAATTCCCTTACCATATCGATTGGCAAGGGTAAATCCGGGATCAGTAAAGTGCGTACCAGCCTCCAGAATGAGGTCGGTCTTGTCGCCCGCCCCGGGAAGAAGGGTGATCTCGGGGATAGGCGGATTATCGATCATAATCACGGTACGTGTGGCCGTGGATGCATTTCCAGACTTGTCCTTTACAGAATAAGTGATGATCTTCTCGCCCTCCCGGGAAGTGTCCAGCGTGGGTGAATCCGTCAGGGTCTTGCCGTTTAACTGGTAGCGGGCCTGCAGGAAACCAGTGGCACGGTCTACGTCGCCGGCAACCAGTGCATTGTCGTAGATCAGGATCCGTGCGATCTCACAATTGGAAGGCTCACTGGCACGAGATTTCCAACCGCCGATGGAAAGCTGCCCGGGCTTGTTGGTGACGTTGTTGGAGCCACGATTGCCCGAGACACGGAGTACACCGTCCTTCCAGAATGCACCCTCGGGATCGGCTGCGGTGTTCATGGTGCCGGCGTGGAGATGCCATTTCGTATCACCTCCCGCGTCTCCATTGTGAACCCAACCTTCTGGATGCCAGGAAGCAGTATTTCCTGAATGGTAGCCAAAAAGCCAATTTCGGGCCTTGGAAGCGATTACACGGCCCTTTTTTCCGTCATTGTAACGGGAAACAGCAAGAATTGAATACCCCTTGAGATCGTCAAAATTGTGTGAGGTCCACATCAGGGTATTCCCATCGAAACGCAGGACAGGTTCCCCATTTAATGCATCCGCATACCATGTGACCCCGCTTCCATCAAAGTTGTCCATGTGGTTGGCATGACCGGAAACATCCTCCCAGGGCATGGTCACGTTATCCCCATCGTTTAGTTTGTCGCGAAAAAAGGTGGCATCAAGATCGAGTATCAAACCGGTCCTGGGAAAAGAGAGATTGCTGCCGACCCAAAGCTCCCCCTCCAAACCGTCAACAGCGGTTGCCCCCGGATCCTCAAAAATATCGCCCAAAGCCACGATGACGGGATCCGCGCCCCGAAGGGTGATGACCGGCGCAAGGGTGTCCTGCACTACGATGGTGCGCGTGACCGAGAGGGCCGGTCGTTCATTGGCATCCTTGAAATCGTAGGTCAACACCTGCTCGCCCAGCAGGTTCACGTCAATTGCGGGTTCGCCCTTGACCTCTGCAGCGAGGATATTCCCGTCGGAGTCCCTAGCCTCAGCACCCGGGTCCGTATAGACAGTGCCGGCTTCATGAACCAATACACCTTCTCCTTTAATGGAAAGGATTGGGGCGGTGGGATCCGGCGCAACGATGACCGTCCGGGTTGCAGTGGAGAAGTTTCCGGAATCATCGACAGAGGAATAGTCAACAAGGTACGCACCGAGGACCGATGTGTCCACGGAACCACTCTTTCGAACAAGAAGGCCGAGAATTTCATCATCATCAAGGGCCCGCTGGAAGACATGGACATCATCGATAAGTCGAGCAAAACGCTGACCGGGCCATGCGCCGATTCGCCAGATGTCGGATTTGCTTTGAAACGCAATCTCTCCCACCAGTTTACCATCAATAAAGAAACGGGTCTTGTTGTCCTTGCCGATGGCGGCAATGTGATGCCAGTCCCCAT
>JABJCN010000157.1 GCA_018668635.1 Opitutia bacterium
GTATTAATCTAATTTTTAATCCGTGCTGAAGTCATGCTTGTTTAGCCCTCGGGGTTCACATTAGAATCTTATTATGTTTTGATCATTGACCTGGTTGATCCCAACCTCACTTTTCCTTCATCTTAAATTAAAATGAATCAAGAGAAAAAATACTTTGCCGGGCTCGATATTGGAGGTTCCACTGTCAAGGCAGCCCTTGTAGATGAAAATGGACTTTCGACTGGAGCCTTGACCGAGGTCAAGAGTCGAGTGAAAGAGGGGTTTGACGCGACCTTTGAGCAACTGGAAGAAGCCCTTCGCCAGTTGGTTGAAAAAGAAGGAGTCGATATTTCTGCAGTCTGCGGTGCGGGCATGGATGTACCTGCACCCAACTGCGATGGCGTAGTCTGGACCCGTGCAAACCTAGGTGAAGACTGGGTTGGCACCAATGTGCGCGACAAACTATCCGAACGGATCGGCATCCCGGTCTATATGACCAACGATGGCAATGCTGCAGCTATCGGGGAATTTTCAGTTCGCCCGGATTATGACGGGAGCCTACTGCTTGTAGCACCTGGAACCGGGCTTGGGGGAGGACTCGTGCTACCGAGTGGGAAAATCTATGAAGGCGCAAACGGTCTTTCCCTTGAGGTTGGGCATGTATCTGTTCCCCACCGGGAGGACGACGGAAGCCTTCCTGACTGTTCCTGTGGATTGAAGGGATGCGTGGAGGCATGGGTCTCACTGATGGCATTACGCCGCCGGGTTGCCCTTGAAATCAAGAAGGGGAAATGGGCGGATCATCCGCTTGCCTCCGACAACATCTCCATCATCGACAAGGCCTTCCAGTTGAGGGACTACGCTGAAAGAGACGACGAAATGGCTGTCAGCATTTTTCAACAGCAGGGCCAGATCCTTGGCTACGCACTGGGTGACCTGGTCCGGGTGTTTGATCCCGGCCTGGTGGTTATCGGAGGCGGCCTTGCTGACACCGGGGAGAATTTTCGCAACCGCTACATGGGTTGGGTCCAGGAAGGCTTCATTGAGCGTGCCTGGTCGGTTTATCGAAACAGTCCGATTGAACCCGAGAAGGTCACCACCAGTTTTGAGTGGGCCTCCGGGGGAGACTTTTCCGCCGCCCTCGGCATGGGTTTTGTTGCCCGGGACCTTTTTGGTTGAGACTAGACGATTGGTGGTTGTACTGGGGGGGGCATCCTTGGCGTGCGGGTTCGCTTTCCGTTGAGCAGGGTGCCGACCAAGTTGTACCGGACCACAAATTCATAGATCAAAAGCAAAGGGAGTGTTGTGGCTACACACGCAATCAAGAATTTCAGAATAGTTGGCATGCTCCAGGTACTGATCAAAGCCTGGATGAACATGATCACCGGTAGATGCATGATGTACAGCCAGTATGAGGAGTCGGAGATGTAACGGATGCGAGGATTTTCACCGGAAAAGAAGGCGCGAAAGAAACCAATGAACCCGAAGATCATCAGCCAGGCGTAGGCAACAGAACAGGCAGCCAACAAAGCGCCGTTGTCCTGGTTCCTGACAAGGCACAAGCCTGCAAGCAATAGGGGCACTGCAAGAACAAAGCTAATCGGCCATAGTTTTCCTGTTTGGGTTTCAAATGATTTGCGGCCGTAACAGAGTGCCCCGAAGAAAAAGAAGACGGCATAATAAATAAGAATGGGCGGCCAGGGGAGAAAACCGGTCGCAGTGTCAGGGCCGAAACTGTCCTTCATGAGCAACTGCGCCAGAAAGGTAACCGGTAGCAACCAAATTAAGCGCAGGGGCGAAGTAACCAACCAGTCAGATAACGGCTTTAATTTCATTTTGCCCAGCAACCACGTGATTAAAATGAATCCTGCCATCAACCAGACCAGGTAATAAAGGAACCAGAGATGGTGGAAGATGGGCGCGAAAAATATTAGCATCACCAATCCGACAATATCACCTTCGCCTTCTTTCGCTCCCTTTTCCTTGAGTATTGCTGCGATTTTCGGACGGGTTTCCCGGATGCGTTTGTAATCCAGTTTATGTCCGGTAGGGCCCAGGATTCCACCCACGATATCGTAAATGAATTTAATCTCTTTCCACGGGGTTTGTACCACATCCAAAGCGGTTGCTCCATCATTATTCCTGATGTCGGGGTTCGCTCCTGCATCCAATAGTGCCTCGACAATTTCAGGATGGGCAAAGAACGAGGCAATCAATAGAGTCGTTGAACCATCCTTGTTTTTCAAATCCAGGTCCGCACCGGCCTCAATCAATGCCTTGGCGACCTCCACCCGACCGAATGTGATTGCGCTCATGAGTGGGGTGGATTTGTCGGTTCCACGCTGATTAAGGTCCTTGCCTGCCATGATGTGCCGCTCAATCGCCTTGATGTCCCCGCGACCCGCGGCCTCACCAATATCACCTGTAACCTGGGGATCATTTCTTGCCTGGGGCTTCGCCTTTTGTTGAACTACCTTGGCGGATTGAGGGCGCAGTTTCCAAACCTCCTCCTTTTTGGCACCGCCATAAATGCCTGCCGGAATAATGAGTATCCAGATAATGGGCAGGAAGATTGCAAGAGGGAGAAGAATCCGCCTGGCACGATGGATAGTCAGTTGTTTCAGTCCACGACTCCTCCAGAGCATGGCCGTGAAAAACCCGCTCACCATAAAAAACAAGGGAAGGCGAAACCCGTGAATGGCATGCAACATAAATTCGTATGGACTGTAGGTCGTTGGTGCATCTATTCCGGCTTTTCCAAGGGTTGCTGTCAGCGAGGTGGGCACGTCAATCACAGGTTGATACAAATCCTGCGCCGGCCAGATTGGCACGGGAAAAAACGAAAGCGCTCCATGCAATACAATGCCAAGCAGCATTGCGAAAGCCCGGAGGGCATCCATGTCATGGTAACGTTTCTTAGGGGAGGACAAGGCTTTTAAGGAACCGTTTGTTTTTCCATCTGACGCCATTCAGGTTGGTTGACGTTTGCTCAATTGGATATGCGTCAAAAGGAGCCCATGGGTTACAGTCACTTTAGAAAAAACTTTCGTTTCTTTTCCTGTAACAGGGTTCGTAAATGCTCAAGCTGATCCTTGTGTCTGGAAGACCTTGCAAGGTTCGTGAACTGTTGGGGATCTGCCTGCATGTCATAAAGTTCCTCGGACTTCCCGTTGTAGCGTGCGTAGTGCCATCCGGGTGTGCGGATGGATAGGCCACGGCTCACGAAGGAGAGGGCTCCATCCTTGATGATTGATGTCGGGTCGTCAAACACAGGCATCAGGCTTTTGCCCTGTACATCCTCGGGGATTTCCAGGCCCGCGAGGGCGGCGAGAGTGGGGAATATGTCCATGAGCTCTACGATGGAGCGTGATTTCCCCGGCTTTTTGCCTGGTACTGAAAGAACAAGTGGCACCCGGGTGACTTCCTCATGAAGGTTCCCTTTCTGCCAGAAGGTGTGTTCACCGAGATGGTAGCCGTGGTCACTGGTAAAGATGACTGCAGTGCTCCTGCTGAGTCCCAATCGGTCCAGTTCATCCAGGATGCGTCCAACCTGTTTGTCCATGAACTCAACCGAGGCATAGTAACCGCTCCACATCCGTTTCTGGTTGTCGGGGTACATGCCGATGGGGTTCTTGGCGTTGCGGGTGCCGGCCAGCCCCTCCGCAGGGATGTCCTCAAGGTCATTGGAAGGCACATGTGGAAGCCGGATTTTTTCCCATGGGTAGTGTTCAAACAAGGGCTTGGGGGCGACCATCGGGTAGTGTGGGCGGACAAATCCTGCGGCGAGGAAGAAAGGCTTGTCCTTGTGCTCCTGCAGCAACGCAATGGTTTTTGTGGCCGTCTTGTAGTCGGGCTGTCCGGAACCGTCGCTGTCCGTCTCCACCGTAACGAACATTCTGTGCTTCATCTTTGTGGACTGCCGACCTGCCTGCGCACGTTTAAAGTCATTGAGGTTCAGACAGGCATAGTTGCCCGGCGTGTGGGCCTCCATTCCCTGGGAATTGAATCTTTCCGTCCAGGATGGCGGGTGGTCAACACCATTCGTCCCGGCGATGATGTCCCCGGGGACGCGCATGTGATAAATTTTTCCGACGCGTGCTGTATACCAGCCGTTCTCCTTGAAATGCTGGGCCATGCTGGAGCCTTTCTGCCCCTTGTAGCGGCTGAACATGAACGATTGCCGGGAGGGACCGCAGACTGTTCCCTGGCAATAGGCTCGGTCAAACAGCATCCCTTGCTTGGCAAGTTTGTCAATGTTGGGCGTCCGGCAGAACTTGTCACCGTAGCAACTGAGCACGCTCGCCTTCAGGTCGTCAGAGACCAGGAACAATACATTGCGGATTGTCGTGGCATTGCAAAACCCGGTGACCAAAAGAAAAAACAGTGTAATTCTCATGGTGGAAACCCTTAGCACCGGTGCAGGCATAATGGCAATTGGAATTTACAGTACAGAATAACTGCTCAAAGATTTGGACAATCCTGACATTTTTCTCAAGTTTGATTGCCGTATGAAAATCTTGGTTCTCGTTTCGACTCTGTTAATTTGTTTTAAAACGTTCGCATCAGCGAAGCCCAACTTTGTTTTCCTGCTGGGGGACGATATCAATCGCGACCACATTGGTTGCTACGGTAGCGTTGATGTTCCGACTCCCCATATTGACAAGCTGGCGGCTGACGGTGTGAAGTTTAACAAGGCCTATACTTCGGTCGCCATGTGTGCCCCATTTCGACAGGAGCTCTACAGTGGACGTACTGCCTGGCGTACCAAGGCCTTCCTCAATCACACAAACTCAATCCCTTCAACCCAGAGCCTGCCACAATATCTCAAGCCTCTTGGCTATCGGGTGGCTCTGGCCGGCAAGACGCATATTGGTCCGAGTACTTCCTATCCTTTTGAATATCTCGGCGGCAACCCGAACAGCCAACTCTTCGACAAGACCAAGGAATTCATTGAATCCTGCCGCAAACAAGACAAGCCGTTCTGCGTGTTTGTCGCCTCCCATGACGCTCATTCTCCATATACCACGGGGGATCGCTCTCTTTTCGATTCCAGAAAGCTCACCATTCCACCCTACTGGATTGATACTCCGGAACTACGCCAAGCCCTCGTGCCGTACTATGCAGAGGTAAACCACTTCGATGCCTTCGCCGGTCAAATACGAGCCTTCCTTGATGATTCCGGATTGGC
The DNA here is from genome assembly GCA_018668635.1 of Opitutia bacterium. GTDB lineage: Bacteria > Verrucomicrobiota > Verrucomicrobiia > Opitutales > JABJCN01 > JABJCN01. Next base: position 5,168 of record JABJCN010000157.1, read on the forward strand.
GAAGAACACAATATTTTTCGTCTGCACCGAGCAGGGTTCCGCCTTCCCCTTCGCCAAGTGGACATGTTTCGACAACGGCCTCCACACAGGGTTGGTTGCCTATGGTCCGGGCATCGTGCCAAAGGGACACGTCTCGGAGGAATTGTTTTGGCTCTGTGACTTGGCTCCCACCATGATCGAGGCCGCCGGGGGCAAAATAAAGAAAGGGTTCTTTGATGGCCGCAGTCAATACGCGAACCTTACCGGTAAGCCTACCAAGGTGCATGATTTTGTGATCGGACAATTCAGCAACAAGGGAATCATCGACAATCGGGAACGAATCTATCCGGTTCGTTGTATTCGGGATGGTCGCTATTCCCTTGTCTGGTCGCCCAATTACAAGGAGATTACTTCAAATGTCACTCTCACAAGGGCACTCGCCTTGCTGAAGTCCGAAACGCCAAGGGCAACCAGAACGGGCAGGGCAGACCCAATCTCTTCCTGGGTCCAGACCACTAAGGGGAAGCCGCTTGATAACCCTCTGGTCAAGAAACTTCACCATCGCCCTGAATACGCCTTGTACGACTTGGTGAAGGACCCGTATGAACTCAATAACCTTACCGACGTCAAGGCCCACAAGGAAACCTTCAACAGGCTTCGCGGAAAACTTCATGAATGGCTCAAGGAACATGACGATGCTGATCCCATCGCGACCGAGAAGGTAATTACAACAAACAAGTCAAACTCGGGAAAGAAATCCAGAAAGCCCAAGAATTGATTCAGGTTTTGGTTTTCTACCATTGTTTAAAATGTCATCGCAACGTCTTTTGGAGCATATCTAGAATCAGTTTGCTACGTTCTTTGTCGCGATACTGGGGGCCACCGTGACCGGCTCCCTCAATAAGTTGGTAGGTGGCATCCAGACCTGCCTTGTCGTAGCGGGCCTTGAGGCGTTCCCCGTGGAGGGGCTTGACGAGTGATTTGTCTGCCGTTCCGTAGAGCAAAATGACGGGAGGGTCGTCTTTCGTTACATGGGCCGTGGAGCTGGCCAGTTTGGCCATGTCGAGGCGTTCACTAGGTTTGCCCCCTAGCAGTTGATAAAGTGGGCAGTTGGGCTGGTCGCAACGTTCTTTCTCGACAGTGGCGTTGTAATAGAGATCGGTCGGGCAAAACATGCCGAGGACCGACTGCACGCGACTGGACTGGTCGAGGTTGCCTCCGATTGTTCCTTCGAGGGCTTTGATTTCCCCACTGGTTCCCACGAGGGTGGAGAGCAGACCACCGGCGGAGGCGCCCGCGGCGCAGATGCGTTCCGCGTTGATTCCTAATTTGTCGGCATTGGCCCGCAACCAGCGGATGGCGCCTTTGCAGTCATGCGCGAGGGCGGGAAACTTGGCCTGCCCGCTGAGGCGGTAGTCCACACTGGCCACCGCGTAGCCGTGGTGGGTCAGCCAACCGACATGGCAGGTCTTCTTTGATCCACTGCGCCAGGATCCCCCATGAAAAAACACCACTAATTCGGGTTTTCTGTCCGTTTTTTTGCTGGCATCAACAGGTCCAGTTTCAAGGAGATACCGTCAACCTTGGCGTATTCAAGGTCGAACCGGGAATTGGGATTCTTGGCCTTCTTCTTTTGAGCGAGTATAAGAATGGGAAGGCAAAGGAAAAGCCAAGGAATGAGCAGGCGTCTATTCATTTCATTTTATGGAGTTCGGATAGCATCTCAAGAAGATTGCGTTTAAGGATTTCGGACCCGTCCTTCTGGACCTTGCTTGTCCCCAGCCATGTCTCATAGCCGCCGAGTTTGTGGTGCTTGGGCGTCGGTAGGTAACCGTAGGAACCATTTGCCAATTCGATCACGAAGGTGCGCTTGAAGGGGCTCGCTTTCTTTATTTCGAGCCCTGTCTCTACAAAAGTCTCGAAAGGAAAGGAGACAATCACCTGTTCGCCTATACGAATGACCTGCACCAGACAGTTGGCTTTTCCTTCGCGCTTTGCCTGAGACAGGACGCGACGGGCGTAACTGGTGGCCAGGCGTGGCAACTTGTATTGTTCATCAGGCGACATGGCCAGAATTTGCTTGGAGCGAAGTATTAGGGCATCCGATGGCCTGCGCCATTCGAGATGTACCTCGCGCTGCAACATGGCCACGGGAGCATCCGCCCGATATTCATTAATTCCCTTACTGGCCCGCCATGAGGCGTCGGCCACCTTGGCTGCCACAATGCGGCATTGTTCGAAGGGTTGGCGGGGAGCGCGTGTGCCGTGAAAATCGATGTTGTTGATGTCTCCGGAAGTTCCATTGGAGAGCATGGCTACGAAATTTTGCGAGGACATGGCCCTTAGGCGCCACGGCATGATGCGGGCGAATTCGCCGAAATAATCAGCCGACACTTGTCGTTCACCGATATTTATTGCTCCAACATAATGAAGCGAGTAGTTGGCCAGCAGACCAAGAGGCTTCTTTGTTCGGGTTCGCAGGTCGACGATACATACCTCCGGATCGGTTGGCCCGGCTGGTTTGACGATGTGCTTTCGGTCGGGGTTCATTTTTACCTTGTCCAGTTCACCAAAAGGATTGAGAGGCATGGTGCCTTCCTTTAGGTGCCATCGTCGGTTGAACACTTCGTCCGGCACATTGTCGGACCCAAAACCAACAAGTGCGGGTTGGAGCGACGCAATGGCCTGCTCAATGGCTTCCACAATGCTGTCGATCAATCGTTTGCCGAAGGCGACCTGGGGAGCCGAACCCTCCGCACGACTGGATGGAGCCGAGTGGGTGTGGGTGGCTGCGATCAACATTTGGTCCGTTCGCCAACCGGTGACCTTGGCTGCACGCTTCTTGGCATCATCCAGCACATCGCGGGATATGCCAAGTAAGTCAACGATCACTATGACTGCCCGACCATTACCATTTTCGAATGCGAGGGCTCTTACGTGAAGTGGATCGTGAGCGCTTTTTGCGGGTTTGGGAAAGAACGACCCACGTAGGGTAAGTGGCCACTCCTGAGGTGTAATGTCAATTGCCGCGGTTCCTCCTCGCAAGCCTGGTTCAGCGGCAGATACGGCGGATAGGAGATGAAGTCCGAGGATATGGCAGCTCACACAATGGCATAATACCTTCATGGTCATCTTGAAGTTGCCGGTCAATCGGCTTCCAATATCTCGATTGAAGTAAAGGCGGAACTTGTGCCTTTTACGTAGGGCCCGAAGTAGCGGATTTGCTTGATGTCTTCCGGAAGGGGAAAGGCGAGAGTCCGTCCGTTGATGGTGGCGGATACGGAACCTTTGGCGAGATCGACAGCCAAGGTGAGTTCAAAGCTGGAATCCTTTTTAGCCAGCATGGAGTTTTTGGTTCCACCCGAAACATTTTCCCAAGACCCATGAAAGAGAACGTGGGCGTTCATTCCGATGGCCGTGCCTGCCTTGAGCAGCGAGTCATTATTGGGGGTGTCCCCAAAGGCGATGGCGGCATTCTTCGTATTTCCAGAGGCAAGCGACTTGTAAGATGTCTTGAGCACCAGCTTACGGGTGGCAGGTTCGGGCAATTCATGGAGGGCGATTGCCTCACCTGAACTAGTAAGGGCGTGGGAGAGGATGGTGTCCCTGTGCTTGGAGGCAGTTCCGCCCTTAACAATGGCGTAGATTCCGCCGGTTTCATCGTCGCCTTTGGGCAAAAGCCCGGATTTCTTCAGTTTTCTTGGTTTGCCGCGTGGCGCTTCGTTCTTCCACCACTTGCTGGGTCCCTCCTTTTCTATCTGGGTGTGCACTTCCAGCAGTTTCTGCTTCATTTGCGCAAGTTTCTCTGGATTGGATTCCGCGAGGTCGTGCTTTTCCTGCCAGTCGTTCTCAATGTGATAGAGTTGGAACTTCTCAAGGGTTTCGTTGCCGAGAATCTTCCATTCTCCGTCCCTCAAGGCGACGTGAATATTGGAACGAGCCAAGTGATTGCGCCAGTAAAGCGGCACGGGACGCTTGAGCGGTTTTCCCGCGAAGACGGGTCGAATGTCGACCCCGTCAATGGTGCGATCATCGGGCAGGGGAATGCCGGCGACTGCCAGTATGGTGGAGAAAATATCGGACCCAATGATGGGTGTGGCGCTGGTGCTTCCTGCGGGGACATTGCCGGGCCAGCGAACAATGCCCGGCACTCGGATGCCTCCCTCGTGCGATGAACGCTTCCGTTCGCGGAGACCGCCGGTGGAACCGCGGGTGCGTCCTTTCAGGCCATTTCCCTCGGGGCCGTTGTCGGAAGTGAAGATGACGAAGGTGTTTTCAGTTTCGCCGAGCTCGTCCAGGGCCTTCATCAGGTTGCCAAAGGCATGGTCGATTTGCGTAACGTTCCCGTGATGCTGGCGAATGCCTTCGTCGTCGAACTTCCTGTACAATTCCATGAACTTGGGGTCGGACTCAATCGGGAGATGAGGTTCGTGGGTCCAGACGTTAAGGAAGAATGGTTTCTTGGAGTCCCGCTTCTCTTTCAGCCAGCGTATGCCTTCCTCCACCACCAATGGTGCGGAATAGCCTTTCAATTCGCCCACCTCCTTGCCGTTACGGACAAAGTTGCGCGGATTGCGGTGGTTGGGGGCGGCGTTGTTCTGGGTGGCCATCCAGTGGTCGAAGCCGTGGGCGTCGGGTTGTGGTTGGTCCTTGCTGTTGAACTTGCCGTTGAGGTGCCATTTGCCGACGTGACAGGTCTCGTAACCCTTTTCCTTCAAGAGTTCGGCTGAAGTGATCTCGCTGGTTCGCAGGTGGACTTGATGTCCTCCTGGTATCCAACGCCAGACGCCGTTGCGGTATGGGGTTCTGCCCGTCAGGATGGAGGAACGGGAGGGAGAGCATACCCCGCAGGCGGAATAGCTCTGGGTGAAGCGCATCCCCTGTTTGGCGAACTTGTCGAGATTGGGAGTCTGTATCACCGGATGCCCGTAGCAGGCGAGGTCTCCCCAACCCAGGTCGTCGGTCAGGAATACAACGAAATTGGAAGGTTTCTTCTTCGCCTGCATCAAGCAGGAGAAGGCGATACAGAAAAGAAGAGGGATCCGATTTTTAATCATATTCCAGTGACGGCTTTGAGCTTCTTGCGCACCATGGCGGCCTGCTTGCCCTCAATGACCTGCCAGCAGGCCAAGCCATTGCCCACGAGTTCGTACTCGTCGAATTCCCAGACGATCTTCTTGTCGCGGGTGATCTCAAAGATTTGCGGGTTGTCAGGACCGGCGTGGCAGTTGCCCACGATGAAGTTGCCGTTCTCGCGCTCCTGCAGGCAGGTCATCCACTTGAGGTTGACCTCGGTGCCGGGCACCTTGCCCTTGATTTCCCAGACCACTTCCTTCTTCGGGTTGACCTCGACCACGCTGTTGCCGCTGCCGGATGCTATCAATGTATTGCCGTTCTTCAGGCGCATGGCTCCGTAGACGCGGGTATTGATGAGGTAGTCCCAGACCACCTTGCCGTCCTTTACATCATATTCCGTGACCACACCGGGGCGCTCAGAGCAAATCAAATAGGTTCCCTTGTCTGTGCCCCGGGCCCAGCGGGACTCCTTTGTGCCACCTTCCTTCATTGCAAACTGGTGCTGGATATTACCTTTCTTGTCGACTTCGATGACTCGACCCACGCCGCTCTCCACGATGCGGGTGTTACCGTTGGGCAGACGAGCGAATGCATGGACATGGACCCGCTTCCCTTTGTTGCCGTTGCTGTTGGCGCAGTCGTATTTCCAGACAACCTTCTTGTCCAGGGTGATTTCCTTGAGGGTTGTCCATGTGTCATGAAAAAGGATGTTGCCGTTGGGTAGCAAGTGTATGTCATGGTGACCGGTGTGACCGCGTTGCGGTCCGGCCGTCTTATGGGACCAGAGGACATCGCCCTTGGCATCGGTAATGGCGATTATGTTCTTACCGTAGGAGGCGCCGACGAGGACAAGACGCTCCGCCTTGACGCTGAGGCAGACCAGGCTGAACAGGATGGACGTGAGAATGATGTGTGTTATTTTCATTGTGTGTCTGGTGATGATTAAAAAGCGGTTCTGAATAGTTTGTAAGTTGCGTGTTCGGGGTCATCCGGGTCAAGTCGATAATGGATTGGGTCGCAATCGTTCATTTGTAACTCAAGTCATTGCCGACTACGGTTTGTCTCTTACAGGCCTGACAAACCTGTCATTCCAGACAGGCCCCCATCCTTGGGCTCCAGGCATGAAATAGATAGTGGCAGGGGAATTCCTGAAAACATCCACTGCCGCCGGGATGCCTTTACCAAGGACTTTCACGCTTTTGAGGTTGCTGCAGTCGCTGAACGCTGCAGTTCCAATACCGGTGACACTTTCACCGATCGTTACCTCCTTCAGGCCTGTGCATTCACTGAACGTAGATACACCGATAGTGATGACCCCCTTGGGAATAGTGATACCGGTTAATTTAGTGCACTTGCGGAAGGCTTGGTTTCCAATGCTGGTAATACTGTCAGGTATAGTGATGGAGGTCAGGCTGGCGCATTCACTGAAGGCATTTGTCCCAATGCCTGTAACGCCATCGGGAATGGTGACAACCTCCAGTCCCTTGCAGCGATGGAAGGCATGATTCCCGATAGTTGTGACTCCGTCAGGGATGGAATAGGATTGGCTTTTCCCTTCCGGGCACCGGATCAGGTTTGTCCTGGCCTTGTTGAAAAGTATCCCGTCCTGGCTGGAGTAAGTGGGATTGTTTCCCTCAACATTAATAGCAACAAGTCTGAGGCAATCGTCAAAGGCATTGGCGGCGATACTGGTAGTCCCCATGGGGACGTTGACGTTTTTCAGTCCGTTACAACCATAAAAGGCCCGGGAACCAATTCTTTTGGCACTTACCGGTAAATGGACGGTTTGCAGTGAACTCTTGTTCTGGAATGAATGGTCCCCGATGTCAGTGACTCCCTCGGCAAAAATGATTTCAATGACAGCATTTGTCCCCAGAAGATCGTTGTCGATCCATTCGGTGTAAGCCGTGTTAACGGCGGGAACCATGATTCTCACGCTTGTTAATCCGCTACAGCCAAAAAATTGTGACAAGGTTGATCCTGTCGAAGAAGTGTGTGCTGTGGAGATGGCATGGTTCAGACCTGCAGGGATTGTCACGCTTGTCAGGTTTCCGCATGAAGCGAAAGCTCCCGGACCCAGTGTGATCACAGTTTCCGGAATCGAAAATTCCTTTAGTCTTGTGCAACCGCTGAATGCGTAACTACCAATGTTGGTTACTGCCTTGCCCAGAGTGACCCCGGTAAGGCCGTTGCATCCCCTGAAGGCATGATCCTGGATTGTTGTCACTGGATCGGGAATATTGAGACTCGTCAGTCCGGAACATTCCCTGAAGGCCTCTTTGCCTATGGAAGTGAGCTTTTCGGGGAATGACAGGTTGGCGAGGGAGGTGCATCCGTAAAATGCACTGTTGCCAATGTGGGTGAGGCTTTCTGGGAATGTGAGGCTGACAAGGGTGGTGCAGTCCCTAAAGGTGCTGTCGCCAATGGCCGTCACACCTTCACTGAAAATGATCTCCGTGATACTTGTTGTTTTCAGCTTCTCACTGCCAATCCAGTCCGTGTAGCTTGTGCTGACGCTGGGAACCTTGATCGTCACACTTCTTAATCCGCTGCATTCGAAAAATGGTGAAAGGATGGCTCCTCCTGAAGAGTTTTCCGACGTGGAGATGGCATGGTTCAGGCCTGCCGGGATTGTCACTCTTTCCAGATTCCTGCAGGAAGCAAAGGCTCCCGGGCCAAGGGTCGTGAGCGTTTCCGGAATTGCCAACTCTTTAAGTTCGGTGCAACCACTGAATGCGTATCTGCCAATGCTGGTGACTGTGTTCCCCAGTCTAACCTGGGTGAGACCGGCACATCCAGCAAATGCATGATCTGCAATTGCTGTCACCGGGTCGGGAATGTTCAGGCTCGTCAACCCGGCGCATTTCCTGAAGGCACCTTTGCCAATGGCAGCGAGTTTACCGGGAAATGTCAGGCCGGTTAAACGTGTGCAACCATGGAAGGCACTATTGCCAATGGACGTCAATCTGGAGGGAAGCAACAAACTGGTCAGTGCTGAGCAATCTTGAAAAGCTCCATTACCAATGCTGGTTGCCTTGTCGTTAAGATCCACGCTTTCAAGACTCTTGCAGTCATAAAATGTGTAACTACCAATGCCCAGTACGCCGGCGGGAATTCTAACGCCTACAAGCTTTTCACAGGAGGCAAATGCAAATATCCCTATACTACTGACAGTCTGCGGGATGGTAACGGTATTCATCATGGAACATTCACGGAAGGCATAATTCCCGATGGTGGTGACCCCCTCCGGGATGTTGACAGAGGTAAGCTTGCTACATCGATAAAATGCGGAATCCGAGATGTGGGTGACTTTTGCTGGAACCTGATAGGCTCCATCCCTGCCCTGTGGGCATCTAAGCAACGACTGTCTGGCCTTGTTAATCAGCACCCCATTTTCACTCGAGAAGGTGCGGTTCTTTTCCGATACAGTGATGCTTGTCAGGCTCGGGCAATCATCAAAGGCTGAATTCGCAATGCTGTTGACGACAGGAGGAATGGTGATGCCTCTTAAGTTGGTGCAATATTGAAACGCTCTCTGCTGGATATAGACGAGGCTGTCTGGCAGCTCCAGGTTGGTCAGACTCCTGCAGCCGTAGAATGCTCCATCCCCGATCCCGGTGAGACCGGATCCAATCATCACGCTTTCCAGGTTTTCACACCCGTAAAAAGCATACTTGCCGATGCTTGTCACCTTGTCGGGGATCTTTAGGCGTACCAGGCTTTTGCAACCGTAAAATGCCCCATCCCCGATACTTGTGACACTCTCCGGGATCACGAGTGTCGTTACGCCATCGGGAATGGCATTTCCATCCTTTAATTGATCGGGGAGGGTGTTGCCATCAGAAACCAGCGATCCAATTCTACCAACCGGAAACCCGGCAATTGTATCAGGCAGGACCACTATGCCGCTTGCCTTGCACTCAATGATAGAAACGAGGTTCCCGCTTACCTCCCATTTGAAATCAGCAAACGGGTTTGGCTTTAATTGACTGAGGTCAATTTCATCGGGTTGCTTTACTTTACCGGTTTCCCCGGATTCATCAGGTTGCTTAGGCTTACCTGTTGGTTCCGCATTGTCGGGGTGTTCCACCTTGTCGGGTTGCTTCTTTTCCGCAGGACCGCATCCAATAAAAGGAAGTGAGATGCCAAGTGAAAGTCCTATGGCAAGTATGTGGGATTTGCCGTTTTGCATGATAGTAGCTCGTTATTTTGTCAGCATGTTTATGGGGGTAAAGTCTAGTTTCTGGAACTCAACCACGGCGCCTTCCGCCTGCAGGGCGATCCGGCCCTTTGTTGCTGTGCAGTTGTACCCGTGATTAACAAAGTCGCCGTTGATCCAGACCTTGATCTCGTCGCCAACTGCCTCGACAACCATTCTGTTCCATTCCCCGGGAGGCTTTTCAGAGTCATCTGTCAAGTTCAGGATGCGCCGGGCCTTGCCCTCGGTGATACCCCATTTTTCCTTTGCGCCGCGTCGCTTGACCATGTCAGGTACTGTAATATTCTCCACGATGCACCAGAAGTCCCCTGCATGCCGGTGGTTCATCTGCACCTCGATGGACTTGGGGAACATCTTGTAGAGCGCACGGGGTTTGGAAGAGTGGATAAGAACACCGCAGTTCCCCGGTTTGCCGGTGAACCGATACTCAACCTCGATTCGATAGTTCTGGTTAATCTCATCATGAACCAGATGTCCGTTGGGGTTTCCAAGGCTGACGAGCATTCCATTGCGGGCGATAAATGGAACCTTGCCATCCGGGTTCTTGTCCAGTTGTGGAACATCGATCTTCCAGTTATTCAGGTTCTTGCCATTAAAAATGCTTCGGGTGCGTGGGGAAGGTAGTCCATGCTTGTCATAGAGTCGCTGCCAGAACCCCTTCCAGTAATTGTCATAGTAGTCGTAGGCGGCCGTCTGAATGTGCGGAAGTTCCTTGACCTTGGGAGACGTTTCCGGGTTGAAACCCTTAAGATGTCCCTTTCCGGCACGTTCCCTTGGAGAAACAAACCTCCACTCATGGTCACCGAGGACTTCTTCACAAAGCTTTGCCAAAGGGGGATCATACTTCTTTAACTGGGCCCGTGTATGAATGTGGTTATGGTCGTGGTCCATAGTGCGGTTGGTGTTGTACCAGCATTGCACGCCTTCCGCCCAATATTCTGAACGGTTCCTTGATGCATAACATCGTTTCGGGCCACCAAAATTGATAAGGACCTTGTCTTCTTTATTGACTTTGACATTTGCATTGGAGGGTTTCCCATTCACGAGGATATCCCCTTTGTTTAGGCATTTTTTCAGTAACGCCGTTGATTCTTCCGGGAACCATTTCTTGAGGGCATCCAACAGGAGGACTTTCTTGCCCCCCTTTACCCGGCGAAACCGTTGTGCGGCCCTGCCATCATTCCAGATGCCCACTTCCTTGACCTGTTTAAATGCAGCACTCAGTTGATCCTGTTGTTCCTTGCTAAAGCCTGCCCCGTGGATGACATGGCCAAATTCATGGATCAGGATGCTTTCAATCTGCATTCCACCCTCGTACTCAAGCACGTCCTCCTCAGTGAAGACAACCAGTGGGCGTTGGCCCACCCATTTTAGGAATCCACGATTCCGCCAATTGTAATAATCCAGTTCCTTTCCGGTCTTGTCGGTCTTGAAGTGGGGCAGGTCAGAAGTGAGTTCGTTGTGACCTATCAGGATGCACAGGGGTTTACGTTTCCGGATGCGCCCGGCAACTTCAGGGTCGATGGTCTCCATCATTTTCTTAAACAGGTAGGCTGTTTCAGCATGGGCGAGATCGGATACCTTGTTTGATGTGGCTACCAGGATATCCTCGACCATCGTTCCCTTGGTGTAGAAACCGGTGTCTAGCTTATAGGTTGATGCCTGTTTCGCCGTGATGGGCCTGGTGTTATGGGTTTCTGCAACTGCCCAAGGATTAAAGATTATAAGGCCCAGGGCCAATACTGCCGTTGAATAGATTGATATAGAGTTCATTTATTTCTTATGAGATGAATCACCTTCGCATTCACTTTTGACCTTGTCCATGCAGGAATATTAAAGAATCCCCTTGAGCCTTGACCGTGCAGAGCCTTTCTTTTCAATACATTCATGCACAAGCGATTCCACCAGCGCCTCTTTTTTAACCTTTCCCTCATCGTTTTTGGGTATGTGGCATTTTTTCTGGCGGGTTGTTCCGATTCAGAAATGAGTATGGGTTATCCCGATTACCCTGCAGAGGAGATGCCTAAGGCAATTGCTCAGGAAAATTTTGACTCCGGAGATTCCCTTGGTGGAGAGGTCGGGCAAGACGGGGCATTAGGAATCGATTCTGAAGTATCTGGAACTGCAGATCGAAAGATCATTTATGTCACTGAAATCCGGTTGGTCCTCAAGGAGACTTCCTTCGAGGATTTCGAGAAGGATATCGCCAAACTTATCAAGGACAACAGTGCCTACCAGTCGGAGGTTACATTCAACCGCAATCGTGGTGAACGTCGCACGGGACGTTGGGTTGTGCGGGTGCCCGTTAACCTTTATCAGGCATTCCTGGTCGGTGTAAAGGACCTTGGAGTGCCTGAAGAGGTTCAGGAATCCGCCAGTGATGTCACGGCGGAGTATGTGGACCTTGTGGCCCGTATGGCCAACCAAAAGCGATTGGAACAACGCATCCTTAGCGTGCTGGACGAGGTACAGGGAAAGATTTCGGATGTCCTGGAGGTCGAGAAGCAACTGGCGCGTGTCCGGGAAACTATTGAGCGGTTGGAAGGCAAAATGCGCTACATCAAGGACCGGGTGTCTATGACAACGGTTACCGTGCACGTGAGAGAGGACGAGGATTACCAACCACCACAGGCCCTGTCCTTTGGCGGTAGCATTGTTGACGTCTGGCAAAACTCAATCGATGCTATGATTGCCTTTTCCAAAGGGGTTGTTCTCGCCCTGGTGGCCATTGCTCCATGGTTGGTTGTCGTCATGCTGGTTGGATATGTTTTGTATCGTTTATTGCGTCGCATTGGCGTCAGGCGCCGGGAGTCAATCCCGCCAAAAGTCTCCTGATTCAATTAAATGAGAAACGGGATTGCCCCCATATGCTTGCGGGAATTATTCGCATCATTCAAATCTGTTAATATATGAAATTTCCAATATCGCTTTCACTTGTTCCTTGCTTGATGGGCACCGTCTTTGCCGGGCAGAACGCGGCACCGTCATCCCATCTTGGATTTGATGACGGATTCACTGGTGATATCATCATCAATGATGTGCGGGTGCCTGCATCCGGAGAAGCAATGTATACATACTACGAGACTCTTGGCTGGAGTGGTAAAGCAGCAGGTTACGCCGGCATACAGGCGCATCCCAGGGCACATAATTTCATATTTTCCATCTGGGACAATAAAAGCCATACGGCTCCCATAAAGGCCATACACAAGGGACCCGGGACGGAGATCCAGAAATTCGGGGGAGAAGGTACCGGCCTGAAGTCATGGAACTTTGAACTGGGCTGGGATGTTGATACCTGGTACACACTGGTGGCGCGTTGTTGGCCGGTTGGTGACCATATGCACTATGCTTATTGGTCGCGTTCGGGTAAAACCGGCAAATGGACGCACCTTGTCACCATGGATGTCGCGGTCAAGGATGCCTACTTCCAGGGTGGCACCGGGGCCTTTATTGAGGATTGGCTCGAGACCGGTGTAAATGCCCGGACAAGTCACCATCGAAATGGCTGGAAACGAAAACTGGATGGCAAATGGCATCCTTTTGGCGTGGGGCGCTATTCGGTTAACCACTGGGATCTCGACCCAGGGAAAAGATCCTTCAATTTTCGAACCAATTGGAATGCGGGTATTGCCAGGGACGAGACAGGTCCTTACTATTTCATGACTTCAGGAGGAAAGAAGACCCGATCCACAACGAGCAACCCTTCACGATTTACCATTAAGAGAACCGAAAAGGTTCCAAGCCTTCCCGGTTTTATAATAAACGCCCACAAGTCCAAATGAGACAGGTTTAAGGTTCAGGTTTCTACATTTTTGTAAGGCGATTACGGGCGGCGACACTCCATGTTTCACCAGTTGCCATTCCATCTCTCACCACATGAGCCTTGTCGTGGAGGGCCACGGTCGGGCAGATATGCCAAGGCACGGTAAGAAATGCTGTTCCTATTTTAATGGAATGCGCGTCAGGGACTTCCATGACCAGATGCTCCTCACTGTGCATGACCGGTACGGCATCGGGTAATCCTGGAATCACAACCCTTTTCTTCAACGGGTTCTCGCCGGCCACGGCCTTATGTCCAAGGTCAAGGCAGATTCGGTTTCCACCGGGCTTGCTGACAACGCGGGATAGCAGCATTGCCGCGATTTCAAAATCAAGGTCCGGGTAGGCCGAGTCGTAGCCAGCATCCCAGAGCAGGGTTGTGCCCGGGCTGCATTGCCAGCCTAGCTTGGCGAAGTGACCGAAAGTCGGACTACCACCGGTTACGATAACTGGCGGCTCCAGTCCCTCCTTCCTGAGTTGCTCAAGGAAACCAATCCAGGAATCCAGGGCTTGTTTATGCGCGTTTGTACGTTCTGCAAGGCCGGCCTCATGAATATGTCCGTCGTAAATATGAAGCCCTGCGAATTCCAGATGGGCGCAGTCCCGGATGGTACGGCAAAGTTCGAGAGCGGCATCTCCGGGTTCGATGCCGGTACGGTGCATTCCACAATCGATATCCACGAAGAGGCTCACGTGTTTGCCCGCGGCACCAAATGCACGGACGATCTCCAGCGAATCCACCATCGTGCTGAAACGGATATTCGAATGGCGTTCCTGCAGACCGAGGAACCTCTCTACATTCGGTCCAACGGGTTGATAGGCAAGAAGAATGTCACGTCCACCGGCATCGGCGGTCATCTCCACTTCGGCCAGGGTTGCGCATTTGAACTGGGTGATGCCCACCGCCACCTGCATCCTCACCACCTCCGGCATCTTGTGCGTTTTCACGTGTGGGCGAAGGCGGGTTGAATCCCCGCCCACCATTGTCAGCATCTTGCGGATGTTCAGCTCGATACGCCCAGGAAACACCAGCAGGGACGGGGAGGGGACCGAGTCCAGATTGCGGATATCATTGATTTCCATAATCTAATCAAGATTTTCAAGACTGAATGGTTTTCAAGACTGAATGGTTGATTCACTCAATTTATATTCAGGTAATAAATGTATATTAACGTATTTATTCTTCACCACCAAGTGGCTAAAACTCTAGATCGGACTTGCACCATGCTGTTAAACCCAACAAATTCCTAGCCCAATGAAGCTAATAATTCAAAACATCCTCCTTCTGCTCATTGTCACTTCCGGGTTCGCGCGTGAAAAGCCCAACATCCTCTGGATTGTCGGCGAGAATTTTTCGATGGACCTTGCGTGTTATGGTCAAAAGAACGTTCGCACACCAAACCTTGACCGCCTGGCCCGCGAGGGTGTGCGTTACACCAAGGTTTACTCGACCTCACCCGTTTGCGCGCCAAGTCGTTCAGCATTCATAACCGGCTGGTACGCGACCACGACCGACATGCACCATATGCGTTCGCACCGTGATGATGAATTTCGTTTGCCTGCGGGAGTGCGCCCCATTACCCATCTTCTCAAGGATGCCGGATACCATACCGCCAACATTACGCATATCGGCAAGAAGGAGGTGGGAACCGGGAAACTCGACCTTAACTTTGTCAACGAGGGTCCCGTTTATGCCGGCAAGGACTGGAAGGCCCTGAAGAAGAAACAACCCTTCTTCGCCCAAATCAACATGCCCGAGGCTGAGTACGATATCTATGACCGCAAGTCCGTGGAAAAACCTCGCGTCAAATGGGTGGGGGAGGAATGGCACCCCAAGGTAGCCACCCCAGAAAATGTAACTCCTCCGCCCTACTATCCGGATCACAGGATAACTCGTGAGGAATGGGCCCGCTACCTGAATTCTGTAACCGGGACTGATGTTAGGATTGGCTGGATCCTCGACCAATTGAAGAAGGACGGGCTTAGCGACAACACCATTGTTATTTTCTTCGCTGACAACGGGCGACTGGATGCCCGTGGCATTCATTGGTGCTGGGACAGCGGGTTGCACGTCCCCATGATCATTCGTTACCCAAAGGGGGTGCCCGCACCCAGACAGGTCACCCCGGGACGCGTGGATGAAGAGGTTCATAGTCTTCTTGATATTTCCGCCACCACCCTCTGGATGGCCGGCATTAAAAAGCCCTTCGGTATGCAGAGTCGCGTGATCATGGGCCCCGATGCCGATCCCCCGCGCAGATACGCCTTCGCGGCACGGGACCGGATTGACGAGACCGCCGTTCGTCTGCGTTCCGTGCATGATGCACGATATCACTACGTCCGCAATTATACCCCCGGCGCGGGTTTTCAGACTCTAAACCGCTACAAGGAGAAATGTTTCCTCGTGAAGCCGCTCATGCGAAAGCTTCATGCGGCCGGGAAACTGACCGGCCCGCCCGCTGACCTCATGAAGCCTTTTCCCCGGGAAATGCTATACGACACGCAGGCAGACCCGCATGAGGTCCGTAACCTGGTGAGCTCCAGGGACGTCGCTCATCAGTCTGCACTCGGTCGTCTCCGTGCCGCACTCGACACATGGATGATTGCCACCCATGATCGCGGACACATTCCTGAACCACCTGGGGTGGTGGCACCCTTTACCAAGGAAATGCACGACTGGTTCGGCACTCCCGATTGGGTGAAGGAGTAATTTCTAATTCCATCCACCGTTTTCATTCCTTTCCATTTTTTTGTCCAAAGCGTTCACTTTGGGGGTGAATTGGATATGAATCATAAATACATCATGAAAACCTGCTGTTTCTCGATTTACTTCATATTATCCTGCTTGATGGTACCCTTGCTCTTGTCTGCGAAGGCTCCAAGGCCCAACATCGTACTAATCATGTCCGATGACATGGGCTTTTCCGATATCGGATGCTATGGAGGTGAGATCGAGACCCCGAATCTTGATGGTCTGGCTGCCAACGGGCTTCGTTTCTCACAGTTCTACAATGCTGCACGCTGTTGCCCGACCAGGGCGGCCCTGCTCTCGGGACTGTATCAGCATCAGGCTGGAATCGGACTTATGACTGGCGACAAGAAACTTCCGGGGTACCGGGGTGAGTTCGGCCGGAATGTATTGACCATTGCGGAGGCGATGGGTACCGCAGGATACCTAAGCTACATGAGTGGCAAGTGGCATGTGACCCGTCATGTCGGCCCCAATGGCCCGAAGGACAACTGGCCGTTGCAGCGAGGGTTCGACCGGTTCTACGGTACCATCATTGGTGCGGGCAGTTTTTACGATCCCGCAACCCTTTGTCGTGGAAACACCTACATCACACCGGTCAATGACCCGGAGTACAAACCCAAGACATACTATTATACGGATGCAATTAACGACAATGCGGTGACCTTTCTCAAGGAGCACGCAGGAAAGACTGCGGACAAGCCGTTCTTCCTGTATGTTGCCCACACGGCGGCCCATTGGCCGATGCACGCCCTGCCCAAGGATATCGCCAAGTACAATGGACGTTACGACGACGGTTTTACCCCGATTCGTGAACGACGCCTGAAACGCCTCAAGGAAATCGGCCTCATTTCCCAAGACACGAAGATGTCACCTGGTACTGATAACTGGGAAAAGACCCCGCATAAGGAGTGGGAAAGTCGCAATATGGAGGTCTACGCCGCCATGATAGACAACATGGACCAGGGCATCGGGCGCATCATCGAAGAGGTCAAGCGCCAGGGACAGTTTGATAACACCCTGTTCCTTTTTCTGCAGGATAATGGTGGTTGTGCGGAAGGATTTGGCCGCTACACCCCGAGGAATCCATATCGTGAATACAAGCCCATGGGGCCGGATGACCTTCAAAGAAAGATTTGGCCGCCAATGCAGTCACGTGACGGCCGTCCATTAAGGGTTGGTCCAGGGGTAATGGCTGGCCCGGAGGATACCTTTATTGGCTATGGCAGAGGCTGGGCCAATGTCTCTGACACCCCTTTTCGGGAATTCAAGCACTATGCACATGAGGGGGGTATATCCACACCGTTGATTGCCCATTGGCCCAAGGGAATTGACAAAAAACTACGAGGCAAACTGGAGCATCAACCGGGACACGTCATAGACATTATGGCCACTTGTATCGATGTGGCCGGCGTCCAGTATCCGAAAAAGTATGGTGAGCACCAACTTGACCCGGTGGAGGGAGTCAGCCTGGTGCCGGCTTTCGCTGCCAAGCCACTGAAGCGCAAAGATGCCATCTACTTTGAACATCATCTTAATTGCGCCATCCGGGACGGGGAATGGAAACTGGTGAGATATGGACAGACCGGCAGGCCATCCACGCTTCGACCGTGGGAACTTTTCAATATGACTAAAGATCGCTCAGAATTGAACAACCTGGCAGCAGGCAACCCTCAAAAGGTCAAGCAACTCAGTGATAAGTGGGAGGCATGGGCTGTCCGGGCCAAGGTCAAGCCCTGGCCATGGAAATTTGAGGAATAGGCCAGGCCAGCTTCCTTGTTTCCTGAGCAAATAGCACCATCATGAAATCATTACCTGTCACACCCCTTGTTTTCTCGTTGCTTATGGGCGTTTCAGTTACCCACGGGGTGGACCTTACATTCTTCGGTTGGTCGGACCAGCACGTGAAAACCGATGGAAGCACCCAGCACCTTCATCCGTTTATCGATGCGATGAATGCAATGCCCGGCACCCCATACCCTGAATCAATTGGCGGGGAGGTTGGTAACCCGGCCTTCATCATCGGGGCCGGTGATGTCACGGAATGGCCCACAAATGCAGCCATGCGCGGATACGATGTGGTGCTTGCAAAGCGATTAAAGTTCAAGGCCATGGATGTGCTGGGGAACCATGATGACGGCGGCCTGGCCTTTTCACCCACAATGTTGAACTGGTGTAAGCGCCGGCATGGTAGCCTGAGCTATGTTTTCCAGGAGGGTGGGGTTCGCTTTATTGCGCTATGGTCCAAGTTTGACCCCAAGGGGAAGCCATTTCAAGCGATCACAGCAGAGTCTCTTGGGTACCTGAAGACCGAACTCACCAAGGCACCTGGAGGACAACCCATCGTCCTCTTCACTCACCTTTGTTATGATGCCATGACAAATCGGGATGAACTGATAAAGGTCATTGGTGATGCCAATGTGGTCCTTATCCTTGGTGGCCATTACCACAAGGCCACTTTTCATAGTTACAAGGGACGCAACTGGGTCCAGTTGCCTTCACCGAAGTCGGACTTTAACCATTTCACGGTTCTTCGCATTACCGATGATCGACTACTTGCCCTGCCCTATGATTTCGTTAAGAAGGAATGGGTTTCCAATCCACGACAGGCGCTTGACCTTCGGATAGGAGAAGCAGTAAATAAATAGTTCACCCGTAATGGCATGGGGTCTTCAAGGGAATATACTTGTTGAATAGAGAGAGTCTGGCTATTTCTTCATGTGGCGAACTTTTAATAAAGAATGACTAAGCCAATCTATTGTTGGCTAAAATTTAATGGTATATTGATGCTGAATTTAAAATTTCCTGTCCAAAATCTTCTTCCTTGGGAGTGAGATAGTGTGGAATTCATTTATCAGAGTCCCAATACCCGACATCGTTCACCATGAAAATACAAATACCACTCCTCTGTGTTCTGCTTGCGAACATCCTGTTCACTGAGGCTCTTGCCAACCCAATACGGGTCCTTTTCCTCGGCCATGAAAGCAAGCATCACAATTCCAACGACTATTACCCCATGCTGGCCAAGGCCCTTGGTCGTGATGCCATTTACTTCGACTATGTGACCAGTGTGGAGGAGGCCCTTGACGATTCGGGGTACCTCGGCCGTTTCGACGCCCTCCTTCTCTATGCAAATCATCCCCGGTTGACGGCCGGGCAGTGGAAGAACCTGCAGGAATACGTGCAGGGCGGCGGCGGGTTTGTGCCCGTGCACTGCGCAAGCTGGTGCTTCTCCAATGTTCCCGGGTTTGACCAGTTGGTTGGCGGGCGCTTCAAGAGCCACCAGACCGGCACCTTTACGACCCCGATCGTCAAGGCCGACCATCCCGCAATGGAAGGCGTCAAGGAGTTTGAGGCCTGGGACGAGACCTACTTTCATCACAACCACAATGAAAAGAATCGCACCGTGCTCATGGTGCGGGAGCCCATGAAGGGGGACCCCCACACCAAGCCGGAGCCCTGGACCTGGGTGCGCACTGAGGGCAGGGGGCGTGTTTTCTACACGGCCTCCGGGCATGACCAGCGGGTCTGGGACAATCCCGGGTTCCACCAGCTCATGAAAAGCGGAATCCTCTGGGCGGTCGGAGACAAGGCTAAGGCCCGTTACAAGAAGTTCATTACAGGTCGGACACCGCTCAAGTATGAGAAGCGCGACAACATCCCCAACTACGAACGCCGTCTGGAACCCTTGCCATATCAGCTTCCTCTCTCAGCCTCGGACAGTATGAAATACACACAGGTGCCTGTTGGATTCAAGTTGGAGCTCTTTGCCTCCGAACCGGACATCATCAATCCCATCTATTTTCAATGGGATGAACGTGGGCGGCTCTGGGTGGTGGAGTCAGTCGACTATCCCAATGAAATCAAGGCTGGGCGGAAGGGCAATGACCGTGTAAAGATTTGCGAGGACACCAATGGGGACGGGCGGGCCGACAAGTTTACCGTCTTTGCGGACGGCCTCAATATCCCGACCTCCATGACTTTTGCGCGTGGCGGTGTCATCCTGGCTCACGCCCCGGAGTTTCTTTTTCTGAAGGACACCAACGGGGATGACAGGGCCGACGTCCGGGAGGTGTTGTTCACCGGATTTGGGGTTGGCGACACCCATGCCGGTCCCAGTAACCTACGCTATGGCTTTGACAACTGGATTTATGGCACGGTCGGCTATTCCCGCTTCAACGGTGAGGTCAATGGTACACGTCACAATTTCGGATCCGGTATCTTTCGCTTCAAGTCGGATGGTTCAGAAATCGAGTTCCTGCACCAGTTCAACAACAACACGTGGGGCGTAGGTTTCAATGAGGTGGGCGACGTGTTCGGTTCCACCGCCAACAATAATCCAAGCTTCTTTGGCGGCATTCCCAACACCGTCTATGGTGGACAGCGGCGCATGAGCGCCAAGATGATTGCAAGTTCCCCCAGGTTTCACCCGATCACACCCAACATCCGCCAGGTCGATGCTTTCAATGCCTATACTGCCGGGTGTGGTCATTCCTTTGCAACATCATCCGGTTTTCCGGAGCCCTGGAGGGGCAACCGGGCCTTTGTCTGTGGCCCGACCGGTAATCTCCTTGGCATGTATGACGTAGGGGCCAAGGGGTCTGGCTACGAGTCCGTCAATGCCTACAGTTTCGTCGCCAGTGCAGATGAATGGTTCTCGCCGATCGTGGCCGAGGTCGGTCCGGATGGAAACATGTGGATTGCTGACTGGTACAACTTCATCATTCAGCATAACCCGACCCCCAGTGCGGGTCGCGGAGGATATAATGCTCAGCGAGGTACCGGCAATGCCCACGTAAATCCAAACCGCGACCGAAAGCACGGCCGCATCTACCGCGTGGCCTATGAAAGAAATAAAAGTAAGGGGATGAGCCTGGCAAAGGCCGGGAGCGCTGCCCTCGTGTCCGCACTCGACTCCGACAACCAGTTCTGGCGGTTGACGGCCCAGCGCCTGCTGGTCGATGGCCAAAGGAAGGATGCCGCACCTGCCCTGCGCAAGCGCACCAAGGGTGGGGGAGTCGGTGCAATTCACGCCCTCTGGGCTTTGGAGGGGCTTGGTGAACTCGATGCCGACACGCACCGTGCCTGCCTGATTAGCGCGAATCCTTCCCTGCGCCGCAATGCGGTGCGTGCACTTGGCGCCGATGACGCATCGACGCAATTACTCTACGACAGTGCAACACTTGCCGACAAGGACCTGCAGGTTCGACTCGTTGCCTTTACCAAGTTGGCCGCCCTGCCGGAAAGCGATTCCCACAAGAAAACGGCCTCCTTGTTAATGAAGCAGCCTGACAATGCAAAGGATGAATGGCTTCGTTTGGCTCTTCAGGCCATTGGTGTCGAGGAGATGAACGTCGTTGGCTACAAGCGCGGCCCAAATCTCCTGCCCAATCCGTCCTTTGAAGAGGTTGGCAAAAACAAACTGCCTGTTGGGTGGAAGGAACGTACCTACAGTCGGCGGAATCCTGATCTCAAGCACACACTTGAGACACGCAAGGAATATGTACGCAGTGGGAATACTTCATTGCTTATAAGCTCCAATACACGACACGATTCCAGCCTATATGCATCGGTTAAGCTAAAGGGGGGGCGAAAGTATTTGCTGAGCGCATGGATTCGCACTGAAAAACTATCCGGCACCGGTAATGGAGCCCTTATGGGGGTACACGAGTTGCAGCACGCAGCGAAAACCAAGGGTCTCAAGAATACAGCCAAGTGGCAGAAGGTGGAAACAGAGTTCCTTAATCAACAGGATCGTGCTGTTACGGTTAATTGTCTCTTCGGTGGTTGGGGCCAATCCAGTGGCAGTGCCTGGTGGGATGATGTTTCACTCACTGAGATTGTGCCGATTTACAAGGAAAAGATCAAGGAGTCTGCCGAAGGAAAATCGGTTGCCGGCGAGAAAATCGTCAAGACCCACGTCTTGGCCGGATGCATTCGCTGCCACTCCCTTGACGGCAAGGGTGGGAACATTGGCCCGGCACTGGATGGAATTGCCTCCCGCAAGGAGCGTGAATATATCTACCAAAGCCTGGTCAACCCGACCGCACAACTGGCGGAAGGCTTTGACAAACTGGGTGCCAGCCCCATGCCTCCCATGAACATTCTACTCAATGACCAGGAGATTGCCGATGTCATGGCCTACCTGATGACCCTTAAAAAATAATTTTTCATTCCAATTCAATCATGAGCAAGGACACCTACAACATCGCCATTGTTGGCCTCGGTTTCGGGGCTGAATTCATACCCATCCACCAGGCGCACCCGAATGCGAACCTCGTGGCCGTCTGCCGTCGCAACGAGGCGGAAATGAACCAGGTCGCCGACCAGTTCAATATTCCCAAGCGCTACACGGACTACGATGAACTCCTCAAGGACCCCGAGATTGATGCTGTCCATATTAACAGCCCGATCCCGGACCATGCCCCCCAGTCCATCAAGGCTCTTCGCGCAGGCAAGCATGTCATGTGTACCGTTCCCATGGCGACGACGATCGAGGAATGCGAGGAAATCTGCAAGGTTGTTGATGAAACGGGGCTCAAGTACATGATGGCGGAGACTGTGGTCTACAGCCGGGAGTTCCTCTTTATAAAAGAACTTTACGACAAGGGTGAGCTTGGTAAGATTCAACACCTCGCCGCCAGTCACCCCCAGGACATGGATGGTTGGCCCGAGTACTGGGAAAGAATGATTCCCATGCATTACGCGACCCACGTTGTCAGTCCCTGCCTTGGGATGGTCAACGGTCTGGCGGAATATGTCAGTTGTTTTGGTTCCGGCACGGTCAGGGATGATATCGCCGAGAAAAGTGGTAACAAGTTCGCTGTGGAAACCTGCCACATAAAAATAAAGGATAGTGATCTTTCCGCCCATGTCTGGAGGTTTCTTTATGATGTTGCCCGCCAGTACAGGGAAAGCATTGATGTCTATGGATCGAAGAAAAGTTTTGAGTGGACGCTGATTGAGGGGGAACCAAGTGTACTACACGTTGCCAAGCGCCCCGAGGCTGAAATTCCGGAAAAGGTGGATATCCCTGACTATGCACACCTGCTTCCTGAGCCTATCCAGAAATTCACTCAGACTATTGAGGATGCCGACCATCTCTCTTTTGTTCAGGGGGGCGGTCACGGAGGTTCTCATCCCCATATGGTTAACGAGTTTTTCTCTGCCCTTGTCGAGGATCGTGAACCATGGCCCAACGCCAAGACATCAGCAAACTGGACCTGTGTCGGCATATGCGCCCACCAGTCTGCCGAGAAGGGGGGCGCCATCGTCAATCTTCCGGAATTTACTCTCTAGACAGGAATCGACCTAAATGCTGTAAACCTCAATAACTTTTCGGTTTATTCGGCTGTTTGGGAAATTATTTTCCCACTGCTCCAAGTCTTCTCTTTCCATATGTTTCCACTGGGGAAGTACTCGGTTTCTTTTCCCTCCTTCTTTCCATTCTTGTAGGGGATAACTCGCTTCTTCGAACCGTCTTTATAGTACGAAATTGAGGTGCCATGCTCTTTTCCATAGAGATATTGAATCTCCTCATCTTTTGTCGCATCCTCGTTGTAGTGGATTTCTAATCCCTGCTTAAGGCCATCTTCGTAGAAAACTTCTTTCTCCTTGTTTCCATTGAGATGGTAAAAGGTCTGTTTGCCATGCTGGAGGTCTTTTACCCAGGGGCGCTCCGATTTAATCTGTCCATTTTTGTAGTATTCTCTATTCATACCTTGCCTTATACCATGCACATAAGGGACTTCATACATTTTCCCACCTTCCCTGAAGTAACTTGACGCCATACCATGGCGCTTGCCGCCGCTGTAGGTTGTGACAATCCTTTTATTTCCGTTCTCATAGTATTGAACTCGATCCCCGTCCAATTTGTCCTCCTTGAAGGACATTTCATAGTTCTTGGATCCGTCCTCATTGTATCGAGTCGTGATCCCATACCTCTTTCCGTCCACATATTGGGTTTCTTTTTCAATTACTCCGTCTTCGTAGGATTTAATCGAGGAACCCGTGAACGGTTTTTTCGTACCCTTGCGGTAGAATAATAATCCAAGCCTTGCAATGTCCTCTTCCGCAACTGGTAGGGTCTGTTTTTTTTCTGAGGTATTTTGAGCATTTTTATCCTCAGTGACTTGTTCCCCTTTTTGTGAGAATTCCGTTTCTTTTAAGTTTCGGGGTTGAGCATCTTCTGCTTTTCCTGCAGTTAAAGACCCCTGCTTCGCTTTTGAGGACTGTGATAAATCATGACTCTCAGGTGTGTTATCATCCGTAGCAGTCCTTTCACCGCATCCAAATAGCAGGAAATACGAAAAGCCCAGCATTAGAGTGCTCAAGTAATTCATCTTATCGGATGTTACTAACCCTCACTAGCTTATATGCTTAGTGTCAAGGCAGGCTCCTTAGGGTGTGCTCCTAATCGAGGACCTTAATACGAATATTACGATAGGAAACATGGGCACCATGGTCCTGAAGCCCGATATGCCCCTTCTTTAACCCTGCAAATCCCTCATACTTTCGAAATTTGCTCTTGGTCACACGTGCATTCCAATCATCACTGCCAAAAGTGAATTCATAGACCTTCTTCCCATTAAACATAAAAACAGCGTGGTCGTCCTTCAAGTGGACATTGACACTGTTCCACCCATCAGCGTGGATAATTTTCTCAGGTCCCTGGATGTCGTACAACTGATATAGTCCACCGGCAGATGTGCTCCGGAGATTCCTCGGGTTGTTTTCGCGATTTACCTGCATCTCGGGGGCCTTGTTCCAGATGGCACCCTTGTGGCTTGGATCAACGCGAAAAAGTATGCCACTATTCCCCTTGCTCATCCATTCCATTTTTAGTTCGTAATTCTCAAATGCCTCCTTGGTGTAAATGTCACCTGCACCCTTGCCGGTTATAGTAAGCGCACCGTCCTTTACCTTCCATTTGGAGGTTTTGTCCAGCGGTTTGTGCGACCCCCAACGAATCCATCCATCTGTACTTTTACCATCAAAAAGAAGTTTCCATCCCTCCTTGGCCTCGGCATCGGTGAGGGAATTGAGTTCAGCCGACTGAAGTTGATAAATGAGAAACAGGTTGATGGAGATGATAACCAGTAAATGTTTCATGGGAGCAATATTAATTGATTGTTTATTGGATGCTTGAAGTTGAATAGCCATGGACGGATGGATTTAGCCTCCCTGAATGGCAGGTGACGTCAAAATGACTCCAGTTGCGATTCCTTTTCAAATACTAGAGCAATCCTGAACCCCGAATCATCTCCCTGATATCCACTGCGCGGCTTAAATCTGGCATCGATGCGACAGTGTAATGCCGGCGATCTCCATGAACCTCCGCGAAGTATATGGTTGAGACCGCCTGAGTTGTTAAACCAATTCTTTTGTTTTCCCCCAGGATAAGGTCCGAAAACATCACGAACCCACTCCTTTACGTTTCCCTGCATGTCATAGATGCCCAGGCTGTTCGCTTTAAGGAGGCCAACTCTTCTTGTGATGCCTCCGCTGTTTGCGGAAT
Organism: Opitutia bacterium; assembly: GCA_018668635.1. Lineage (GTDB taxonomy): Bacteria > Verrucomicrobiota > Verrucomicrobiia > Opitutales > JABJCN01 > JABJCN01. Next base: position 30,527 of record JABJCN010000157.1, read on the forward strand.
ACCAGGTCGTGCGCTTCAATTCTTGTTTTGTGAAATCCTGACAGGCATTTTGCCACTGTGCCTCGGTCGGTAGATTATATTTCCATTGATCCGGCAGTCTGCCCGAAGCTTGCTCCAGGCGAGTTAGCTCAAGGCAGAAATCTGATGCCTGAGTCCATGAGATCTTTTCGACGGGATGGTCATCCATATCCTTGAAGCGACTCGGGTTAACTCCACGAATTGTCCTGAATTGCTTCTGTGTGATTTCGGATTGCCCGATCCAGTAACCCCTGGTGAGGGATACCCGTGTCTGGGGGGATTCCTCAGGGTTTTCCTTCATTGGGGTGTCACTTCCCAGTTTGACGACGCCTTCAGGAACCCAACGCATGGGGATACCGGCAGAATGAACAACAAATGGGATGGCTTCTACTGGAACATATGTCTTTATCCAGTTGGCCACATATTCTTTATCCTCTGCCCGGAGCGTTTCGTCATCAAGATATGTTATGGATCCATCTGTGTCCCTCAGAACAAGTTGACCATCCTTGACCTGATTTAAATTGGCACGAAAAGTGACTCCATCCATATCAGTCCATGTCCGGAATCCGGGATCAGGATCATTCGGAGGAAGAGGAAGTTCGAAGAGTTCGCCTTCCAGAACGGATATGGGTGCGGGTTCTTTCATGTACTGGGTTTCTGCTGCCAGTATCTCCTCATTCATTAACTTTCGAGACTCCTCAAACGCCTTCAGGAGTTCCTGCTGTCCAAGGAATATGGAATCTGCATTACCGGGATTCGGTTCAATCGGTGGGTTGGTCGGTAAAGATGGTGGCGAAGTATTCGGTGGTGGGTCCGGTGTCGTTGTGGGCGGTGGAATTTGATGTACTGGTGGTCTCTGGTCAGGCGCAGGTTCTCGGGCAATATCTCCTGCCTTGTTTGTTCTCGTTAGGATCACGATTATCAAAACCAGAATCACCGCACCAAGAGATGCCGCTACCCCAATTAAGTAGGGTGTCCCATTAGAGTTTCTTGATGGTTCTACAGGATTCTTGTTTTTTAATGGAGGAGTTTTGGCAGTGGTTGCTTCGGCCTTGGTCTTTGGGAGCGCATGCTTCATCTCCTCGGCACTCTGGAAGCGCTCATCTGCATTTTTTGCCAAAGCCTTTTCCAGCCATGTATCCCATTCGGGATTTATTCCCTTTTGGATTTCCGTGGGTTTCTTGAATCCTGGTGTTTCCTCGCCTGTCAGGATTTGGAAGCAGATTAGACCCACTGCAAACAGATCACTGCGGGCATCCACCTCCTCGCCTTTTTTCTGTTCGGGAGCCATGTACTCGTAGGTGCCTACAATCGCCCGGTCAGCCGTTCTTGGTCCACTTCGGGCTTTGATTACCCTGGCTCCATCCTCAATTTCAACATCACTGGAGATCGAGGAACGAAGTTGATCCTGATGCCAACTGGCACCCGCCATCTTGACGAGGCCAAAATCAGCGATCTTCATCCCGGTCGAATTGAGAAGGATATTGGTAGGTTTAAGGTCACGATGAACAATGCCTCGACTGTGTGCAAAGCCAATGGCAGATAGAAACTGCCGCATACATTCGATGACCTCATCTTCGGTAAGTTTCCCTCCCATGTACCATACATAGTCTTCAAGGGTGATCAGGTTACCACCGGTCGCCTCCACTCCATCCATTAATTCCATGCGTAACCAGAAACGACCATCCGTCTCGCCAAACTCATCAACAACCACAATGCCCGGATGGTGTAATTGAGCCATGACTCGTCCCTCGGTCTTGAAATAAGAGAGGGCAATCTTGTTTTCCATGATGCTCTCATTGATCAATTTCAAGGCATGTCGAGTTCCCAGAACACGGTGCTCAACCTCGTAGACTTCGCCCATGCCTCCAACACCAAGAAGCTTCACTATTCGATATTGGCCGAAATCAGATTCAGCCTTAAGTGAACTCTCCATGCTCTCGGGCTTGAACCCGTGACTGGAGGGCGGGGGGCCTGATGGGTGCTTATCCATCCCTTTGATTAGCTTGGAATACCGACCTTTAACAGGATCACGGTAACATTGTCTTTGCCTCCAGCCAGAAGCGTGTTTGAGACAAGTTTCTCTGCCGCACTAATCAATGGTTGCTTCGTCTGGAGGGCATCCAGGAGAACCTCTGTAATCTCATGATCCCAGAGTTCCTCATTCAGTCCATCAGAACAAAGGAGATAAAGGTCACCATCAGCCATCTCAAAGGAAGCAATTTCAGGGTCCAGACCCTCCGGGTGAGACCCAACTGCCTGATCAATTACATTACGGTGTGGATGAGTGCGGGACTCTTCAATCGTTATCCTGCCTTCCCTTAAGAGACGGCCAACAGGAGACTGGTCTTTGCTCAATTGCTCCAGTGTATTGTTTCGCAATCTATAAACGCGACTATCTCCCACATTGGCGAGCGTTAACTCATTCCCCTTAAGCCAGCACAAAGTGAGGGTTGTCCCCATTCCAGCAAGGCTGGGGTCAGCATCGGTTTTCCGAAGGATACGGAAGTTGGCTTCATCAACAATATTACGCAGAGGCTCTTCTTCCGGGTTTGGGCAGGTAGATCCTCCTGCCAACTCAAGGATGCTTTCGCGAAGAATACTGCTCGCTAATTCACCGCCTTGCACACCACCCATGCCATCCGCCACAACGGCAATGTATCCTCGGGATGAAATCTCACTGGACCCCTTGTCAGGCAATTCATCAGCACCATCCTCCCCGACGCTTAACATGACCATCGAGTCCTCGTTGTTTTTGCGAATATTACCAACGTGTGAAACGCAGGCCCAAGTGCAGGTAGACAGGTGGTTCAAGGTCTCGATCCTTCTTCTGTTTTTGATTTTTCTCCAAATACGTCCTTTAGGTATTTGAGGCTCTTGATGGCTATGGTTTCCGGATCCGGCGAGTAGTCAAACACTTCAACAGACACATAGCCCTTGTAATCAATTACATTCAGTGCCTTGGCGATTGGTTCAAACTTCACCTCTCCGAAGCCAGGACCTCTAAGGTTTGGGTCATTTGCATGAAAATGAGCAATGTGAGCCCGGCTGTCATGAATGATTTCGGGTATAGGTTTGTTTTCGTCACTCATCGCTTTTACGTCAAGGTGCAAGCGGAGTCCGGGGTTGTCGACTTTATCAATAAGGCGAATGGTTTCCTCTGCACTGGTCAGGAAATTTGTCTCCTTTCGGGCGAGGGGTTCCATGGCGATTGTAACCCCCAGTTTATTGGCGTGTGTGGCTGCCTGATGCAATACATCGGCGGCACGATCAAGCGCATCTTCGTATTTCCATTCCGAATCAATATTACGCTGCATTGGGCTGCCCCAGACCATGATGCTTCCACCCATGGCTGCACAAATCTCAGATAAATGACATGCAAATTCAACCGTGTCCTTGCGAAGTAGATTATCTGGTGTTGTCAGGTGCAACCAACTGGGCTTTACCAGGAGCCAGTGCAATCCAACAATCTCAAGGCCAGCCTCAGCAGCTATCTTCTGTGCATTTTGTGCATCAGCGATGGTTAAATCCCGCGGGTCATCCTTTAGGGTAAAAGGTGCGACTTCTATCCCATCATAGCCAGTAGCGGAAACATGTGCGCAAGTGCGTTCAAATTCCCAATCTTGGTAGGTCTCATTACAAATAGCAAATTTCATCAACTGAAACTTCCTATAACTTGGTATTGCAGGGGCAAGCCCATTATCCAATATTCATAAATATTGGTAGAATGCTATTGTCTATTTCACATATTCTTGCGCTCTGGCATTCATCCGTGCGCGGAGCCAGAATATCCTAAATAGCCGGGGCATACGCTATAATATGAATATTCCACCCAAGCCTTTCACTGTGATCCAATAAAATAATGAAACGACTGAAATCACTAGTTCTAATTCTGCATATTGCCTGCTTCATCAACGCCGCTCCATTGCCCGGGAAAAAGATTGATGCAGGTCGGACGGTCGATAAAGACCAGAATAAAGCCACCCTGACCAAGGCTACCTTCTTGGGTAAACATTGGCCATCCTGGCGAGGAGCAGGGAATTCCGGCAGCACCGGGAAGGGGGATTCGAACTTTTTTAAATACCCAACAAAATTCAGCCACAAGGATAATGTCCTCTGGAAAGCTGAACTCCCCGGCAAGGGTTGCTCCACTCCAATTGTATTGGGTGAGAAGATCGTCCTGACCTCTTCTGCGCAAGGTTCAGATGCCATAATTGCGTTTGACTGGGCAGGCAAAAAACTCTGGCAAACAAAAGTGGGGGAGGAGCGAAAGGGAAAGCACCGCAATGGTTCAGGCAGTAACCCGTCAGTCACCACGGACGGGGAGGGTCTGTTCGCCCTCTTTAAGAGTGGAAACTTTGTCGGCCTCGACCTCGACGGAGGGATAAAATGGAAGGCCAACCTCGCAGATTTTGGAAAGGATAGTCTTTTCTGGGATTTTGGCACATCGCCCGTTAAAACAAGGAAGAATGTAATCGTCGCCCTCATGCGAAATAATAATTCATGGCTTATCGCCTTCAACAAGGAGACAGGAAAGATCGATTGGCAGGTTGAGCGAAACTATGATACCCCCAACGAGGGCGACCATAGTTATGCAACCCCTATCGTACGCATGGAAAACGGTCGCGAGACCATTCTTGTCTGGGGTGCTGAAAGACTTACATCCCATTCATCCACAGATGGTTCCATTCTCTGGAGCTGTGCGGGATTCAATCCCAACGCCAAGAAAAACTGGGTTGTGGTTGGTTCCCATATTGTCGCGGGTGAGATGGCGATTGTTCCATATGGACGGGGTACTCATCTTGCCGGAATCAAGCTTGGGGGGGCGGGGGACGTCACAAAAACACATAGGGTGTGGACTCGATCGGACAGCGGTTCATTTGTCCCAACTCCGGCTCTTTCAGATGGAAAAGTATACATTCTTCGTGACCGTGGAGAAGTTCATTGCATCAATCCACTTAATGGGAAGAGTCACTGGGAGGACAAGTTTCCTCGCGCAAGCTCAAGCTATTACTCTTCCCCTGTAATTGCGGGGAATCATCTCTACGCCACTCGTGAAGACGGAAAAATCCTGACAGCTAAAATTGATGGCGCCTTTCAATTCCTCCATGAAAATGACATGGGGGAACGTTTGATTGCCTCACTGGTTCCTGTTGCCGGCAAACTTCTTGTTCGCGGAGAAAAGAATCTTTTTTGTATCGGAAAGTAGATTTTTTACAGGTCGACTCTTTTGTCGTTGGTCCTGGGTCAGGCCATCACTCAATTCTTCTGTAAGGTTGTGTAATAACTTCGTGTATCCACAACGGTTTGTTTGAGAATACCTCCTCGCCCCTCAAGAGTTTACCCGTTCACTTGTCCCAAAGTCCAGAACCCGCATCTATTTATTTACACTTGTGAATAATACTCGGACCAAAACGACATAAATGGGCAAGGTTCTGCAGATTCTTCAACCCTATGAAGCAACTCTGAAAATTGCTTACGATGATTACTTTAAACTCCTTTACCGGGCAAAACTTTTGCCCAAGGCGCGCCTTGTCGGTAATCATTTCATTGCAAGGAAAGTATTTCGTGCATCAGGACGTAAAACTGCGGTGCAAAAGATTGTTCAGTGGTTCTGGAAAAACTTTAAGGGGGAAGTCGGCCTCGCCCACAAGGTGCTCACCATTAATGACCCATACAATGAAGTTGTTTATGGGGCTGGTTTTTTATGCAATGATCCCTTAAATAAATATCTGGATAAGGAGACAACAGTCAGGGTTATCAAACTTTCCAATGGAAAATTGATGCAAGAGGAACGGAAGGGGTCGATCCATCATCCCCCTAATTCTGTTAAGAGGGTAAAGCGGAGGCGTAAATACAACAGGAATATTGCTCCTCGTGTTTCAATCTCTTCCACTGGTACACTCTATTACAGGATTACACTCATCCCCCAGATTTCACGAGAAGGAATGATTATCCAGAAGCGTAAAATACAGAATATCCGCCTGGATGCACGTGAAGTCGATGATGCCTTAAAGGAGATTACTGAGAGAGGTCTTGATCAAATCAACGAGAAAAATACACTTCGTGCATTCAAGGTGATTTGATGAGAAATTTAAAACTCTTGTGATAAAGTTCGTGACTTATGCTATTTAGAGTATAGATGGCACGTGTTTAAAAGCCTACAATACCAAAAAAACCTCTATATCATAACAAAAACCCAGAAATAAACATCTCAAATAAACGAACCCCCACCCGAAGACGTGGCAAAGTCCCAAAAGAACACAAAACAATCCTCCAAGCGAAAAAATGCCAAGCCGGTGATTCACCCTCAGCACGGCGTCATTCCTCCGGAACGCAACAAGGAACTTGTAGGGTTATTGATGAAGCATCAGCGACGAATTTTCTCATATATATATACTATGGTTCCCAATCGCGAGGACTCAGAGGATTTGCTTCAGGAAACTTGCCTAACAATTTGTGAGAAATTTACTGACTTTGTTGAAGGTACCAACTTCCTTGCATGGGCATGCCAAATCGCATTCTGGAAGGTTCGTGCAGCGCGCAAGAAATTTGCCACAGCCAAGGTTGTTTTCAATCAAGAGCTTATGGATACGGTCTCAGACACCATGTTCGAGATGGCAAAGGAACTCGATGTGCGGCACGAGTCCCTCAATGCCTGCCTACAAAAGCTTAATGAGCGGGATAGAACCATGATCATGACCCGATATGAACCTGGATGTAATGCACAAACTGCATCTGATGTCTGTGGTCGTTCTATACAAGCAACATACAAGGCCTTGTCCAGGATTAGGAAATTGCTCTTCGACTGCGTTACATTTGAGCAGGCCGTTCGTGACAACATATGAAACTTTCAGATAATGAAATCCTTGAGTTTGATGAATTGCTGAATTCAGTCTCAGAGGAAAGTGTAACCGAAGCTGACAAGAAACGGCTTCAGGAATGGCTCCAGAACAGTAAGTCTGCCCGGCGGCGCTACATAAAGTTCATGGACATGAATGCCAGCCTGCATCATTATGCAGCGGAATTTCAGGGAGCCATACCCGAAGATGACCCTGAAGGATTTCGTTCCCCGACGCAAAGTGGCTCCAATATTCCTGATCACTTCCTCAAGACGGCACTCGCCGTAGCAGCAGCAATAGTCCTTGGCTTTGTCGCGCTAAACTTCCTGCCAAAAAAAGCGTCTCCTATTGATGATGAACAGGTAAACGCCGACAATCAACCTTTCGAGGGCAGCAAACCCGAAGCTTTTGCGCCCGTTGCAAACAGTGTTGCAGTGCTGACCCAGGCATGGGGTCTTGAATGGGACAACCCGGATGCCACCGTCAAAGTAGGGGATGAACTCTCTGTCAGCTCTCTGGAGTTCTCAGCAGGTCTGGCACAACTGGAATTCAAGGATGGGGCTATCGTTATTGTTGAAGGGCCTGCCAAGTTGCAACTGAAGGGGGCCAATGAAGTTTTCTGTTACTTCGGTAAAATCCGGGCCATGGTTCCGGAGCAGGCTTCCGGATTTCAGGTCGGTACACCCAGTCTGGATGTTGTGGATCTGGGCACTGAGTTTGGCATGAGCGTTGGCGAGAACGGCGAAATTGAAGTTGTCGTTTATGAGGGGAAGGTCGAATTGCATATTGATGAGGCCATGCCTGGCGCTGAGCCTGAAATTGAGGTTTCAGAGCTCAATGCGGGGGAAAGTGTTTTTCTGGACCCCAAGGGGTTGCTCAAGAAGATGGATATGCCCAAGAGTCAGTTCATCGGAACTGCAGGACTCGCGGAACGCTCCATCGAGGAACTTCAGGCCCGCTACTCACGATGGGTCGAGGCCAGTCAGGAATTGAGGGAGGATGAGCGTTTGTTGCTTTATTACACATTTGACAACGAGCAGGCATGGTCCCGTACCGTTACCGATCAGGCGCTCAACAAATCCCGCAGCTCCAATGGGGCACTCATCGGATGCATGTGGGTGCAGGGACGCTGGCCCGGGAAGGGCGCCCTGCAGTTCAAACGCAGTAGTGACCGTGTGAGGATTGATATTCCGGGGGAACAGGACTCAATTACTTTTACCGCCTGGGTCCGACTCGACCGCCTGAATACGACCACCTCATCCCTGTTTCTTTGCAGTAATGAAAACCCCGGGAGTCCCCATTGGCAGATTGACAACGAAGGTCGACTCATGCTTGCAGTAAGGAAGCCTGCACGCCGCAAACCAATCAACCCCCGCACCAGGATAACCAAGACAGAACCCTGGGTTTATCAAACCGACAAGGTACTCAATAACCGACTGGGAGAATGGGCGCATCTTGTTACCGTATATGATCGCCAGAAGGGGAGTGTAAGCCACTACATTGATGGGCGAAAGGTTGCTGACCAAAAGATTCAGAATCGGGACCGCTTGAGCATTGAAAAGGCTGAGCTTGGCAACTGGCCCCGCCCGGACAAGGGTCATCCCGCAACTAATTTCAGGGGAAGCATGGATGAACTGGCCATTTTTAAGTCAGCTCTCTCCAAGGACGAAATCCTAGGCCTTTACGAGGTTGGTCGCCCCAATGCTCTCCACGGCTGGGCCTCCCTTCGCAAGGACTAGATAAGTGGTACTACGTCAAGCCTTCGGTTTGGTTTTACAGTAGTTTTTTGTTTCCGTTCATCATTATGGTGAACCATGTCCATTTGGGGGACGGGAAACTTTGTGCCGAAATTCGTTGAATTCACTTGCGTATGTGCGGGTTTTAAGGTAAAGATATTTTATTCTTACCTATAATCATTTTCTGCCCACCCAAAATTCAATGACCCTTGGACGCGTTCTCTGGGTCATTCAGCCTTTTTTGCGTTAAAATGATTGAAAGCAGATGGCTCAACGTCTTGAATTACCGACATCATCTTTTGAGCATTCTCGCAATGCCTGCCTTTAAAAACAAAATCACAACTTCTTTCCAAAAGTTGTTGCCAATTGCATTGGCTATGATGCTAGGCACTACGCCTGCTTATTCGGATCTGACTGCTTACTACCAATTAGTCCTTGAGGAAGTATCCTGGGCCGATGCGGTTGAAACCTCTCAGGAACGCGGAGGCAACCTTGCCACTGTTACAAGTCAGGCTGAATGGGATCAAATCAATGAGCAATTGGGAACTAGCATCGATGGCCTAGACCTCTGGCTTGGTGGAAGAGCAGATCCTGAAGATACTGAGCAGGACCCCGGTAAGCGCAGGTGGATCTGGGTCACGGGTGAAGAATGGGATTATTCACGCTGGCGGAGACTGGAACCGGATGGCAACTTCGGTGTTCAGGACCGTCTTTTCATTAACGGTAGTCACCCAAGTGAAGGTGCTGACCACAAGTGGAACGATCACCCAAACAAAGCGGTCGACCTGGCTTTTTCAAAATATGAGATCAAGGGCTACATCATAGAATTAGGTTGGGCATCCATTGATGGCAATCTCAGATATGTGGGCTCCAAGTCCGGAAACTTATACATTTCAGTTACCGGTGGTCCTGCTGATCACCCTGGTGGCAGTCGCATGATGCGTCAACCCGGGGACTTCAGTTTTACAAACCTGGTGAAGGGGTTCGAGTATACAATCATTGCCTACCTCGACACAAATTCGAATCAAAACCAGGACGAAGGTGAACCCGAGGGACGATACGTTTACACACCGCACCTGCTAACCGAAGACCTAAAGGACATCACAGTCACGGTATATGACGAGAACAGTCCGCCCAATCCGTTGGTGCTCAATGGTCAGTCCATTCACGACAATGACGAGGTCGGCAAGGAAATCGGCATAGTCATTCCATCAGATCCCGACGAGGGACAGGAATTGATGGTATATGTTATTGATCCCACCCACAAGTTTCGTGTCGACGGCAACAAGCTACTTATCACGACAACCTTCAATTCAGAAGAAATCCAATCACAACCGCTTGTCCTTCGCACCGTGGACGACGGTGGACTCTTTACCGACACACAATTTAACCTTTCCGTCCTTCCTCCCAACCGAAGCCCGACGATCAACACCCGTGAATCTGTCACTATAGATGAGGACTCCTTCTTCCGCATGGCAACATCCGGAGAGAACATCCTCCAATTTGATGATGATGCGACAGGGAATGAGCAGGTGGAAGTTACATTCACGGTTACAGAGGGAGGCATCTATTTCTTCAAAAACAACAATATCACCTTTACGGATGGCGAACCAGGCACTGGATACGTGAAATTCAGAGGCACTCTGGATAATGTGAATGCCAGGATGGATCGTCTCACATACAACCCTCCTGAAGACTTCAACGGTCAGGTTACATGGACCATCGAAATCAGTGATCTCGGCAACCACGAGGGAAGTGTTCCACTTACTGCGTCACACACAATCGATATCACCATTAATGCCGTCAATGACGCCCCGGAAGTCACCGTCCCCGAGGCCATTCAGAACCTGCTGGAGGACAGCACCCTCACGTTTAATATAATCAAAGGGAACCCCATTACGGTCAACGACGACCCGGAGAATGACCAACCCATCACCTTTGAGATGAGTGTGGATCATGGCACCCTGACCCTTGGCAAGATCCGCAACCTTACATTCCTCACAGGGGCTGACGAATCTTCTCATATGGAGATAAGTGCCACCACCACCGCGCTCAACTCCGCGCTGAACGGCCTGACCTACACCGCCCCCAGGGATTTCGACGGCACTGCCACCATTTCATTCCTCACCGCTGATAACGGCAATATTGGAAAGGGCGGGCCCAAGACTGCACAAAACTCTCTCGATGTCTCAATCCTGGCAGTCAATGATGCTCCCATCATCACCGGTCCCTCGCTGGTTACACCCGTTGAGGATATTCCTTTCAGCTTTGACGGTGAGGCAGATGCCCTGATCACGATCATCGACGACGCTGCCAACGAGGGTGACGACAACCAGGTTGGCAACGTCACCACCCAGCTCACCATCAATGTCGACCACGGCACTGTCCGCATGGGGCGTCTCAACGGCCTTACATTTCTTGAGGGCGACTCTGCAGGGGATAGCAAACTGGTCATGACCGGCCCCTACAATCTCATGGTTCTGTCCCTTGATGGCATGACCTATACATCGGACAAGGATTACAATGGTGGTGATAGCCTCAAGGTCGAGTTCAACGACTTGGGGCACTTTGGCGAAGGGGGTGCCAAGACTGCCGCACATACTGTCCTCTTGGTCGTTGGACCCGCCAACGACCCGCCGACCGATGTCCTTATCGACTCCTCCTCTGTCGCGGAAAACAAGAAGGCCGGTACCTCTGTTGGCAAACTCAGCGCCGTGGACCCCGATGCAAATGACACACATACTTTCAAACTGGTGGTGCCTGCAGACGCCGGAGCACCACCATTCACCATCTCCGGCAACACCCTCAAGACCACCCGCGAACTGGATGCCGAGGATGAACCCCTCATCTTGGTCCACATCGCCGCCACCGACAAGGCCGGTGCCACCTTTACCAAGACCCTCTGGATTCACGTCACAAATCTCAACGATGCACCCACCGGCATCAATATCGACAACTCCGTCATCCCTGAGGAGGAACCCGCCGGCACGTTTGTCGGGACCCTTACCACTATTGACTCCGACGGCACCCTCGGTCGGGGACTCATCGGCTACTGGCCCTTTGATGACGGGCAAGGCATCTCCGTAGCGGACTACTCGGGGAACGGCAACGGTGGCACCATCAACAACGAGACACCCACCATGTGGAAACCCGGTAAAATCGGTACCGCCCTGGAACTCAATGGTTCCACCCGTCTTGTCGAGATCCCCCACATCCACAAGTATCTCATTGATTCCGGCACATTTTCCATCTGGTACAAGCACACCAATGACCAGGGGGCTCTTTTCTCCAAGGATTCATCCGGCTTCGATAACGGCGGGCATTTCTACCTGACCATGAATGCAAAGAAGCTCGCCGTTCGACTGCAGGGTATCAATACCCACAACAATCTCTCCATGAATGCCGCCTCATCGGTCCTGAACACCCGTAGCCAGTGGCACCACGCAGCATTCACCTTTGGCACATCCGGAATGACCCTTTATCTCGACGGTGAGATCATGTCCACCAATACCCATTACACCGGCGGCCTCGGTCAGTCCTCCGGCGGCAGCGGCAACGCTGAACCCATCGCAATCGGTGCCAATACTCTACAGAGCGGGGACAACACCCTCTTCCCGGCAAAGGAATACTTCAAGGGCAGTGTTGATGAGTTCCGCATCTACGACCGCGCACTCAGCGACATCGAGGTCCTCGAGCTCATGGAGACCACCACCACCACCAATGACTTCCATGTCTACACGCTCGTTCCCGGGGTGGGGGCCGGGGACAACTCCTCATTCTCAATCGATGACAACCAACTTTTTACCAAGGTTCCACTCGACCATGAGGGTCGCGATGGTTACCACATTCGCATTCGCACACAGGATTCCGCCGGTGAAACCTTTGAGCAATCCCTTCACATCACCACCACCAATGTCAACGACCCGCCGTCTGACATCATACTGACCCCCGATGCCTTTACCGAGAACCAGGTTGTCGGGGCCACGGTTGGACTTCTGAGTGCAATGGATGATGGCGGGATCGAGGAAGGCGTCGGTTCCTACCAGATCGTAAACACAGCCATGGATTGGGAACAGGCAAACGCCAACGCGGAAGCCTTGGGCGGTCACCTTGCCATCATCACCAGTGAAGCGGAATGGCAAAAGGTTATGGAACTCCCCGGTCTAAAGCAGGGCCTATTTATTGGTGCCACCGATGAGGAGGAGGAGGGGACCTGGAGATGGGTCAACGGACAACCACTCGCCGGCGAGAACCGCCAACCCGATACATTTCATGCCTGGCTTGGCAGCGAACCCAATAACACTGGCGATGCCGAGCACTATGCCGTTATTTGGGAATGGGATCAGGCTTATGCCTGGAATGACACCGGCAATTCTTCAACCGGGCACATAGTCGAGTTCCCCGGCATCAGCTATCAACTGGTTGAGGGTGAGGGCGATACCGACAACTCCCTCTTCACCATTGAGGGCAACGAGCTCAAGGCGGCCTCCGGGTTTAATTTCGAGACCAGGTCCGCACACAGCATCCGGGTCAAGGCCACGGATTCCGGGGGGCTCTCCCTCGAGAAAGCCATTTCAGTAACCATCACCGATGCCAACGATACACCGGTTGGCATCACCATTGACAACAACACCATCGATGAAGGGCTGGCCAAGGGGGCAACAGTCGGCAACCTCTCCGCCATCGACGAGGATGCCGGGGATACCCACACCTTCAGCCTGGTGGTGCCTGCAGATGGCGGAGCTCCACCTTTCACCATTTCCGGCAAAACGCTCAAGACCACTGCCGTCCTCGATTTCGAGAGCCAGCCCACGCACGAGCTCATGGTCATGGTGACCGATGAGGCCCAGGCTTCGTTTTCCCAGGTCATCACCATCAATGTCAATGACACCAATGATCCGCCCACCGGAATCACCCTCGCACCGGCGGAGGTCGCCGAGGGGTTGCCAAGGGACACTGTTATCGGTACATTGACCGCAATCGACACCGATCCCGGGGACACCCACACCTTCCGCATCACCGGTGGCGCCGACAAGTCCCTCTTCAACATCTCCGGCAACCAGCTTTTCACAAGGGAGGTGCTCGATTACGAGACCAAGGCCCAGCTCGAGGTCACCATCGAGGCCAGGGATGAAAGCAACCTCACCTTCGAGCAGACCCTGACCGTCAATGTGATCAACGCAAATGACCCGCCCACCGATATCACCCTGGAACCAACCACCTTTGCTGAGAACCTGGCCATCGGGACCGATGTAAGCAAGTTGGCGCTGGTGGATCCGGATGGAAATGACGCGGGTAATGAGAATCCCACGACTTCTGCAAAATACGTCTTGGTCAATAAAACACTGACATGGAAAGAGGCCAAGGCTGAGGCCGAGAGCATGGGCGGTCATCTTGCCACTTTCAACTCCGAGCAGGAATGGGATGCCATGGTTGCAGAAGTTGGTCTCACGAACATTTCCAATGACAACATTTGGCTTGGTGCCACCGACGAGGTGGAGGAGGGCGTATGGAAATGGGTGACAGGGGAACCTGTTACCTACAATCGGTGGGACGAGGGCCAACCGGACGGGAAAACCAACCAGCACTATATGTTGATCTGGGCAGCTACGGGTGCCAGGTGGGATGATATGGAGTTGAATGGCTATGGTAATGTGGCCCTCAGATACTTTCTTTTGGAACTGCCATCGACACCATCTTTCACCCTCACCTCCGGTTCCGGCGACACCGACAACTCCCTCTTCACCATAGAAGGGGACCAGCTCAAGACGGCGGCGGACTTCAATTACGAGGCCCGGGACGAATACACCATCCGGGTCAAGGGCACCGATTCCGGTGGCCTGAGCATTGAGAAAACCTTCACCCTCGACCTCACCAATGCCCCGGATGCGCCCACGGACATCCTGCTCAGCGAAAGTACCGTCGACGAGAACCTCAAGAAGGGGACCCTGGTCGGGAACCTGGTCGCCACCGATGAGGATGCCGGCGAGAAGCACACCTTCAAGATGTTCAATGCCACCCTGGTTGCCAACCCGGACAACGCCCTGTTCACCATCTCCGGCAACCAGCTAAAGACCAACGACATCTTCGACTTCGAGACCAAGTCCAGCTACACCATCAACGTAGAGGTCACCGACGATGATGACCTCGTCTTCATGAAGGAGCTGACCATCGGCGTCAACGACATCAACGACGCACCGACCGGACTCACCCTTGCCCCCGCCGAGGTCGCCGAGGACCTACCCCGGGACACCGTCGTCGGCACACTCACCGCCGATGACCCCGATGCCGAGGCCACCCACACCTTCCGCCTCATCGGCGGTGACGACAAAGCCCTCTTCAACATCTCCGGCAACCAGTTGACCACCAAGGCCGTCCTCGACTACGAGGCCAAGCCCCGGCTCGAGGTCATCATTGAGGCCAAGGACAACGGAAACCTCACCTTTGAACAGACCCTGGTCATCAACGTCATCAACGTGAATGACCCGCCCACAGATATCATCCTGGACAATGACACCTTTGCCGAGAACCAGGTTGTCGGGACCACGGTTGGACTTCTAAGTGCAATGGATGATGGCGGGATCGAGGAAGGCGTCGGTTCCTACCAGATCGTAAATACACCCATGAATTGGGAACAGGCAAACGCCAACGCGGAAGCCCTGGGCGGTCACCTTGCCATCATCACCAGCGAAGCCGAATGGGAGAAGATCAAGGAACTGCCCGGTCTGAAGCAGGGCCTTTTTATTGGAGCCACCGATGAGGAGGAGGAGGGGACCTGGAAATGGGTGGATGGACAACCACTCGCCGGCATGAACCGCCAACCCGATACATTTCATGCGTGGCGTAGCACCGACCCCAATAACTCGGACGATATCGAGCACTATGCTGTTATTTGGTACGATGACAGGGATCAGGTTTATTCCTGGGTCGATTTCCCCAATTCAACCGGGCACATAGTCGAGTTCCCCGGCATCACTTATCAACTGGTTGCCGGCAACGGCGACACCGACAACGCCCTTTTTATAATACAAGGGGACCAGCTCAACACGGCCGCGGCCTTCAACTACGAGGCCCGGGATGAATACACCATCCGGGTCAAGGGCACGGATTCCGGTGGCCTGAGTATCGAGAAGGTATTCACGCTCGACCTCACCGATGCACCGGATGTTCCCACGGAGATCCTGCTCAGCAACAACACCGTTGACGAGAACGAGAAGAAGGGGGCCATCGTGGGCAACCTCGGCGCCACCGATGAGGATGCGGACGAGAAACACACCTTCAGGTTGCTGGACATCCCGGTTGATCCCGATCCCAACCAACCCGCCCCGGCACCGTCCGACAATTCATTCTTTGCCATTTCCGGTACCACGTTGAAGACCAATGCCGTCCTCGATTTTGAGGCCAAGTCCGCCTACACCATCACCATCGAGGTCACAGACAAGGACAAGAGAACCTACCAGCAGGAGATCGTGGTGGGCGTCAACGACGCCAATGATGCCCCGACCGGGTTGACCATCGACCGGGACGCGGTCGCCGAGGGCCTGCCAAAGGGGACCGAGGTGGGCACCCTTCTGGCACAGGATCCTGATGCCGGGGACTCCCACACCTTCCGCATCACCGGGGGCAAGGACTACAAGCTCTTTTCCATTGTCGACAACAAGCTCCTCACCAAGGAGGTGTTCGACCGGGAGGTGAAGGCTGCCTTCGAAGTAGAGGTCACTGCGACCGACAGCGGCAGGCTGATTGCCGAGACCCTGTTCAACATCACCGTGATCGACGTCAACGACGCCCCGACCGATGTCACCCTCGACAACGACACCATCGCCGAGAACCAGCCCGCCGACTCCATCGTCGGCAACTTCACCCTCGTTGACCAGGACGGCGGTGGCGATCCCACCACCGGCGGATTGAGTGAAACGGGTGGCGTCAACCCCGGTACCGGTGGCAGTACATCCTTCACCCTTGCCGAGGGAGCAGGGGACACCGACAACGCCTCCTTCACCATCGACGGGGAGCGGTTGAAGATTGTTGCGCCATTGAATTTTGAGGCCAAGCCCCAGCACACCATACGCGTTAAGGCAACGGATGCCGGCGGGCTCAGCGTGGAGCGCAATTTCCTGGTCAAGGTCACCAACGTGCCGGAGGCCCCGGTTGCCATTGCCATCAGCAATGACAGCATCGCCGAGAACCTCAAGAAGGGGGCCACCATCGGCAAGCTGAGTGCCACCGATGAGGATGCCGGCGAGAAGCACACCTTCAAGTTGATCGATTCACCCGCCGGGGTGGGCAACGACAACGCCCTCTTCTCCATCTCCGGGTACAACCTGCGAACCAACGCGGTGCTGGACTTCGATGCCACCCCGCAGCTTTCCGTCCTTGTCGAGGTCACCGACCGGGCCAAACTGACCTACACACAGGTGCTGACCATCAACGTCACGGACGCCAACGACGCACCGACCGGGCTCACCATCGACCCAGTCACCATCGCCGAGAACCAGGCCAAGGGAACGGAGATCGGCACCCTGACCGCCATCGACCCTGACACGGGGGACACCCACACCTACTCCGTGGTCGGTGGCAAGGACAAGAAACTCTTTGCCGTCAACGGCGACAAGCTTATCACCAACGCCATCCTCGACTACGAGCTTAAGTCGGAACTGGACCTCGTCATCCGCGTGACCGACTCCGGCAAGGCCTCGGTTGACATCCCGCTTCCCATCACCGTCACCGACGTCAATGATGGCCCCACCGACATCACCCTCGACAACGATACAATCGCGGAGAACCAACCCGCCGACACCGTGGTGGGCAAGCTCGCACTCGAGGACCCGGACGGGGCAGGTGGAGGTTCCGCCCCCGTCATCATCACCGAGGGGGTGGGGGAGAAGCTATGGGAATTTGAAACAGGGGATTATGTTTACTCCTCGCCCGCGATCGGAATCGATGGTTTAGTCTACTTCGGATCTTTTGACCGAAAGATCTATGCACTTGTTGGCCAGACAGGTATCAAAAAATGGGAATACGAAACGGGGGGGCAGGTTGAGTCCTCCATTGCGATCGGCTCGGATGGGACGGTCTATGTCGGGTCTAACGGCGGCTCTGTATATGCTCTAGACGGCCAGACAGGTTCGAAAAAGTGGGAGTTTGTAACGGGAGGTCTGGTACGCTCTTCTCCTGCCATTGGGCCTGATGGTACCGTCTACATCGGTTCATTTGACAACAAGGTGTACGCTTTGAACGGTAAAACTGGTTCTAAGAAATGGGAGTTTGTCACGGGAGGTTCTGTGAAGTCATCACCTGTGATCGGATCAGATGGGATGGTCTACATCGGGTCTTATGACAAAAGGATATATGCTCTGGATGGCGAGACTGGAGAGAAACAATGGGAGTTCATTACGGGAGGGCGGGTGCAGCGGTCGCCGTCCATCGGATCAGATGGAACCGTCTACGTAGGTTCATTTGACAACATAATATACGCGCTTAACGGGAAAACCGGTGTCAAGAAGTGGGCTTTTGAGGCTGGGGACATGCTGGAATCCTCTCCCGCGATCGGCTCGGATGGAATCGTCTATGTAGGGTCTGCTGACAAAAATGTCTATGCTCTGGATGGTCATACTGGGGTTAAGCTATGGGAATTCATGAGCGGAGGAAAGGTAATCTCCTCTCCCGCGGTCGGCTCGGATGGTACCGTCTATGTCGGGTCTGTTGATAAAAAGGTCTACGCCCTTGATGGCAAGACTGGCGCTAAACAGTGGGAATTTGTAACTGGAAACAGCATTAAATTGTCTTCCCCCACTATCGGTTCGGATGGCACCGTCTATATCGGGTCGCATGATAATAAGGTCTATGCCATCCAAGGATCCTCCGGTCCTGCAAATTCCACCTGGCCAATGTTCGGTCAGAACCCGCAGCATACTAGTCGGATCGACGATAGTAGCTCAGGTTTCTCCTCCTTCACCCTCACAGCCGGTTCAGGCGACACCGACAATTCCTCATTCACCATCGACGGGGACGACCTGAAGCTGGCCGCACCGCTGAACTACGAGGCCAAGAGTAAGTACAGCATCCGGGTCAAGGGCACGGACAGCGGGGGACTCTCCATCGAGAAGGAATTCCTGATCGATGCCACCAATGTCCCCGAGGCGCCAACCGCCGTTGTTCTGGACAACGACACCGTGGAGGAGAACCTCAAGAAGGGGTCCACCGTGGGACGCCTGTCAACCACTGACGAGGACAGCGGCGAGAAGCACACCTACAAACTGGTCGATGCACCGGAAGGGGAGACCAACCAGAACGCCCGCTTCACCATTTCAGGAACCACACTGCGTACCAACGACGTATTTGACTTTGATGTCGTGCAGGAGCAGACGGTCCATGTCGAGGTGACCGACCGGGGCAAGCTGACCTTTGTGCAGGCCTTGACCATCCGGATCATCGACGCCAATGACCCGCCGACCGGCCTGACCATCGCATCGGACAGCGTGGACGAGAATCAACCCAAGGGCACCGTGATCGGGGCCCTGACCGCGGTGGACCCCGATGCCGTGGATTCGCACACCTACTCCATTGTCGGTGGCCGGGACAAGAAGCTCTTCGCCGTGGCGGATGGCAACCTGGTATCCACGATGCCCTATGATTTCGAGACCCAACCCACGCTGGAGGTTGTGGTCCGTGTCTATGACAAGCGGAAGGCCCAGGGGGAATTCCCGCTGAGCATCACGGTGAACGATGTCAATGATGTGCCGACCGACATCACCCTCAGCAACGACACCATCGCGGAGAATGAACCCACCGACACCATCATCGGGAAGCTGGTCCTTCTCGATTCAGATGGGGCAGGTGGCCCAACGGTCGATCCCGTCAGTGGAAATACCCAGTTTGATTTCACCAACGGCCTCGTGGCCTACTATCCATTCAACGGAGATGCCAAGGATGAAACCGGCAACGGGCATGATGGCGTCGTCCACGGGGCAAGCCTGGGCCCTGACAGGCAGGGGACAGATACAAGTTCCTATTACTTTGATGGGGTGGATGACTACATCGATGTTGGGAGCCATCAACTGGACGGTGCTTTTACGATTGCCTCGTGGGTTTATCACGACGGGGTGAACACCCTACCATGGTTTGAGGCTGTTTATGCTACGGCCAATGTAGATATCGGTCTCTTCGCCCACCTACTTGAAGGGTCCATGTTCTCCAGACTCCATGTGGGAGGCAATAACGATGCCTATATCGACACAGATAAAATGACAGTTCCCACCGGCAACTGGTATCACCTTGTTGGTTCATGGGACGGCCAGAACGCCAGTTTATACATCGATGGTACCGCAAAGGCTACGGCATTGACCGGGTCAATGAATGCTCCGGTCCCCTCAAATTCATACTTGGGAAAGAATGGTTGGCGGGAAAACGAGGAGGAACTGGGTGAACACCTTAAAGGCCGTCTGGACGATGTGCGCGTCTACGGCCGTGCACTTTCAGTCGAGGAAGTTACCGCCCTCTACAATCTCGAAAGTGGGACATCTACTGGCACCACCTCCTTCGCCCTCACTGCCGGCGATGGCGATACCGACAACTCCTTCTTTACCATCGACGGGGACGACCTGAAGCTCGTTCCCTCAGCAGACTTTGAAACCAAAAACGAGTACAGTGTGCGGATCAAGGGGACCGACTCTGGCGGTCTCTCCATCGAGAATATCTTCCAGGTCGGCGTGACCGATGTGAACGAGGCCCCCTTCAATGCAACCCTGGATATCACCCTTGTAGAGGAGAATGCACCGGCCGGGTTCCGCCTTGGCAAACTGGTGGCCCTGGACCCCGACCGCGGGGACAAGGTGGTGGTGACCCTTGCTGAGGATACCGACGAGATTGACAACGAGCATTTTCAGTTCAAGGGAACAAGCCTGGTTACGAAGACAGCCTTTGACTATGATACACAGCCGACCCGCACCCTTCGTGTGATTGCGACCGATTCCGGTGGTCTGAACACGGTGACGGACATCCTGATCAACATTGGCAACAAGAGTGAACCACCCACGGGCATTACCCTGGACGGCACCTCGGGCGAGGTGGTTTCCGTGGAGGAGAATGCCGCTACGGATACATTGGTCGGCAGCTTTACCACGGAAGACCCGGATGGAGCCGAGGCCTTTGTCTACAGCCTTGTCAGTGGGGATGGAGATATAGGGAACAAGAACTTCACCATCGATGCGGAGGGCAACATAAAGGTCAAGGCTTCCGCCAACCTGGACTTTGAAACATCCCCCGCCACTTCTGTACGGGTCCGCACGACGGATACAGGAGGGAACTCCCTGGAGATATCCTTTGCAATTGCCATAACCAATGTAAATGAACTTCCCCTGGGGGTCACGCTCGACAACGAATCCGTAATGGAGGGCCTGCCGAATGATACACTCGTCGGCACACTATCCGCGACCGACACGGACAGCGGGGATTCCCACACCTTCACCCTGGTGGACGGGGCTGGAGGCACCCACAATGACCTGTTCAAGATTGTTGGTGATGAGCTCCAGGTTGCACAGTTGATTTCCGGCAAGACAACCCCGGTGGCCAGCATACTGGTCCGGGTGACGGATGCCGGTGGCCTTACATTCAATCAGGCATTATCCATAACCATAACCGATGCCCCGGATGCGCCAACCGGTATCAACCTGGATGGCAACTCAATCAAGAAGTATGAGCGCACCGGTACATTGATCGGCACACTGACCGCTGTCGATGGTGATGAGGATGACAGCCACACCTTTGCACTGGTCAGTGGTGCAGCCGGGACCAACAACGAGCTTTTCTTTATCGATGGGGATCAACTGGTCTCCAACCACATGTTCGATGACACTGCTGCAGCCTCCTACAAGATCAATGTGGAGGTGACGGACAGCGCGGACCTCACTTTTGTAAAGACCTTCACCATCACCATCATTAACGCTGCCAACCCCGGTGGACACCTGGTCGATGTGACCAAGATTCCCGTGGATGGCGGACTGGTGGCCGGTGCCGGGTACTACACCGATGGTGAAGCCGTGAGCCTTGTCGTGAAAAACAGCCCGGGCTACACCTTCTCCGGTCACAGCGGTGACGTGGCGGGAGGTTTCTCCGCTGAAAACCCGCTGGAGTTTGATGCGGATGGGAACAAGGACATCATCACCAGCTTCACTCAGGGGTATCACAAGGTTGTGGTTGGCGTGACTCCGGAGCGTCATGGTTATGCCTGGGGCGGAGGCAGTATCCAGCATGGTACCGAGATCACTGTCCAGGCCAAGGAACTTGACCCGAAATACGGCTGTGTCTTCACCCACTGGAGTATCAACGGGGTTGACCAACCCGTGGATGAATCGAGCCCGCTTGTCCTGAAGGTGACCGTGGATCGCACCCTTCGTGTTCTTGCCCACTTTGACTACGGCCTGCCGGATTCCATGAAACTGGTTCCCTCTGGCAACTTTTCACAGGGCGATGCCCGCTACCATGGGGAGAAACCGGTCATCACCCCGCTGGTCAGTGCATTCTATATGGATGAGCATGAGACCTCCAAGAAGGATTTCTATGATGTCTTCAACTGGTCAATCCAGCAGGAGACCCCGTACAGCTTCATGTTTGATCCTACCGTTGTCAACGGGCGCAACCGGGCCCACATCGATGGTGGATACAAGGATGATTTCCCCATCACGGCCATTACCTGGCTGGATGCCATTGCATTTGCCAATGCCCTTTCTGAAATGGAGGAGTTGACCCCCGTATACTACGAGGATGCTGCAAGGACCACGGTCTTCCGTGGCCGCAAGCGTGACAAGAATGCGGATGCCGGGAATGAGGAGAGCCACCTCGGGCAAAAAATTTATGAATCCAATGTGGACTGGCGGGCCAAGGGGTATCGCCTTCCCACAGAATCGGAATGGGAGAAGGCGGCTCGCGGCGGTGTTGCAGGACTCACCTATGCCAACAGCAACACGCTGGACTCCAAGTTTACCCATTATGACCAGGATACCATAATCCGCAGTCTGCGATCGGTGGGCAGCCTGGAACCCAATGGCTTTGGCCTTTATGACATGAACGGCAATGCATGGGAGATGTGCTGGGACTGGCACTGGAAGAACTGGTATTTTGAAGCGGATGCATCCGCCAAGGACCCCAAGGGTCCAGATATGTCTGACAAGACCATCTTCGATAAGGTCAATGCGGAAAACTGGCTGGTCCGTACGGTTCGGGGGGGTAGTGGCAATACCGACAAGTCCCGGATGCGTATTTCCTACCGCAAGGATTTCAACAAGACATGGTACCAATACGCCATAACCGTACGCCCGCTGGTTCCAGCACCAAGTGATCCGCGTGCCGAGGTGATCGTGGCGCTTGTCCCTGCACACCTTGGGTCTGTGACAGGTGGCGGTGTCTATGAAATTGGGGCGACTGCAACCCTCATTGCCACACCCGCCTCAGCCAATGCAAATTTCCTTCGGTGGGAGGATGCTGCCGGGAATAACCTGGGTACCGGCACCACACTTTTACTTAGCCTGAATTCAACCGGTGCAGATGACGACCTGGACAAGGAGATCACCGCAATCTTTGAGGATACATCCAATCCCGATGACCAGCTCTATAGCCTCGAGGTTGTTGCTGATCCATTTGGCTCAGGTACAGTCCTTGGTGGAGGTGCCTACAAGCTCGGCGCAGAAGTCACCCTGACCGCCGTCCCTTCCAATGGTAATGATTTCGCCGGATGGTCCGGGGATGCCTCCGGCACTGAAACGGAGACCAAGATAACGATGGACGGACACAAGAAGGTCCTGGCGTACTTTGGGGATACATCCGAGGATTCCGATGAGGATGGTCTTTCTGACCTTTATGAAAAGAGCCTGGGTACCAATCCGGAAGACAAGGACACGGATGATGACGGTTTGACCGATGGCGAGGAGATGAACACCCATTCCTCCAATCCGCTTCTGGTTGATTCTGATGGGGATGGTCATGATGACAAGACCGAGGCCTTCCATGGCACTACCCTGAATGATTCATCTGACTTTCCATTCCTCGAGCAGGACAGGATTGGACTCTGGTATGTATTCAAGGGTAAGGCATACGACATGTCTCCAGCCCGTAATCACGGAAAACTCAAGAGCGTCAGTTTTACCAAGGATCGCTTCAATGCCGGAAAGAACGCCATGCGGTTCAGTGGCGACAAGAGCACCGTGGAGGCAGGAAGCTACAAGGGTGTGGGTGGAGCCGGTCAACGTGCGGTTTCCATGTGGGTCCTGGGTGAGGCCGGTCAATCCGGTGGAGTCCTGTATTGGGGTTCCTCCGGCAAGGAGTTTGCATTGGGTATTGGTTCCAGTGGTGAGATTGTCGTGACCGCCGAGGGTGGGACGCTTGCTGGCACCACCGACCTCATGGACGGGCTATGGCACCATGTCGTTGTCAGTGTTCCACAGGATGGATCACTGGATGACACAGCTGTTTATGTCGATAATTCTGTTGAGACAATCACAGGGTCAGGGTCAACGGGGACTGCCCTCAATACGTCGTCAGGAACCACCCTCACCATCGGGAGAGATGAGGCCGGCACATACCTTAAGGGGCTTATTGATGATGTGCGTGTCTGGGAAAGGTCACTTGCAGCCAGCGAGGTGGACAAACTTTATGAACTGGAGAAACCAACCGCACCTCCGGAACCGGATGTAATTTCACCCAAGATTACGGTGCACCCGACTCATCAGGGTGCGGCAACCAGCGGGAGTGCAAGCTTTACAGTCGAGGCTACGGGCAAGCCTGACCCGA
Source organism: Opitutia bacterium (assembly GCA_018668635.1). Taxonomy (GTDB): domain Bacteria; phylum Verrucomicrobiota; class Verrucomicrobiia; order Opitutales; family JABJCN01; genus JABJCN01. The sequence goes on from JABJCN010000157.1 coordinate 54,909, forward strand.
CCTATGCATGGCAGAAGCAGGAAAATCGAAAGTGGAAAAACATTCCCGGGGGCACCCTGGCAACCTTCACCATTGACAGCACCGCCCTGGGTGATGCAACCAACTACCGTGTTGTTGTCAGCAACAGCGCCGGATCAGTAAACAGCAAAACGGCTCGCTTGTCGGTGCTGGATCCACCTGCTTTCGTCATCCAACCGCAGGACATGCTCTTTGCAACCGGCAGTAATGCGACCTTGGAAGTGGATGTCACAGGAAGCAAGACCCTTCGTTACAAGTGGTACAAGGATGGTTCAGAGATTCCCAAGGCCACAAAGAGCAGGCTGACCATAAAGAAGGTGTCGGCAGCAAGGGACAATGGTACCTATCAGGTCGAGGTCGAGAATGGAGCCGGCAAGATGACCAGTGATGAGTTTAATGTATCTATTATCAGTGCTGTCGAGGTGACAGACGATCCGGTTGACGCCTCTTTCGTGATGGGTACCGGGGGCACACTTTCAGTTACCGCAACCGGTGGGGGAACGATTACCTACCAGTGGGAGAAGTTCGACCCGAAATCCAGGAAGTGGGCTGCTGTTGAGGGTGCGACATCCGCAACCTTGACGGTTGCAGATGTACAGTCCGGAACTGTTGGAGAGTACCGATGTGTTGTTGATAACGTTGCCAGTAGTGATTACAGCAAGGGAGGCGACCTTGGTATGTATATTGTACCTACTTTCAAGACCCATCCACGCAGCTACAGCCTGAATGAGGCTCGGAAGGTTACCCTGAAGGCATTAGCCAATGGTGACCCTGATCCAAGCTACCAATGGGAGAAAAGCACCAACGACGGAGCATCCTGGCAGGAAGTGTCCAAGGCCACGAAGTCGGAACTGGCATTCAGCAAGGTATCCACCAACAATGCCGGTCGCTATCGTGTCAAGGCCATCAACGGAGGCGGTATAACCACCAGTGATGAAGCCACACTCATTGTCTATTTTGCACCAAGAATCACCACCCAGCCAGTTGCCAGTTCCGTCAACGAGGGGGATGCAGTCAACTTAAGTGTCGTTGCCACCAGCCTCGACAGCAAGGGAACCACTTCCACGTACGTATGGTACAAGGATAAGAAGGCGGTCAAGGATGGTGACGGAGTGAGCGGAGCCAAGACGGCAGATCTTTCCATTGCGACCGCAGGAGTAGTCAATGCCGGCAGTTACTACTGTGTCATCAAGAACAGTGTCGGCTCTGTGCAGACATCCTCAGCAAAGGTAACGGTAATGCTGAAGCCGTACTCAACCAAGACCCTCAAGTCCTTGAGCCTGGCTGACGGTAAGACAGCCACTTTTTCAGCAAGTATATCGGGTGGCAAACCGGTGACCTATCAATGGCAGAAAGATGGGGCAGATATATCTGGTCAGGTGGCAAACAAACTGTCCCTTAGGGGAGTCAAAGCCTCCGACTCCGGAATCTACAGCATTATTGCAACCAATGCGGCTGGAAGTTTCACGCTCAGTGCGGATTTGACTGTTGCCGCAGCTGCATCTGTTGCCGAAGCTGACGATACGATCACTGAACTGGATGAGGAAAGCCTGCTTTCTGCTGTGGAGGATGCGGATGGTGACGGCATGAGTAATCTTCTTGAGTACGCCTTGGGTAGCGACCCCGCCAATAATGAATCCACTTTTGAACCGCTGGTCGATACCGTTGAGGATGGAAGTGGCGCCACCTATGTGAGTTTCAGTTATACCGAGAACAAGTCGGTAACGGATGTAAACTATATCGTAGAAAGATCTGTTGATCTCAAGAACTGGGAGCCGGTTGACTTGGCTAATGCCTCAGTGAACCGCGTTGACAGGGGAGGCTTTACGGAAGTTACCGCCTTTATCCCAACGACGGATGGAAGTGGTTTCCTTCGGGTTAGTGTTGCCAACCAGTAATACCGCAACCCTGACAGACTATTCCTGAGTCTGGACGCCCACGCTGTTGAGAAACAAGATATCTCTCAGTAAGGAAGGTATTCTACGCAATTATCTCATGCTGGACGTTGCCATGAACATCCGTGAGCCTGAAGTTACGACCCTGAAACTTGAAGGTAAGACGCTCGTGATTGATGCCCAGCAGGTGAAGGATGGTGGCATTGAAATCATGGACATGCACAGGATTTAACACCGGCTTGTATCCCAGTTCATCGGTTTGACCATGAACGTGACCTCCCTTGACTCCGCCCCCGGCCATCCAGACTGTAAATGCCTCCTTGTGATGATCCCTACCATTGCCTTGTGCCATGGGAGTACGACCAAACTCAGAACTCCACACGACCAGTGTTTCATCAAGCAGTCCTCGTTGCTTCAGGTCGTTAATCAGGGCGGCTATGGGTTGGTCAACCAGTTTTGCCTTGCCGGGAAGGCTCTTGAATACCCCGCCATGGTGATCCCAACCCTGGTCAAAAAGCTGCACAAATCGAACGCCTCGTTCAACCATACGCCTCGCGAGAAGGCAGTTGTTTGCAAAACTGGCTCCTCCCGACTTGGCTCCATACTGTTCAAGGGTTGTCTTTGATTCAGTATTTAAATCCATCAATTCCGGTACCGATGACTGCATTCGGTAAGCCATCTCGTATTGGCTGATGCGTGTGGCAATTTCCGGGTCACCGACATCCGCCAGGTTTTCACGGTTCAGCTTGTTGATGGCATCGATTGTACGCCTTCTATCCTTGTTGCCCATGCCCTTGGGGTTTGAGAGGTATAATACCGGGTCTCCCTTTGAACGAAACTCGACTCCCTGATAGACGGATGGAAGAAACCCACTGCCAAAGATGCTGTTGCCTGCACCGGGGTACTGACCGGTAACCAATGTGACAAAACCGGGTAAATCCTGATTTGCTGTCCCGAGGCCGTAATTGACCCAGGACCCCATGCTTGGTCGTCCGAATTGACCAAATCCTGTGGACATGAACATCTGCGCCGGTGCATGGTTGAAATGATCCGTGTGAAGGGTTCGGATGAAGCACATTTCATCCGCACACTGCTGTAGCTTGGGGAGCAGGTTGGATATGGTATTGCCCGATTGGCCACATGGTTGAAACCTGAATTTATCGCCCTTGTCGGTGCCAAGTAACTTCGGTTGCTTTCGAATGAAAGCCAGTCTCTTGCCCTTGAAGAATTCATCCGGACAAAGTTCACCATCATGTTTCTGCAGTTCGGGCTTCCAGTCAAACAGGTCAAGGTGTGAGGGGCCCCCGACAAAGTGAAAATAGATGATATTTTTTGCCCGTGCAGGATGATGCATGCCTGTGCTTCGACCAAGAAGGTCCTGCTGGAGCATGCTGGCCAGGGCAATGCCGCCAATTCCATTTCCGGTATGCTGGAAAAGGGAACGCCTTGAAAGGGTCTGTATATCAACCGGGTTCATTTTGAATTATATCAAGACTTGGTTACCGTTTCATCGAGGTTGAGAAGTGTGTTGGCAATGGCAAACCATGCAGCCAATTCCTGGGGGTCCAGTCCAGGCGATGCCTTGTAACCCTTTATTGAACCAATCAGCTCAGTTGCTCTCAGGGGATTGCTTTTAAGGTCTATGATTTCAGACTTATAAAGTTCATGGAGTGCTGCAATTTCCTGCTGGGTAGGGGCCCGTGCCACTGTACGGCGAAATGCAAGTCGTATTTTCTTTTCGAGGGATAGTGTGGGATTCCCGGACAAAATACTGTCTGCAAATGCCAATGCCATCTCAATGTAGGCTTCGTCATTAAGGAGTGTAAGTGCCTGCAATGGGGTGTTTGTGCGACTGCGGCGTGGATGACAAGCGGATCGATCCGGGCCATCAAAATTGACGAAACTGGGGTAGGGGGCTGCACGTCGCCATATGATGTAGATGCCACGGCGAAAACGATCCTCATCCGTGGCGGCGGCATATTTGGGTTCATTACGGCCCACCTGCTTCCATAGGCCGTCAGGTTGCGGTGGGTAAATGGGTGGACCATGCATCTTGTCCGAAAGGATTCCGCTTACCTGAAGCGCATTATCCCGTATCATTTCAGCTGTCATCCTGAAGCGAGGGCCTCGGGCATACATCCTGTTGAGTGGATCCTGCTTGAGGAGTTCGGGAGTGATGCGGGAACTTTGACGGTAGGTGTCGGACAGGACAATCGTTCGATGAATGTGCTTCATGGACCATTTGTTTTCCATGAATTCAATGGCCAACCAATCAAGAAGCTTGGGATGGGTGGGTGGTTCAGACTGGGAACCAAAGTCTTCCTCCGTGGAAACAATTCCCCTGCCCATGAATTGTCCCCACCATCGATTGACCGTAACACGAGCCATCAATGGGTTCTCCTTGGAAACCAACCATTTGGCGAAACCAAGCCTGTTTCCCGAGAAATTCTCATCCCATGCATGGAGAGAGTCCGGGGTGCCCGGGGAGACAGCCTTTCCCTTTTCCATGAATTGTCCGCGAATCATGACGTTTGTCTTTCGTGCTGTCTCCATCTCGACCATGACAAGTGTGGAGGACTTTTTGATTCCATCACCAGCCTTCTTTGCATTGGCCACATCCTTTTCCAACGACTTGACCTTGGGATGCTCCTTCATGCACTGCTCACGGAGTTTCTCCATTTCCTTTTTTGTGGGTTTGTTTTTCTTTAGAAGGGCAATGATATCCTTCGGAATTGATGAGCTTTTGCCACCGGCAGTAACTGTTGGTGATACGGACAGAAGGGTGCGGCCAACATTACGACCCCCACCATAAACATGGTTCAGCTTGAACACCAGGGATGAACCGGGTTCTGGTGTAACGGGCGTTGTTAGGTTGAAGGTTGCCCAGTGCGGTTTGCCAAACTCTGGAGCGATGGCCCAGCCATTGCGGGGTTCATGCTTTCCGTCGATGAGGTGGGCGACTGAAAAACTGCCCTGTGAGAAACTGGCCTGCGCTCCGTTTAGCGCAATGGGGATCTCCTTACCGTCGGGACCCCGAAGAAAGACAGACAATTCGGAGAGGACAAAATTAGGGTTTTTGTTGGTGGTATTTCGTCCGGGGCCTGATTTCTTAAGAGACTTATGGGTCAGCGCATCCAGCTTGATCGATGCAATGCGTGTGGATGGTGCCTTTGCCTCGAAAGTGTAAAGAGTCTTGTCGGCGGAGATTCCCATGGCAAGGAGTGAACCATCCTTCAGTAACTCGAACGGTTCCTTGCCGGAAGATTTCCAGCTGGTGAAATCAAGGACCTTCCAATCGGGGACTTTTTTTACATCCAGGGTCAGTTCTTTCCTTCTTTCACTAAGCCATTGATTGAAACCTGCATTCGCTTTCTTTTTTGCAAGGGCAAGGGCGGTCTCTGCGTCACTCAATCGAGCGACGACTTGTGCCATTTTTTCTGATTGCTCACCGGAAAGGGGGAGATCCAGTTTGGGACCGTAGAAATTGTAACTGACCCCGCCTTTTCCCTCAACTTCAAGTGGCGTATTATTAAAGAATGAAAATATTCTATAATAATCCTCCTGCGAGAAAGGATCATACTTGTGACTGTGACATTGAGCGCATTCAAGTGTTGTCCCCAACCATACTGTACCGGTTGTATTGACTCGATCAACAACCTGGTTGGTGCGGTTTTCCTCCGGGTCAACTCCTGCCTCAACATTACAGGTGGGAGTGCGGTGAAAACCGGTTGCGATTTTCTGGGCCAGAGTGGGCGAGGGGAGCAGGTCACCGGCAATCTGTTCAACAGTAAACTGGTCGAAAGGCATGTCGGCATTCATAGCATCGATAACCCAGTCTCTATATGCCCAACTGTCGCGCAATTGGTCGGCTTGGAATCCATTGGAGTCTGCGTAACGTGCCAGGTCGAGCCACTGGCGTGCCCAGTGCTCACCGTATCGCTTGGACTTAAGCAGGCGATCAACAACCATCGTGTATGCGTCAGGTGAATCCTCCTCAAGGAATGCATCCAGTTGCTTTAAGGTCGGCGGCAAACCTGTCAGGTCAAGGTGAACACGTCGGAGGAGTCTCGCCTTTTCTGCAGTCGGGGAGAGCTGAAGCGAAAGCTTTTCAAGCTCTGCCACTATGAATTGATCAATTGGATTACCGGTATCTGCATTTACATCAGGTGGGACGGGCTTGATTGGTTTTTGGTAAGCCCAATGTTTCTGGTATTTGCCTCCCTCTGTTATCCATTGTTGAAGAACAGCAATCTGTTTCACGTTGAGTGGCTGGACTGCATTTTTTTTTGGAGGCATTCGGTCATCTCCGGGATGAGTGACCCGAGCCAAGAGTTCACTATCATTTGGTTTTCCCGGGGTGATTGCCGCTTTCCCTGATTTTCCACCCTTCAAAGCACCGGTCTCAAGATCAAGCCGGAGTCCACCTTTTTGCTGGTCCAGCCCATGGCAACTAAAGCACTTTTCCGAGAGAATGGGGCGGATATCCCTATTGAATTCAACACCTGAGGCATCCAGGCAGGAAATGACTACCAGCGAACTTAGAACTATGTGCAGACGATTCATGTAAAATCGTCAATGTGCCTACCATATCTAGGGATTGGCGTCTACGCAAATAAGGTCTCCTCGGGCATTTCTTGCGTAGATAAATCCATTTGCAAGAACGGGAACTGTCCAGCACTTCCCACGAAGGGCATGAATCTCAGCGGTTGGCTCGAAGCTTTTCGTAGAAACTGGAGCCTCAACCAGTTGACCGCGTTCACCAAGGGCCAGTATTTGACCGGACGCAACCATGAGTGACCCACAGCGAAGTTCCGCTCCACCACGCCATTTGCTCTTACCGGTGCTCAATTCCAGACATACCAGTTCCTTGGGGCCGGCCATATGTGAGTTTCCATCAAAACCATAGATATGACCATCAAGGATTACGGAATTGTTCATGTGGTTCGAGAGATTTTTGTTTTCCCAAAGCGTATTCAGTTGATTGCCCTGCAACTCAAAGAGGGCACATCCCCTGTGATATCCTGTGGACACGAATATTTTTCCGTCGGGTAAGACAATGGGGGAGGTGGAGTTGGTGCGAAATGAGGTTTCCCATTTCCTGAATGCAACAGAGGACCCATCTGTTGCATCAAGAATGACAAGTCCATCAGTCTTCAAGGTTGCAATCAGCGTTCTGCCATTATGCGTGAAAGTGGCAGGAGTTCCGTATGCATGGCGGTATCTCTTGCTTCGCCAAATATCCTTTCCACTCTCTTTATCCAGTGCGAAGGTGTATCCTCCCTCAATCAGGAGCTTGTCTCCAAGGACAACAGGGGAGCCAGCAAAACCCCATTCCGGAGGTTTTTTCATGGCAGCAGCTTTCATCATATTACGTTCCCAGAAAACCTTGCCAGTTGCTGCAGCGTAACACTTGAGACGCCCGTCCTTACTGATTGTGTAAACTCGATCCCCATGTACGGTCGGGGTGGAGCATGGACCTCCTTCATGTAGATAATCAACAAGGACAGCCGGGTAGGTGTCGGCCCAGACCGGTTTGCCGGTCAAGGCATCCAGGCAATGGACTGTTTCCATGCCATCTTTTTTTAATCCGTTGTGACCCATTGTATAAATTCTACCCTTGGACACCGAGATGGAGGAGAAGCCAACACCAATGCTCTCTTTCCATATAATATTGGCATTTGAAAGACTCCATTGGGATTCACTGGATATACCATTCAGTGCGGGTCCTCGCCAGTTTGGCCAGTCGACTGCAACAAGATTAGTGCAGACTAGAATCAAGGTAATTAGAGATGCATTCCTTATGTTCATGGGATGCAACTATCATCACATGCATCAGATATTGTCAATTTGGGGTTTGCCAAGGGTTGTCTGTTTCGTTTCCTAACCGCCTTTACATTGGTGATGGACGACCTTCAAAAGATACGAAACTTCTGTATCATAGCTCACGTGGACCACGGAAAGACAACTCTTTCCGATCGTCTGCTTGAGACCACGCGTACTGTGGAGCAACGGCAGATGAAGGAACAGCTGCTGGATTCCATGGACCTGGAACGAGAGCGTGGAATCACAATCAAGAGCCATCCTGTCTCCATGGTTTATACAGACCCGGAAAAAGGGGAGTTTCTTTTTAACCTGATCGATACACCGGGGCATGTTGACTTTACATATGAAGTGTCCCGAAGTTTGGCCGCATGTGAGGGAGCAATTCTTCTCATTGATGCATCCCAGGGAGTCGAAGCGCAGACAGTTGCCAATACAGTACTGGCGCATGAACAGGGGCTGCAAATCATTCCTGTGTTCAACAAGGTGGACCTTCCCAGTTCAAACCTGCCAATGGTAAAACGACAACTGGAGGACATACTTGCCGTTCCGGCGGACGAGGGAATTCAAGCCAGCGGAAAGACCGGGGAGGGGACCTCGGATATCCTGAAGGCCATTGTGGAACGTTTACCTTCCCCTCGACTTCATGAATACAATGGGACCAGAATCCTTATCTTTGACAGCGTCTACGATGCTTTCAGGGGAGTGATCTGTTATGTGCGTGTCTTTTCCGGAACGGTCAAGGTTGGGGACACGGTCTTGAGCATGAGCGACGGACGAAAGACGGTAATCAAGGACCTCGGGCGTTTTTCGCCCCAGATGGTCTCTGAACAGGAACTTACCCCAGGAAGAGTTGGTTACATGGTGACAGACATTCGTGATGTTTCTGACATTAAGATTGGAGATACCCTGACTCATGTCGACAACCCCGCAAAAGATATGCTTCCCGGTTACAAGGAAGTACGCCCCATGGTCTTTAGCGGCGTCTACCCAATAGATTCTTCAGACTACGAGAAACTGAAAGCCAGTGTCGGGAAATTGCGCCTGAACGATGCGGCATTCACATATCAGGCTGAAAACTCTGTGGCATTAGGTTTTGGGTTTCGCTGTGGATTTCTTGGACTGCTTCACATGGAGATTATACAGGAACGTCTTCGGCGTGAATACGACCTGGATATTATCTCAACCTACCCGAGTGTTGTCTACCGGGTGCACAAGACGGGGGGCGAGGTAATTGATGTCGATAACCCGGTCCTCCTCCCGGATCCGTCAGAAATTGAGGAAATCCATGAACCTTTCATTAAGGCAACAATCCATATACCCAATGACAGTATAGGTGACATACTTGCCCTGGTTACGAATAAGCGAGGATCATGCACCCATACCGAGATGATTGATGATACTCGTATCATGCTGACATGCAGTCTGCCATTGAATGAGATATTGGTTGATTTTTATGATCGCCTAAAATCCATTACGCATGGATACGGTTCCATGGATTATGAGATTGCCGACTACCAACCGGGAGCACTTGTCAGGATGGATATATTGGTGAACACGGATCCGGTTGACGCATTTTCATCCATTGTTCACCGCGACAAGGCAGAGTCCCGTGGGCGAGTGCTCTGCAAAAAACTAAGGGACATTCTTCCCCGACAACTATTTAAAATCGCTTTACAGGCAGCAATTGGGGGCAAGGTTGTAGCCAGGGAGACAATTGGCGCACTGCGAAAAGATGTAACAGCCAAGTGTTACGGCGGTGATATCACGCGCAAAAAGAAACTCCTTGAGAAACAGAAGGAAGGAAAAAAGCGCATGAAGCAGATCGGAAAAGTATCAATTCCCCAGGATGCTTTCATTGAAATACTCAAAGGCACTTCACGCTAAATTTTATACAATGGAACTCTCTAAAGTCAAACCACGTAAATTGAAACGAATTTCGGATGATCTTGTCCGCACTGGAATCAAGGTTTACCATTACAGGGTGGATGTCATCTCTCCTGAATTGGCCAAAGAGCTCAACGACTGCACACAAACTCTTGATCAGGCCCGAAAAAATAAATCCACAACTCGTGAGGATCTTGAAGCCGCCATTACAAAACAGGATGAGATTCTGCGCAAAACAGGTGGTAAATTTTATCCGAATCGTGGATGGAGCGAGAATATAGAAATGCTTCTAGTGGGAGCTTTTCTTGTCATTGGTATCCGGACTTTCTTTTTTCAACCATTCATCATACCAACCAACAGCATGTTCCCGACGTACAATGGCATGACATACGAGAACTATGTTAAACCTGAGGAGTCTGGGAACATAAATGCCACAAACAAAGCCCAAACAAGCAATCCCTTCATGGTTAAATTGTTTAGGAAACTTATATTTGGAGCAAGCAATGTCCATGTGGTTGCAAAAAATAATGGAAAGGTTAGAATCATCAGCGAACCCTTGCCTGTGACAGGACGTAAATGGTTCGTGTTTCCTTCAAAAAAAATGGAATTTACATTGGATGTAGGAGGACAATCGCATTCATTTCGAACCCCTATGGATTTCCATGGAATAAGAGAAATACTTATAGAATCAATTGGCTACAATAGAACA
>JABJCN010000145.1 GCA_018668635.1 Opitutia bacterium
ATACATAATGTCCGTCCAGTCTTCCAGGGTCGCAACGCGGTAGAGGGATAACATGGAAAGAGGCAGGTCCTTGAAGTGGATGGGGTCATTTTCGCTGTAGAGAAAAACAGCCATTACTCCGTAGATGTAGAATAGCAGTCCCAGTAGGAGACACACGTAGAACATTGATGGAATGCTTTTGAGCAACGCACCAACTATCATCCTTAGATCAGGAATAACTGTGATGATACGCAACACCCGTAGTATGCGGACTAGTCGAAGAACGGGAAGGAAGGAGGTGTCCCCAGGCAGGAATGGCCCAGTCAGGCATGCAGCGACAATAAGGAAGTCAAAGATGTTCCACGAATCCAGGAAGTAGCGCCACGGCCTATTTCCGCAGGCAATGACTTTTAGAAGGATTTCGAGTACAAAGATACCGAGGATAACATGGTCAATCGTATCGAGAATGATACGATAACGCTGAGCAAATTCCTTATAGGTCTCAATACCCACGTGGATGCCAGCCAGCAGGATGACCGCGATGATGAAGCGATTAAACCATGAATGTTCGGTTATACGTTTGCAGGTTGCTACCATCTAAACAAAATCCCTGTGCCGATGGACCAAGTGGAGGAAAGATCAAACATTGTCCTGTGGTCTTGAATTGATATGGTTTGATTACCCAATGATTCAATCGCTGCATTCAAGGATAATCCAAGGCGGTCTGTTGCGAAGTATGTTATTTCTGTCTCTATATTCCAACCAATGTGCCAATCCGAGTTTGAATTGGTTAGCCTTTGGGAGGCCGAATGGTTTTTTTCCTCAAATATAGTATTTTCTTTTGCATCTTTTACAGGGATTTTCTTATTATCCTCATCTAATTCATACTGCTTCCACTCGGCTTTTTGGCTGAAGCTTGTGTTGGTAGTAAGGTACCCAAAGGAAACTCCGGCATGTGTTCTGAAAAGGATATTTTCCAGAACCAAGAACTCTATTGAGGGACCCGTATCAATACCAAGCAATGTTCCGCTCCAGCGCCACTTTCTATCATCCAATCTCCAAGTGGTTTCACCCTTATTATCCGGTGCAATATTATCTGGTTTTGATATAAAATCAGCGACATCGGGTTCTGGCAGGTTTATTGATGTAGTCGCAACTAAAATGGAGCTATCCCAAGTGATGCCTGCTTTTTGGCTAAAGAACCTCATTCCTTGTTTGCGCCAGGTTAGCCTAATTCCGTTCAGGCTTTCGTTTGAAGTCTGTGTCAATTCCCCGGGTATAGTGTATGAAAACGTCGATCCCCTAATGTGTTTCAACCCAAGACCCACACTGCCAATTTGCAAGTCGGCAAGAGATTTTCCTTCCACTGGGCGAGCGAATCCCGCTGTCACCAAGATTATAGCCAAATAGAAAGTAAATGAATGACTCGCTCCTGAGCATGGAAGTTGTAACACTATTTTCATTCTCGAAATTGGCTTGTCACCATGCGGGAGAAAAAGAAACTGGCAATCACAGATATGGCAAATACTGAGGATTCTATTCAATCAAATGTTGTTCATGAAAACAACTTGTCTATTGCTGAAAATCATAGTCAAGCCGGTGGTGTTACGGAAGGAGGCATAGCCCAGCCCCCCGATGCCATGCTGGAATTCTGGAAGGAGATTTTCCGCGGGGATTTCCATCGCATTGATTCGTCTGAGGTTCTCCATCAGTTCATTGGCATGGGAGTGGCAATTGCTATTGGAATCCTTGCCGGGTTCCTTTTCAAGCGAGCGTTATTGTACTGGATCGGTCGGGATGGGGTGGTGACTTCCGGTGAGGAACGACTGCAAAAAGCAGCGCAACTGGAGGTGCCGGTTTTCCTTGTGGCGTTTTCCCTTGGCGCGTTGGCATTTTTCCAAAAACAAGGATGGGAGGTTTATTTATTGAAGCCGTTTGCACTTTTTGTGTCGGCCTACTCAGTTTTCAAGGGCTTCTCAGGTGCGGCGAGGAATCGTTTCTGGATGCGTCTGGGTGCATGGATTATCTTTGTTTTGCTTGGGCTTCATATTTTCGGAATTCTTGGTCCGGTGGCGGAGGTCTTGGAGTCCATGGGGTTTGCCCTTGGTGAGACTCGTATCTCGCTGCTTAGCCTGCTAAAGGGGATTGGGGTTCTGGTTGTCTTGTTGTGGGTTTCCTCGCTCCTTAACCGATTGAGTAAAAACCGGATTGCGAAGCTGCCTGAGGTCAATCCATCGATGCAGGTGCTATTGGAGAAAGTTGTCCAAATTTCATTGTTAATGATCGCCGTGATGGCCTCACTTTCCACGGCTGGGCTTAATCTCTCATCGCTGACCCTCTTTGGTGGCGCCATTGGCTTGGGGATAGGCTTTGGCCTTCAGAAGGTGATTTCAAACCTGGTCTGTGGCGTCATCCTGTTGCTGGACCGATCGATCAAGCCGGGGGATGTCATCGAAATCGAGGGTACTTATGGTTGGATCAATTCTCTTCGTGCACGTTATGTCTCGGTCATCACTCGGGACGGGAAGGAGCACTTGATCCCGAATGAGGATCTGGTTACGCAAAAGGTCACGAACTGGTCTTTCACCGACACCAATGTACGGATGCGGATTCCCGTGGGCGTCTCCTATGATACCGATGTGCGCAAGGCCATGGAGCTTTGCGTGGAGGCAGGTGCCTCCGAGTCGCGCGTCCTGAATAATCCTGAACCGGTCTGCAGGGTAACCGGGTTTGGTGACAATTCCGTGGACCTGGAGCTCCGGGTTTGGATTACCGACCCTGTGAATGGTTCCGGAAATGTCCGCAGC